>CANFUO010000173.1 GCA_947450225.1 Burkholderiaceae bacterium | reverse complement strand
GGCAAATGATTTTCTGCCAACAGTTTTGCGGTACCCCCAGTAGATATCAGTCGAATACCTAATTTGTGCAAAGCTTGAGCAAAAGGGATAATTCCAGATTTATCAGATACGGAAATGAGAGCTGTTTGGATCATAAAGAGACTTATAGTAAAAAGTTATAGTAAAAAGGGATGAAGAATATTATTTGTTTTGAATGAGATGATGCTCAAGAAGTTTCTTTCTTAAGGTATTTCGGTTAAGGCCAAGATATTGAGCAGCTAAAGACTGATTGTGATCCGCATGTTGCATGATGAGTTGCAACATAGGTTTTTCTATCGAAGCGATGACCATTTCATACACATTAGTGGGCGCAACATCACCCAAATCATCAAGATAGCGTTGAAGATGGATTTCAAATACTTCAGTAACGGGATGTTTTTTAGGTTCCATAAATCTCTTTTAAGCAGCCTCTAAATACTCGATACGTTCTGATACTTGATGAAGTTCATCAAAGTACTCTGCAACAGCATGAAGTTGTTCTTGACAGGATTCAATCGTATTCATGCGTGCACGAAACAGATGTGAATTCCTTAAGCCCTTGCAATACCAGCCAATATGTTTTCTCGCAGAGCGCAGGCCAACATATTCGCCGTAAAAGTCATAGTGCTCAAGTAAATGATCATGCATGATGGCAGCAATCTCAGCAACCTGTGGTGGTGGTAAATGATTTCCTGTTTTCAAAAAATAATCTATTTCTCGAAAAATCCAAGGACGACCTTGTGCAGCTCGACCAATCATAATGGCATCTGCACCCGTGCTTTCTAAAACAAATTTAGCTTTTTCTGGCGAGTTGATGTCGCCATTAGCCACCACCGGAATCTTAATAGAAGCTTTTACCTGAGCAATCGTTTCATATTCCGCATGACCATGATATAAATCTGCTTTTGTTCGACCGTGGATTGTGAGCATGGCAATACCACTATCTTCAGCAATCTTAGCGATGCGAACGGCGTTTTTATGATCCCGATCCCATCCAGTTCTTATTTTTAGAGTGATAGGGATTTCTGGGTATTGATTTTTAGCGGCATTAACTATGGACGTTAAGATTTTTGCAACTAATGGTTCGTTTTGTAATAAGGCAGATCCGGACGCCACATTACATACTTTTTTGGCCGGGCAGCCCATATTGATATCAATGATTTGAGCACCACGCTCAATATTCAAAATAGCTGCTTGTGCCATCACGAGCGGGTCTGCCCCCGCAATTTGCACAGAAATAGGATTGGTTTCACCCTCATGATTTGCGCGGCGCAAGGTCTTTTCACTATTCCATAGCATGGCATTTGAAGCAATCATTTCAGATACAGCATATCCTGCCCCTAGACGCTTACATAATTGTCGAAAAGGGCGATCAGTTACCCCTGCCATAGGAGCAACAAATAGTTGATTCGATAGAATATGTTGACCTAATAACACGAATAACCAATGATGAGGTGTGAGAACAAGAACTTTAGCACAACTTTAAGCATATGCCTAAAATTTAGGCATATGTTTTTAGCGTTGACCAAACATCATTTGCCGAGCTAATTTATTTTTAACTGGGGGAAGCCATTGCAATGCAGATAACGCAAGACCACGCCCAATGACGAGAGGAAAAAAGTTTGAAGTAAAAACACTGGCCATTAAATCAGTCATACGAATCGTAGCTTGACGATCTTGTTTCCGTTGTTCTTGATACTGCAAAAGACGCGCCTCTAAATCCTGTGCTCTATTGCTCGAGGGTCTTGCATAAATTGTGTGTAGACAACTTGCCAAAGTAAAAGCATCTCGCAAACCCAAATTTAAGCCTTGACCAGCGACTGGATGAAGTGTTTGTGCGGCATTCCCGATCCACACTTCATGACCTTGCACAATATGTTTCCTCATATTAAGACCTAAGGGATATGACCTACGATCATGCACCTTTAGAAACTTCCCGATGGGAAGTTGAATTGCTTGGATCAGTTCTTTTAAGAATTGATCTTCGGGTAAGCTTAAGAGTTGATCAATTTTTGCTACTGGGGCGCACCAGACAAAATTTTTGGCTTGTGGACCTTGGTGGTGCGGAAGAATAGCAATTGGACCACCTTGCGTAAAACGCTCCCAAGCCATGTGTGGCTTCACATCACGCACCTCCAACCAACCGACTAAAGCGGATTGCCCATAGTCTTTATGAATATCTTTGGCTGATTGCTCATGAAATAAGCCGCCGTCAGCATGAATCACGCATACTTCGGGACTCAGTGAAGGCATGTCGAAATCATTGTTTATATCAAACAGCCAAGTGAAATGTTTAACTTTGGCTTGCATCGTTCTTAATTGTTTTCGTAAGGATAAAACGATATCTCGATAGCGAACGATATGACCTAAAGCATCTTGATGAATTTCATCCTTAGACATCACTGTTCGGCCAAAATGTCCTTGATGAGAAACATGTACTTGGTGAATGGCGGGTGCTGAATCTACCCAAGCATGCATATTGTTTAACAGTTGTTTAGAGCCTTCAGAAATGGCAATTCCACGCGTATCACCATGGTTTAAATCATCATCTGATTGCGTATTTTTATCAAGGAGAACCAACTCAAGGTCAGGATTACTTTGTAACAGCCAAATAGCACAAGCTAGTCCAACAGGACCTGCGCCTTGAATAATGATTTGGGCTGATTGCAGACATTCCTTCATGAGGGCAATGAGCCGTTGGCCATCCAATATTCAATTTCAGAGACCTTCACTGGCACATCTCGCGACAGAATCTCATACGCATCAGAGCCTATGACAACATCATCTTCTATGCGTATACCAATATTCCAATATTCCTTAGGTACATCGGCAGACGGGCGAAAATATAAGCCTGGTTCGATAGTTAACACCATACCTGGACGAAGTATTCTCCACCCCAGATTGGCATCACCTGGCTCGCGATAAGAGCCCACATCGTGCACATCCATGCCAAGCCAATGACTAGTGCGATGCATATAGAAGGGTTTATATGCTTCTGATTGAATTGC
>CANFUO010000172.1 GCA_947450225.1 Burkholderiaceae bacterium | reverse complement strand
TTGGAAAAAAATCCGCCTTTAGTTCGTCAATCCTAAAATAATATTGCTATAATGTTAGATTACCTAATTTGGGACGGTAGCTCAGTCGGTAGAGCAGCGGACTTTTAATCCGTTGGTCGCGAGTTCGAATCTCGCCCGTCCTACCAAATAAGACCTTACTGTTTTTCGGAATAGAAAATTGATTCTATTTCCATTAGACTAGCAGTATGTCTGCTAATACACTTCTACATCAATCTCGACAATTTGCCGTTTCTAATGTTGCCGCATCTGCGCGGATTGAGGGACTCAAACTTAGTAAAGAACTCGAAAAAAATCTGTATAACTATATTGTAGGCAAAAAAAGCATTCGTCAATTAATAGAACAGTCCAAGCAGCGTTATATTTCACAGCGGCTAAAAAGATGACTGCTATGAGTAAAAAAATCATTATTATTGCCGGACCCAATGGTGCCGGAAAAACAACCTTCGCTAAAAACTTCTTACCCAAAGAGGCACATACGTTCCGCTTCATCAATGCCGACCTAATCGCCGCTGGCTTAGCACCTTTTAATCCAGAATCTATTTCTTTTAAAGCCGCGCGATTAATGCTGAATGAATTGGATGAATGTACTAAAGCTGGAGAGAGCTTCGCCTTTGAAACAACACTTTCTGGAAATCATTACCTACAACGAATTCAAGAGTGGAATGATTTAGGTTATATCGTTAAGCTCTGGTTTATTGCACTAAGCTCCCCTGAGTTAGCAATTTCTCGAGTAGCTGAGCGAGTAGCACAGGGTGGACACAACATCCCAGAAGATGTCATTCGCAGACGCTATATTGCCGGACTTGCAAATTTACCTAATTATCAAAAAGCTGTAAAATCATGGGTATTACTTGATGGTGACTCAACAACGTTAGAAAAAATTAATCAAGGATGAAAATGATAATTCCCACGCCAGATATTCTGAACTCATCTGATCCTGACATTGCTGGATCGTATTATGCTTTGCAACGAGCAAGACAGTCTGCTATAGATCTGGCAATCCAAACTAATACTGCAATTGTGACCACCGTTGACGGCAAGATTGTCCGCATTACTGCTGCCGAACTGATCAAACAGCGGCAGTTAACTTCTTAAGCTAGTATTCGCTTGATACAATCCAATCGCACACTACTCAAATAGCCGTGCAAGGAAGTGATATTTTCCCCGAAAATATTGAGGATAAAGGCGTAATGACATCTTTACTTGTACGTAATGTTAGGTTCTTTTTGGGCTTGGAGATTTTAGTGACAGTCCCTATATTTAAACCCTTGACCGACCTTCCGTCATTTATGGGAATTTTGTTTGGTTTAGGCTTGCTTTGGCTAGTTGGAGACTTGATTCATTACAGAAAAAATGAAGATGAACTGAACTGAATTGAATACAGGTTCAGTTCGTCTTGGTCTAACTGCGCAATCAGACCAGTCTCCCACTCAAGGTAACGGCGCGCCGCATCCTTGTTGCCATCATGCCGATCATGAACAAAAAATAGGAAATCAATACAGTCTAAATCAGGCGGAGTGGTTTCCGAGGATATAGTTTCAAGCTCTTTTGGAAAACTTGGGTCCTCTAATTCATACACCTGTATATTTAGATCAGATCCATCAAGCTCCAAAAGCGCTCCGTAAGTTAGCGCAGGATCATCTGAGATAAAAAGTATTGTTTCTTTAGCGTCACGAATGATTTCTTGTAGTTGAGGACGAATGGCCCAAATAGAATTTGGTAAATGATTCTTACGGTATTGCATGCTGCCACGAATATCCAACGTGGTGATGGAATCATTCTGATAAGTTTGAAATAAGTCTTCAGTCTTAATGGTCGCCTTACCAAGTAAATGATCAGTCTGAATACTAGGTAAGCTAACTTTACTATTTACACCCTCTCTTAAAACTGCCACATCATGACCCATCTGCTTTAACCAGCTAGCAACGGTTATTGCACGCACTCCATCAGAGTCATACAAGACAATTCGAGCATTACGAACACCAACAAATTGATCAGTAGCTTGAATTAATTGGCCTCCCGGTGTATTTTGTGCCCCAGGAAGCCCATTGAATGAAAACTCCTCTGCAGTCCTAACATCACAGAGGTATAAAGATCGACCCTCATCATTGATCCAGGATAAAAATTGCTCATCGGATATTAAAGGAATATCAAACTTATTCACTAATGCCTTAGAGGCAAGCAGAATCTCATCATCAACTCTAGGCTTAGCGTAATGAGCAACTTTTCCATGATCTAAGGCATAATCATTCAGATACCAGCCTTGGGTACCATTCTCTAACGCAAAGATTGGATTTTTAATCCCTAAATTAATCAGAGTTTGTGCGCCAATGATGCTACGAGTTCTCCCAGCACAATTAATAATGATTTTGGTATCTTGGTTACTCACATGACTTTTAATGCGGTAGGCTAATTCACCGTTTGGGCAACATTGCGCTCCAGGAATGCTCATCTTTTTAAATTCACTCTGAGGTCTGCCATCTAAAATGATGAAATCCTCCCGGTCGGCCATCATTTTTACTACATCATGAGCACTCACTCGGGGCGTATGACACTGTTGCTCAACTAACTCTCCAAAGGTTTTCGATGGAAGATTTACTCCAGCAAATAAATTAAATCCAGCATCCTGCCAGCCCTGCGTGCCACCACTGAGCAAATAAACGTCTTGATAGCCCTGTTTTATCAAGGCTTGAGCTGCCTTAATTGAAACACCAGCACCATTCTCATCATAGACCACTAATCGTACAGATTTACGGGGAGCTAATCTGGCTACTTCATATTCAAGTCGACTATATGGCACAGAGGTTGCCAAGAAAAGATGGGACTCACCATATTGACCGTGTTCACGCACATCAAACAAAGCGATTTCAGTTTGCCCATGCAGCCATCGCTTTAAAGTTATAGCATCAACCGATTGAATCGCCATTACAAGTCCTTATTAATAAAGGTATCAATTACTCTGCCTTGATATGTATGCTCTAAGGGTTATCAGCACATTCTTACACCACTTCGTATTTTAAACGCTTCAAC
>CANFUO010000171.1 GCA_947450225.1 Burkholderiaceae bacterium | reverse complement strand
TTACAAAATGGGGCTAAGCTCTTTACGAACTATTGTTTAAATTGCCATGGCGCCCACAGTGTTCGGTATAACCGCTTAAGAGATATTGGCTTAAGTGATGAGCAAATTAAAGAAAACCTTCTGTTCTCTGGTGAAAAAGTTGGCGATCTCATGAAAGTTAGTATGTCCCCTCTGGAGTCTAAAGAGTGGTTTGGTAAAGCTCCCCCGGATCTATCCGTAGAGGTTCGTTCACGTGGCGCTGATTGGGTTTACACCTATTTGCGCACTTTTTATCGTGATGATACTAGACCAACAGGTGTGAATAATCTCGTGTATAAAAACGTTGGTATGCCACACGTATTATGGGAACTCCAAGGTGAGCGCGACGTAAAGTTTGTAGAAGTTGCTGGACATAACGGCGCAACTGAGCATAAGTTTGCAGGATTTGAACAAATCACCCCGGGGTTGATGAAGCCACAAGAATATGACGATAATATGGCTGATTTAGTCGCTTACATGTCTTGGATGAGTGAGCCTGTCCAGCTAGAAAGAAAGCGTATTGGCGTAATTGTGTTACTATTTTTGGCTGTCTTCACGATTGTTGCTTGGCGCTTGAATAAATCCTATTGGAAAAGTATTCACTAGTAATATTTAAGAGTGCTACAGGCAGATGGCGAAGGTCGTCTGCCTTTTACTTTATAAAGAATAAGGAAACTTACGTATGATGGTTCTATACTCGGGTACAAATTGCCCATTTTCACAACGTTGTCGCCTCGTGTTATTCGAAAAAGGTATGGATTTTGAGATCCGTGATGTAGATTTATTTAATAAACCAGAAGACATTTCCGTCATGAATCCGTATGGCCAGGTTCCTATCTTGGTTGAACGTGATTTGATTTTGTATGAATCAAACATTATTAATGAATACATTGATGAGCGTTTTCCGCACCCACAGTTAATGCCGCCTGATCCAGTAGCAAGAGCACGCGCACGTTTATTCTTATTCAATTTTGAAAAAGAACTTTTCGTCCATGTTTCAACCTTAGAGAACGAAAAGGGCAAGAATGCTACAGCTATTTTAGATAAAGCACGTTTAGCCATTCGTGATCGATTGACGCAGCTGGCACCCGTATTTGTTAAAAATAAATACATGCTCGGTGAAGAGTTCTCTATGCTGGATGTTGCTATTGCCCCATTACTGTGGCGCTTAGAGCATTACGGCATTGATCTTTCCAGAAATGCAGCCCCTTTACTGAAGTATGCAGAGCGTATTTTTAGTCGCCCCGCCTACATTGAAGCATTAACCCCATCAGAAAAGGTCATGCGCAGATAATGGCTGGTCAGTTTGGTGATGACACCAATCAAGTCAAAGTACCCAGTACAAAGCCCTATTTGATTAGGGCTTTGTACCAATGGTGTGTAGATAATTCATTTACACCCTATGTATCGGTATTTGTAGACGGTGCTGTTGAAGTCCCTCGTGAGTATGTCAACAAAGACGAGATTGTTCTCAATGTGGGCCCTGACGCTTGCCAAGGAATCAAAATTGATAACGAGTCGATTCAATTTAAAGCCAGATTTAACGGTATTCCAAAGGAAATATACATACCGATCACACATGTGATGGCTATTTATTCGAAAGAAAATAGTCAAGGAATGAGCTTCCCAATACAAATTCCACAGGTAACAGAAGAAAAAGCAACACAAGAGAAGCCATCTGAAACAAAAGACTCAACAAAATCTCATATAAAGCTCGTGAAATAGTTTAAAATACACACTTCAATTAAAAAAGCCCCATTAGCTCATCTGGTAGAGCAACTGATTTGTAATCAGTAGGTGGTCTGTTCGAGTCGGACATGGGGCACCAAAATAATATTCAATGAGAGGCATCAATTGAGTCTTGAGAAAATAAAAGATCAATTTCGCACAGCTAATCAAGAAAAAGCAATTGAAGCTTGTAAGCTATACCTTCAAAAGTCTCCCAATAACCTAGAAGCTCTTAAATTATTAGCAAAGATGTATGGCGTAATTGCCGACTATAAAAATGCTATTTTAATGAGTAAAAAATATCATCAACTTGATAAAGATGATGTTGAGGTAATTTACAATTTGGCGTTTTTTGAAAGACAAAGTCTTCATTTTCAAGAATCAGAAAAGTGGATCAAAGTTTTTCTTGAGTTAAAACCAGATGCTTATGAGGGATGGGTTGCATTATCAGAAGTCCAAATAAAATTAGGACAGTATGAAAAAGCGCTTGAATATTCACAGACAGCACTGAAATATGAACAAAATGATCCAACTATATTTTTTAGTAGAGCTTTATGCTTCAAAATGCTTAAAAGATATCAAGAAGCAATCACGGAATTAAACACCGCAAAACAACTTACTCCACAATCTCTAGAGGTGTTAATAGAGCTTGGTGAAATTTATGGCTTACTAGAAAATTCTGATTCAGCAAATGAATGTTTTAATAACGCCCTGCAGATATCACCGAAAGATTTAGAGAGTTTATTCATACAAACAAGAGCAAAACTTGCTTTAGGAAGACTGAGTGATGCTTTTGAAGACTATAACATTCTGATTCAGAATAATTACAAATTAGGGGAAGTCCTACATTTAAAAGCACTGCTATTGATGCAGCTAAAAAAGTATGACATGGCAATACCCTTTTTAATAGATGCATGCGAATTTGGGAACAAGGCTTCATTATTAAGTGTGAGTCAGTGTTATCACCATTTAGAAAAATACCAAGAAGCTATAACATATATTGATTTATATTTGTCTACGAATAAAGAAGATGCAAATGCTTGGTTGTGGAGGGAAAAGAATTTATTGGAATTAAATCGCGGGCGCAAAGATAACTTGCCAGTCGACCATATTGTTATGGTGGATAAATCATAAATAGCAACTTATTGCTAGATTTTTAAATAATTTGATGATCACACAAATATTCTTCGTAACGTATTTGAAAATTTTGAACTCCTAAAAACATGACGGATGACCTTGAAAAAGCAAAGAATTTATTTTTTCAAGGCAATACTCAGCTCAAGGAAGAACAATTCAGTGAGGCAG
>CANFUO010000170.1 GCA_947450225.1 Burkholderiaceae bacterium | reverse complement strand
ACTGCCAATCGAGCGATTTGAGGGGTTATCTTTTTCTTGCTAAGGAGCTCTTTAAGAATCCAAACTGTTCCTTTACAGTCCACTGATTCTTTAATTGCAGCATTTTTTAAAGCCTTATCCCCTGAGAGAAGAGCACACTTTTCATCAGCGGCCAATACTAAAGAAAAAATATCATTTCTGCTTGGTCCTTTATATTTTTTTGATAAATTTTCTACTTTAAGAACTAATTCAGAGTTCATTTCTTTGATTATTAAACCCATTTCAATAAGATGGGAGTGTTGCTCCTCTAGTTCCTCATAGTAAAGAACGTCTGGAGTAATAAATTGATAATTAAGACTAAACATAGGAATCGTAAGCCCACCAATTTCAATATCAATTAGGATATTTGCATCACTTACTAAAACTTGCATTGCTAATACCTAGATTTCTTAGGCTTTTAAATGAGCTTAATGAAACCTTCATCAATTCGGCAGCCTTAGCTTCTCCAATATGATCCTCACCAAGCGCCCTAAAGACTAATTGTTCAAAAATATGTGCTTTTTCTTTTGGGTACTGAGTACCAGGCTCAGATATATGCCATCCTCTAAAAATAAAATTTTTGTGAATTGATTTTTTTAATGCTGGAGAAATAATTTCTAAATTCTGAGCTCTATATAAAATCCCCACCATACTTAATCCAAATTCTTCTTTTAACAAAGCTAACTCTTTAAGTTCAAGTCTTACTCGATGATTTCCTAGTTTTTTAAGCAAGGGCTCTTTAGGTAATAAAAATGCCCCCGCAAAATAATTACATGCAAGTTCTTCATCAATATCATCAGATAAAGAGTTGGCAAGCATTAAATGGCCCAACTCATGCGCAAGAGTGAACCTCTGTCGGTCTCCTGACCAGTTACTGCCAACAACAACAATGGGCATATTATTTATTGAAGCCGCAAGTCCATCAAACTTAGGATGTATATTTGCGTCAATCATAAATACTCTTACACCATTAGTTTCTAACACATCAACTAAATCTGGTATCGGATCAGAGCCTAAACTCCATAAACTTCTAATTTTTTGTGCGATAAATTCAATTTCGCTAAGATTTTTAATTTGGTTTAATGTTAATGGAATTTTTTTAAAAGTATTTACTGGCGGTATTGGAAATAAATTTTCCAGTTCAAGCCGTCTTTCAATCTGATCAATAACTTCGTGCTCAATCGCAGTTAGGAATTTTTTGGGTAATGAGTTCCGCTTTCGATACTCAATATGATTCAAAGAAATACTTTCAGGTCTAAAAAAATATTCAGTTCTTACACCTAGTACTTTAGCTAGCTTTAAAAGAATTAATGAAGTAGGTATTACTAATCCATCCTCATATTTCTTAATCGCAGCATGAGATACGCCAACTTCCTCGCCAAGTTTGCGGAGTGATAAGCCAGAAGCTTTTCTTGCACTCTGTATTCTTTTTCCTATCATTTGACACCCCCAAGATGGTTTACATTTTATACTATTTTTATATGATTTGTAAACCTTGTTTGTGCTTTCAAGTATGTGATTCATATGTCCTTACAGGCAAAGGAGGTAATTTCTCTAACTCTGATAGTTCAAGCTGATAATGCCAATAAGCCCATGAGCGATCATTAAACCAACCCGCTTGTGCATTGTTTAGTGTTTTGACAAGAGCTTCTTTACCCACAACCCTAATCAGCTCTTGCTTATCCTCAAACTCACCGATATTCATTACTTGGGCAATTAATCTCTCAGGCCAAGAGTAGGCTTCTTGTGGTGTTTTCCACCAAATGTACTTTGCTGCAAACTTCAAAAGAAGCTTTTCTATTTCAGTCATTGTAGTAAGAATTTTTTTAGTGAAATGATTCATTTAAGTTAGAAAAATTTAACTTAATTTATGTTGATATCCTATTTTAATAATCTTCCTTGTCATTGTTTACAACATGGTTATGTTAGGTAAATAATGACTGCGAGGGTGCAAAATGAATTTTTTCTTCAAAAATGTTCCCAAAATAAGATTCATCATGAATGAACGTTATTTAACAATCACGTTATGTCCCGATTGGAAATCAAGATTACAACTAGCTGCTCAATTAAGTGAGCATAGTATCTATCAAGGCGAAGAGTTAAACTTCGAAAGTCCCGCACAATTTTTTGGTCAATTGACTGAGAAAAGATGGGAATTAGTAAGGCTAGCTCAAGGCAAAAAACCAATCACAATGAGGGCACTTGCAAGATTAGTAGGTCGAGACGTTCGTCGCGTTCATGAAGACGTAATGGTTTTACTCCACCTCGGACTTCTAGAGCGGATTGATAAAGCTGGTGTGATTTGCCCTTTTACAAATGTTCATATCGACATCCACCTTAAAGCTGCTTAGACTTTACCTCTTCAAGACTTATCAATATATCTATTAACATTGATGTTTCATGATTACTAATTCTTTTTTATCATTTGTTATATATTTTAATAGGTGTTTTGATTTTTCTAGTTTTCATATAAAGATCAGACCTCAACTAGAATTTTATTATTTGATACATTGATTGATGGGAATAATTCTTAATTTTCCATAGGGTTATTTTTCGGAGCACAATATGAATTCTGCTTATTTTCGGATATCTCTATGAAACTTGGTTTAGTTTGGCTACGTCGTGATTTGCGTCTGTTTGACTCACAAGCAATCTTTCAAGCACTCAAAGCGTGTGATCAAGTATTTCTATGTTTCGTTTACGATACGACTATTCTGACCCCCCTTCTCGATAAGGGTTTTACGCAGGATCGTCGGGTCGACTTTATTTGGCAATCTGTTCAAGAGCTTCATACAGAGCTCCAGAAGATGAATCCGAGCGCTGGCATGATTCGTTTGCATGGCGATCCTCAAGAACTTATTCCAACACTAGCCAAGTCATTGCAAGTGAGTGCGGTTTATACCAACCATGACTATGAGCCAAGTGCTCAGGTCCGAGATCATACCGTCGCAGCTTCTCTGCAAAAATTGGGTATTGAGTTTTCCTCATTCAAAGATCAAGTGATCTTTGAAAAACATGAGGTTCTCTCTAAAGAAGGGAATGTCTATTCGGT
>CANFUO010000169.1 GCA_947450225.1 Burkholderiaceae bacterium | reverse complement strand
TGTCAATCCGCTCAGGCAAAAGATTGTTAATCGTGACATTATCTTGCGCCACATCCCTAGAAATAGCCTTACATACAGCAGTCAAAGCAGTCCTTGCGGCGGTTGATAACCCTTGATGAGGGAGTGGAGATTTGACCATCGCAGAAGTAATATTAACAATACGCCCAAAATGACGTTGGCGCATTCCAGGTAAAACTCCACGAATCATCAAAACAGGTCCTAGCATATTGGCATCAAAGGCCTCAATATACTGATCTCTTCCCCAGTCCTGAAAATTACCAGGTTTAGGACCTTCATTATTGGTCACTAATATATCGGCCTCTGGGCATGCCTGCAATAATGATGCTCGCCCATCTTCAGTGCGAATATCAGCAGCGACTCCCTGGATACGTACTCCCGTTAACTGAAAAATTTCCTCAATAGCCAAATCAATATTGGATTGAGTTCTCCCATTGATAGTGACCAAAACACCTTCTTTTGTTAATGACAAGGCGCACGCTTTCCCAAGCCCCTTTGAGGAAGCACAAATAATGGCTTTTTTACCCTTGATACCTAAATCCATAAAACTATTCCAAATTGATAATTCATCATTTATTCATCTTTAAATGGACTAGTAATCACTAAAAAAACCATGCTCTCTAAACCTGTATTGTGGAGTTCATGAACTACACCAGGCGGAATATACGCAACATCATGTGCACGCATAATATGTTTTTTATCGTCAAGGATCAAGATACCCTCACCACTTAAAAAGTGATAGATTTGCTCCTGAACTTTATGAACATGGCTTTCGACAAATGCACCTGGTTGGTATGTCGAAATCCTGTAATCAAAAATTTTAC
Source organism: Burkholderiaceae bacterium (assembly GCA_947450225.1). Taxonomy (GTDB): domain Bacteria; phylum Pseudomonadota; class Gammaproteobacteria; order Burkholderiales; family Burkholderiaceae; genus Polynucleobacter. Next base: position 2,254 of record CANFUO010000169.1, on the reverse strand, counting down.
TGTCCGTAGTATTGGGAGAGACGATCTCTTTTGATAAAGCACGATCAAAATGTCCTGGATATTGTATCCAAGGGAGTTCAGCAAGATTTCGGACTACTGCTTGTCGTTTTTTTGTTTTATTTTTCATTGTGTATTTATCGAGTTAAGGTTTCCAAGGTTTACCAAATACCGGCTCTCTATATGGAATCGGTGGTAATTGCCAAGTCCCGGTAGACGGTGGTTTAATTTCTGCACTGACATGGACATCAATTACTGTAGGGCGCTTGTTTTGTATCGCTTGGGCTAATACGCCTTTAAAGTCTTCGCTTCTTGTTACTGTATAGCCGTCAGCACCACAAGCTTTTGCCCACATCGCAAAATCAGGGTTATAGCGATCGCCACCCGGTCCTTGAGTCCCTTTATAAAATGCTGTCCCGATTTCTCTTCCTTCAAACATCCCTATTTGAATATCTCGAATCGCCGACCAAGCGAAGTTATTCCAAACAACCCAAATACATGGCAAGTTATATTCAACAGCAGTTGCTACAACATGGGGTGCCATCATAAAACCCCCATCACCAACCACCGCTATACAAGTTCGCTCAGGCGCTGCGAGTTGCGCACCTAAAACTCCACAAACACCAAATCCCATTGAAGAATAACCCCAGCTATTGAGCATACTTTGGGGTCTTTTAGGCTTCCAAAATTGCATGAACCAATTATGATGTACGCCTGAATCAAGGAGCAAGATCAAATCATCTGGCACAACATCATTCATGCTCGCAACAATATACTCTGGGCGAATCGGTGTCTCAATTTTTGAAAAGTTGGGATTGATAAACTGATTCCACTCTTCTTGCCAAGTTGCAATTTCTTGATGCCATGCTGTATAGGTATTACGTTTGATACTCGATTCTTGTTCTAAACACGTAATCAATTGTCTGGTGAATACTTTTGCGTCTGCGATGAGACCCAATGTAGGTGGGTAGTTGCGACCGAGTTCTGCGGGATCTATATCCACTTGAATTAATTTTGTCGACGGGAAGTTCCATGAGTAACCAGGATACCAAGATGATGATGAGCGATCATCGAAACGCGTACCAATACAGATCACTAAGTCAGCATGTCTTCCTGCCTGATTGGCTGGAAATGCACCATTTCTACCGATAAATCCTAGGGTTAATGGATCATCCATCGGCACACATCCCATACCATTCGGAGAAGTAATAACTGGGATACCAAAATGTTGAGATAACTCAGTCAGCTCAGGACTGGCCTCAGCTAAGCTTACCCCTTGACCAATAAATAACACGGGTCTTTGAGACGACTTAATCAGCGCCACTGCACTCATTACATCTTGCGTATTCGCGCCTGGTCGATGTTCCCCTAAGCGGTGTCCAGGGGCTTCTAATTCAACATCATCAGATTCTTGAAAAACGTTATAAGGAACATCAATATTGACCGGCCCAGGACGACCAGTAAGCATCGTATCAAATGATTGCCGCATCGCTAAGGGCAACATATCAACACGTGATGGCTGAAACGTTCTTTTTACTACCGGCCGCAACACCTGCGCAAAGTCTGCTTGATTGTGTGCATACAATTCTTGAAAAGGTGCTCGATTTGCTTGTGAGGTTGGCACATTAGCGGTGATCGCTAAAAAGGCGGAAGAATCAGATAAGGCGGTCGCTAATGACATGACTAGATTCGCCGAGCCAGGCCCCGTCGATGTAAGAGTTGCCACAGGCTGATGTTTAACCCGAAAATAAGCATCGGCCATATGTCCCGCACATTGTTCATGCCGAGGGGATATTAAGGTAATCTTATCTTGAAGATGATAGAGCGCATCTAAAATACCAACGTTTCCATGGCCACATATGCCAAAAATATAGGGCACTTTTTGTTTAACCAAATACTCCGCAATTACTTCTCCACCATTCATTTTTGACATATTGTCTCCTTACTATTTTTTATATCCATAAGAATAACTGATTCTTGATTCAAGATCCTTATTTTATTAAGTTCTCTTGCAAAATTTTATGTTAATCTATAAAGAAAAAAGGAGACAACAATGACTCAAGCTATGCTTCGTCGTGCAGTTTTATTTATCCTATTCGCTGTATCAAGTTCTTGGCTTGTTCACGCCAATGACTTTCCCCTAAAACCAATTAAAATCATTGTCCCCTTTGCCCCTGGAGGATCGAATGATGTCGTTATGCGCCTGCTAGCACCTTCACTTACAGAAGAGTTAGGACAAAGTGTCATTATTGAGAAT
>CANFUO010000168.1 GCA_947450225.1 Burkholderiaceae bacterium | reverse complement strand
TGTTTTAATAATAATTACAAAATAACTCCAGTCATATTTGATTCGTGGATGAGGATTTTGAAAGAAGTTGAAAACAGTGTTTTATGGCTCTTTGAAGATAATCAATGGGTTAAAAATAATTTAATCCAAGAAGCTCTAAAAAGAGGAATTGCAGGACATCGACTGGTATTTGCAAAAAAAATGGATATACCGGAACATTTAGCTAGACATCAACTTGCCGATTTGTTTTTAGATACAGCTCCTTGTAATGCGCACACAACGACGAGTGATGCATTATGGATGGGCTTACCTATTTTAACGATAAAAGGTGATACGTTTGCAGGGAGAGTCGCGGCCAGTCTTTTAAACGCAATGGGTTTGCCAGAGTTAATTACCCATACTCTTACAGAATATGAAACTCTAGCAATTGAGTTAGCGAAAGATTCAGAAAAATTAACTGTGCTTAAGAATAAACTTGAACACAACCGAATCAATAGCCCTTTATTCGATACAAAACAATATGCCAAGCATCTTGAGTCCGCGTATCAAATGGTGTATCAAAAATACTCCCACGGTATGCCAACAGCTCATATCGAGATCTCTGATTAATCAATCAAGTAAGTCATTCAAACGAGCTCAATGGTGTATGGCCATTCTTAATTTTTAAGCCTCATATTAAATAAATTAAAAAGATATGTCATTATTGATTTAGAAGATCATATAATTTGAGAATAAATATGATTTCTAAGAAATTACAAAAATATGAGAGACAGACAAATGATGAAAAGATTGATATCTTTTAGCTTGATGTTATGTTGCTTCGTCAACATTTGCATTGCACAATCCAATAATATCTACCCGACTAGAACAGTGCGCGTGCTTAATCCATCATCGCCAGGCGGTGGTGGCGATGTGATTGCAAGAATCATTCAACAAGAATTGACTAAATCACTAGGGCAAACATTCCTTGTTGACAATCGACCCGGTGCTGCCAATATTATTGCTACGGATATCGCCGCCAAATCCCCAGCGGATGGATATACCCTCCTCTTAGGAACTACTGGGACATTTGTGACTAATCCACTGATGTATAAAAAGCTCTCCTATGCGGTTAATGACTTTGTCCCAATTACGATGGTTGCCGATGCGCCATTTATTTTGAGTATTCATCCCACTGTTCCCGCCAATAATTTATCTGAATTCATTACCTACGCAAAAGCCAATCCCGGAAAACTCTCTTTTGCCTCATTTGGTACTGGCAGTTCCTCACATATGGCAGGAGAGTATTTTCAGATCCTGACAGGAACAAAATTAATCCATGTACCCTACAAAGGAAGCGCACCTGGCATGGCTGATTTATTAGCCGGCAATATCACCATGACCTTTGATAGTGGTTTGTCATCGATTCCTAATATTCAGGCCAAAAAAATCCGACCGATCGCAGTCGCCTCTTCAAAAAGACTCGCCAACTTACCTGATGTCCCCACTTTTGCAGAACTCGGCATACAAAACTTCTATGCGGGCTCATGGTATGGTTTTTTTGCCCCGACAGGAACCCCAAAAGACATTATTAACCTATTAAATAAACAGATTCATCAAGTAACAGCCCTCCCAGAGATAACGGCCCGTATTCAGGCACTTGGGGCTACCGTGGCGATTAATACACCGGATGAGTATGCAACCCATATTGCAAAAGAAACAGAGCAGTGGGCGCAGGTGATTCAAAAAGCGAAGATTACACCTGAATAATTTCCAGTAAGAAGATTGACAAGCCCATGAATCAGTGTTAATTTAAACATCTGTTTAAAAAATGCCTTGGAGGAGACGCTTTGACTAAAAAAATCGATCGTGCTGATTTAGATGCAGCCGCAGCAAAATATAAAAATTGGGGTAAATGGGGTGCTGCAGATGAAGTTGGTACGCTAAATTTTACTCAGCCTGAAGACATTGTCCAAGCAGCAGGCCTTGTTAAAAAAGGAAAAGTCATTTCTCTAGCGCTGAACTTTGATAGTAGTGGTCCTCAAGGTGCCAAAACAAAATACCCATCCATGGGACGTATTAACCCCGTTCATACGATGCTTCGTACAGGAACAGATGCATACTCCGGCGTTTTAGATAAACGCGGCATACGTGCTGCAGATGACATGGTGGTGATGCCATTGCAATGTGGCACACAATGGGATGGCTTAGGTCACGTCTTCTTTGACAACTACATGTACAACGGCTTTGATTGCAGAGAAGTTTCATCTGCAGGTGCTGCTAAGTGCGGTATTGAAAAAACAAAAAGCAAAATGGTTGGCCGTGGAATCCTACTTGACGTGGCTCGTTATAAAGGCTTAGATACATTGCCTGATGGCTACGGTATTACTTGTGCTGATTTAGATGAAACGGCTAAAAAACAAGGTATACAAATCAAGCGTGGCGATTTTATTATTGTCCGTACCGGTCAGATGGAAGCGAAGTTAAAGTCCGGAAGTTGGGATGGATATCCTGGCGGCGATGCGCCAGGCTTTGCCTTTGAAACACTAGAGTGGATTCAAAGAACCGAACTCGCAGCTTTAGCGTCTGATACTTGGGGTTGTGAAGTTAGACCAAATGAATCCGTAGAAGGCATTAATCAGCCCTGGCATTGGATTACGATTCCTATTATGGGAATGACGATGGGCGAGATTTTTTATCTCAAAGACATTGCTGACGATTGTGCCAGTGATGGTGTTTATGAATTTATGTTTGTAGCGCCAGCGATTCCGATTACAGGTGCAGTAGGATCCCCTACCAACCCTTTAGCAATTAAATAATTGAAGATGCAATCACTTTTCCAAAGAGAAAAGGATTGCTCATTAAAAGGAGGAGACAAAATGAAAACAACAAAAAACGCATTAAAAAAAGTTTGTTTAAGTCTTGGGATGGCTTGTGCTGCCATCAGTTTTTCTGGAGTAGCGATAGCTGCATATCCAGAAAAACCAATAAAAATGGTGGTTTCTTTTCCTCCAGGTGGGCCAGTTGATATAGCTGCAAGGATTGTGGGGGCAAGATTAACTGAGGTCCTCAAACAATCTGTATTTATAGATAATAAGACAGGTGCGGCTGGTAACGTTGGCACACAACAAGTCGCAAAATCTCCTAATG
>CANFUO010000167.1 GCA_947450225.1 Burkholderiaceae bacterium | reverse complement strand
CACCATGCATTTCACCATCAACTTCTAAATCAGGATCCGTTTGACGCAAAATGGCTAATACTTCTCGCATTTTTAATGCAGAGGCTTGGTTGGATGATCCAAAATTCGAGTGTGAGAGTAATGCTACTTTGGGTGTAATGTTAAATGAGCGCATCTCAGCAGCGGCAAGGCACGTAATCTGTGCAAGTTCTTGTGCTGTTGGGTCATAGTTAATGTGTGTATCGACGATAAATAATTGTCGTGTTGGTAAGACCAACGCATTCATCGCTGCGTAAACACTTGCCCCTGGCTCGTGTCCAATGACTTCATCAATGTAATGTAAATGCGCGGAAGGGTTACCCACAATGCCGCAAATCATACCGTCTGCATGATTTTTTCTGACCATCAAAGAACCTATTAATGTGCTACGCCGGCGCACTTCTAATTTGGCATAAGATTCCGTAACGCCTTTTCGTTTGGTTAACTCATAAAAAGTTTCCCAATAATCATTAAAACGATCATCTTTTGCTGGATCAATAATGGTGTAATCAACATCACGCTCTAAGCGTAATCCAAGACGCTCAATACGTCGTTCAATCAATGCAGGTCTACCAATCAAGATGGGTACTAAGATTCCTTCATCCACGAGTACTTGTGTGGCGCGCAGAATTCTTTCATCTTCCCCTTCACAAAACACAATACGTTTTTGACTATTCGGTATCTTTTTAGCCGCGGAAAACAATGGCTTCATGATAGTGCCTGAGTGATAAACGAATTGCTCAAGTTGCGATTGATACGCTGCCCAATCGGTAATTGGGCGAGTTGCTACCCCCGAGTCCATCGCGGCTTTTGCTACTGCTGGTGAAATAATCGTAATGAGCCGTGGGTCAAATGGTTTAGGTATTAAATAGTCCGGGCCAAATGATAAATTAGAGGTCCCGTAAGCTGAGGCAACAACATCACTTTGTTCGGCGCGCGCAAGTTCTGCGATGGAATTGACTGCCGCAATTTCCATTTCTCTGGTTATCGTCGTGGCACCGACATCTAATGCCCCACGAAACACAAACGGAAAGCATAAAACATTATTCACTTGATTAGGATAATCAGTTCTGCCTGTGGCAATAATTGCATCGGGTCTGACTTCCATCACTTCAGCTGGATGGATTTCTGGGGTTGGATTGGCAAGCACAAACACCAATGGATTTGGTGCCATTTTTTTGACCATCTCTTGCGTAACAACTCCTCCGGCTGATAGCCCTAATAGGATGTCTGCATCTGCAATCACGTCGATCAGTTTGCGGGCTTGCGTATCTTTAGCAAAAACGTCTTTATCTGGGTCCATTAATTCTTTGCGACCTGTGTAAACAACACCTGCTAAATCCGTCACCCAAATATTTTCAACTCGCATACCCAAATCAACTAGCAATTTAAGGCAAGCTAATGCAGCTGCACCTGCGCCAGATGTAACTAATTTCACATCTTTAATATCTTTATTAACAATCTTTAAGCCATTGGTGATCGCAGCTCCAACAACAATCGCAGTACCGTGCTGATCGTCATGAAAGACTGGAATCTTTAAACGCTCTCGTAATTTACGCTCCACATAAAAGCAATCGGGTGCTTTAATATCTTCTAAATTAATTCCGCCAAATGTAGGCTCAAGGGCAGCAATCGCCTCAACTAATTTATCAGGGTCATTTTGATTTAACTCAATATCAAAGACATCAATGCCTGCAAATTTTTTAAATAAAACAGCCTTACCTTCCATCACTGGTTTACTTGCTAATGGGCCGATGTTCCCAAGTCCAAGAACGGCCGTACCGTTGGTGATGACGCCAACCAAATTGCCTCGTGATGTATATTTAAAGGCATTGGCTGGATCAGCGACGATTTCTAGGCATGCGGAAGCGACTCCAGGCGTGTATGCTAGGGCTAAATCTCGTTGATTGGTTAATTGTTTGGTGGGTGATATGGCAATTTTGCCAGGCGTTGGAAATTGATGATACTCAAGAGCGGCTAGCCGTAAATTGGCGGCTTGATCATTTTGTGCTTTACTAGTCTCTTTACTCATATTATTCCCGTACGCTTTCACTTCATTTTTAATTACTTTACGCTATTTATTTTGACAACTGCTTGAAACTATCATGACCTTTGAAGATTCTGACCCAATTGGCGAATTTGATGTAATTAAAAGATTCTTTTCTCGTCAAGAGTTTACCCCACCCCACAATAATAGCTCCCAAGTTGCGTTAGGAATTGGTGATGATTGCGCACTTTTAGAACCTCCTGCACCTGGTGAGGTTTTTGCCATTACCAGCGATATGCTCGTTTCGGGTCGACACTTTTTTCCTGATGCAAATCCTATTCTTTTGGGTCATAAATGTTTGGCAGTTAATTTGTCTGATTTGGCCGCTATGGGTGCAAAACCCATCGCTTACAGTTTAAGTATCTCTTTACCCAACATCGATGTGGTTTGGTTAGAAGATTTTGCCAATGGTTTACATACCATTGCTGATCACTATGGATGTACTTTAATCGGTGGCGATACCACCGCCGGTCCTTTAAACATCTCTATCACTGCAATTGGTTCGGTGAGTAAATCTCAAGCACTTCGTCGCCAAATGGCACAAGTAGGTGATGATATTTGGGTATCCAATACGCTTGGGGATGCAAGACTCGTGCTCGGGTTTCGGCGTGGGGAATGGAATATGGATATTCCTTGGCAAGAACTTAGTTACCGGATGGATGCCCCTTCTCCTCGGATTGATTTAGGCTTAGGTTTGCGCGGTCTTGCACACAGTGCGATTGATGTGTCTGATGGTTTGTTAGGAGATTTAAAACATATTCTTGAAGCGTCTAATGTGAGCGCTAACATCTGGGTTGATGATGTTCCATGCTCTACCTTACTGCAAGATGTGTCCTTAGAGCTACGGCGCTTATGCACTCTCAAGGGTGGGGATGATTATGAGTTATGTTTTACTGCGCCCCAAAAAAATCGTGATGTGATTCGAACACTGGGCGAACATCTGCATTTACCTCTCACGCGTATCGGTGAAATAACTACAATAAGTCCAAGTCAAGAACGTATGGTTTTAATGGATCAGGATCATTTGCCCTTGCCTACTGAACTTGCCAAACAATATATACAGTCGTTTGATCACTT
>CANFUO010000166.1 GCA_947450225.1 Burkholderiaceae bacterium | reverse complement strand
GTCTTCGTGATTAATCGATAAGCGCCATGATAAGTCTCCACTTTTATCACCAAGCAATGCGGTCATCTGTCCGCTGAGATAGTTATCGCTGGTACCAAATTTATTAAAAGTTTGATAACTTGCAGTCGTATTAATAATGGCCGTAAATTTGTCTGGTAATTGTGTATTGATATTAACAACGGCGCCCATGGAGTTTCCTGAGTACGCGGCTGAGAATGGTCCATACATCACATCAATGCTTTTGATTTCTTCTGGAGAGACCATAAACCATTTGGGCGGGCCAAAGTTATTGTCGTTATATAGTTGCGATGAGATTGGCATCCCATCAACATTAACAATACTTTTAGCGCTATAGGAAACACCCCATATGCGTGTGGCCAAAGTCGCGCCACCGTAATCGGCTGAATCACGTTTACGAACCATCAGACTAGGGAGATACTTCAAGGCATCTGGTGTATCCATCGCATTGACTGTATCGGTAATTTCTGTAGCGCTTGTAGAGACGACTGTTCCAGGGAACGCGGGTAATAACTGTGCATTTTTCGTGCCTGTAATCTCGATCGTTTCTAGTTGCAACTGATCCTTATCTATTGCTAATGCGTGCACACTCACCATCGCACAGGCGAATATATATACAAAAGAATACAAGGTCTTCATTGTTTTGCCTGTTTAATGATTATGATGGTCGTGATTCTCATCTGGCTTAGGAAGAACTTTCAACAGCGCCGCAGGTGCACTATAGTCTTTGACCGTCTTACCTTCCTCTGGTATTTGTGTCCACTCCAGTTTGTCACTTGGGCACATTTGCGTGACTTTAAAATAAAGGTTTCCTGGGTTTTCTGGTAGTTGCCCTACTAAAACGAACTCATCATAGTACTGTGCCGGTAATTTACCCAGCCATTCAATCCGTGTAACTCCATCTGAAATCGTTTTGCCATGACTGATATAGGGTTTGGCTAGACTACCTTTAACTATCGTTATTTTCCAGTTGGCTTTGATCATTGGCTTTGCACCTCTAAATCCATCTGGGATTTCGACAATCAGCTTTTGCGTAGCCTGTCCGTTACAACCATGGCTGACCTTGAGTACAGCCTTGTAATAACTGCCCACTACTGCTTCTTGATTTTCCAAAACAACGTGTGCATTGACCACACCAGGCAATATGATTGCCATTATCCATATTATTTTTTTCATGACCATAAGCTCCAATAATTGATTGGGAGATGAAGTGAAAACTTGCTGATATAGCCAGAATTTAATGCGCAAGTGTTAATTGCTCACTCCACACCCAATAAAAACAATCTAAGATTTAATTAAATTGAAAATGCTTTTGGGGGAGCTTGGGAGGGGAGTTTTAGCCACGCAATTAGTGGCGAAGGTGAGTGATAAAACAAAAACGAAAATAACTGGCTTTGCGTAGAAATAAGTGCGGGCTGTGTAACCCGAAAACTTATCAGCGGATGCGCCTGCAATACACATAGAGGGCAATGTTCATCACTACCTAACTTGGTATCTCCAGAATGATCTATTGCTACAGTGTGAGATACCTTAAGTCCGGTAGCCGAGCATATCTCCATATCCAATGATGCATTAGATTGGTTGTAGGCAATCGCTTGTGAAACCATGGGCGCTAATGAACCCATAAAAATAGCCAATACAACAAACAAATGCATCCACGATGATTTAGCACGCAACTTCATGCTATCTATCCTATTTTGTGGAAGTTTTGACTGGATGCTCATAGTGGCAATTATACATATAGCTTTGTATTTGAAATACTTAGCCTATATCGTGACTATAAATCTCCAGGCGCCCTGCATGCAACTGGCCTTTTAGTATTTTATTTTCAGCAATCGAGAGTAATTTGAGTTGGTGGTGCGCAAAAAGCTCGAGAGCTTCCCCCATCAACGCATCTGGATCAACATCTTCTAGCGTCTCATAACTAAAATAACAAGTGATGTCTTGATCATCTACCTTTGCTGCGTAATCAATACCACCATCCACTGACAATAGTGCTGGTCCGATAAATTCGATTTTCATATTTACAAGCCTTTTAATTGATCAATTTTTTGAAAGTACTGTTTAGCGTATGCCAAGACTTCTTTATCACTAGGGTGGTCAAGTACTTCAACGCCAACAATTTTTTGCGCAATCTTATGGTGATGTACTTTCATATACTTGACGAACTCTGTTTTGGCAGACCCCGGACCTACAATCAAAATTTCTGTCACCTGAGCAATCTCTTCAATCTATTTTTTGAAAAAAATTGGGTCTTGTGGAGCATTGCCACTGCCCATGGTGTTCGCTTTGTGATGTAAGTGCTGATGACTAGAGTTGCTCTTGAAAATCTGATTTTTACTAGAGTCAAAATACAGCACATGCGCTTCTCGATGATCAATCCAAATAACAACATGATTGGTCTGCATAAACATCCCCCCTTATATTCAATATGCAACTATTCCAAGATGAAAAAAGCTCACTCAAGGGTCTAATTCATTATCTGCCATTCATTAATTGATATATTGATCTATATCAATTTGGCTGCATCATTCAGGGAAGAATGTGATTCCTCATTTATTTAGGGGTATGATGGTTAAAGTCATAATAAATTGTTCGTATTAGCGGAGTAAATCGTAATACTGAAGGACATAAAGGATAGTAATGAGACAACTTTCAAAAATTAATCTGCACGGTATCATTCTTGGCTTTTTTTTATTGTGCTTAAGTAGCTTTGTACAAGCTCAATCCTCAGGTCTTGGGACTTGGCCTACTCAAAAACCTATTCGATTGATTGTAGTTTTCCCAGCGGGCGGTTCTGTTGATCAAGTGGCTCGCATTTTAGCTCCGGCATTACAGGCGGAATTAAAACAAAACGTTGTCGTAGAAAATATCAGTGGCGCTTCTGGAGTCATTGGCACATCAGCGATGGCACGTTCTGATCCAGATGGCTACACTTTCGCGGTGGTCATTGATACCCATGGCGTCAACCCAAGTCTTAAAGATAAGCTCCCTTACGACACCATTAAAGATATTGCTCCAGTGAGCCTCATTGGAACATCACCTTATGTCTTAATTGCTAGCAAAGCCTCTGGAATTACTAGTTTTAAACAGTTAGTAGAACTTTCTAGAAGTGGGAAACAATTCAATTATGGTTCTATCGGTATTGG
>CANFUO010000165.1 GCA_947450225.1 Burkholderiaceae bacterium | reverse complement strand
AATTCCTCGAATGGGGTCTTTGATAACAACGGCAATCGCATTGGTTATGAAACCAAATCCAATGAAGGTGTTACTAATATTTTTGATAATAATGGCAACCGGATTGGTTACAGCCCTTCTAAACAGAAATAACTCATCATGATGAAACTTTTAATCGCTTATCTGCTGCTTTCTTTTTCAATACTAGGATTTTCGCAATCCAGTAAACAGGTTTCAATGAAAAAAGAACTCACAAAAGTAAATGAATATTACCAAGGGCTGTATTCTCAAAGTGCCAAGATTGATTATCTTTTTAAAAAAATCGTTAACTACCGTTCAAATCCAGATTTAGGCGTCAATGAATATGCCAGCGCTGATGAGATAGAGGGCCTTGAATGGTTCGAGGTTCTGCAAAAACAGCGCGATGAGATCACTCTTTCTATCTATAAGGACTATCAATCAGCTGACTATGTGACCATCATGGATGACTACAACAAAGACCGTAAATTCTTACGTCTGCAACTCGCCAAAAAACAAATCTCTTGGCGTCAATTTGTGGATGATCTACAAACACTCATTCAGAAAATGCAAGCGCAAGAAAAATTGTTTTGGGAGAAAAACCCAACAATTGAAAGGGCTATGGTGTAGGCAATTACGCATCATACATATCTAAAATAAAAGTACATCTTTTTTTTCATGACTTTAACTCCATGCGCGCCTTGGAGAATTCATTTCTGATGCCCATGTATAAATATTTACCCAAATTGCTTTAGGACTCACTTGATTTAAATGCGCAGCTTCCTCTACCGCAGCAATTATCAGATCGAGTGGAGCTTCATCTAAAAATGATGCAATGTGTGGATAAATATTATCTGGCACATCACCATAAGCTAATGCATGCGATAAATCTGTACTTTTTAGATTCGATTTATAACTTACACTCGCAGTTTTACTCGCCATCTCCAAAGCATCTTGCTTATTCTCATGTTCTTGAATCGTTACATTCAAACCTAGTAAAGATAAGAGTGCAAATAGCTTAGCAGCGCCCAAATCATTTAAGGTACCAGCCTCAAGATGATGGATAGTCGGTCTCGATAAACTGCAAAGCTTCGCTAACCTATCCTGTGATAAGCCTAATGCAATTCTGCGATCGGAGACTTTCAGTCCAATTTCACGTAAGTTCATGGTTACAGTTTATTTCAAAAAAATCAATTACTTAACCCTAAATAATTCCTTAGAATTATTATGTTATTGACATCGGAAAGAATTAATCATAAATTACACATATACCACATACTTTATGGAGTAAATCATGTCACAGTTACATTTTTACGTGTCCGATGAAATAGAGGAACAAATTCGAGCAAAAGCGAAACAAGCGAAATTATCTCTGTCCAAATATTTAGCAGAACTAGTTAAGCGTGAAACTAGTTCTCAAAATCAATGGCCAGATGGTTATTTTGACCTCTTTGACAATTGGGAAGGCGAACCGTTATCTAGGCCCGATGAATTAACTTTCGAAACAAGGCTAAGCATTAAGTGATTTTCTTACTAGATACGAACGCCTGCATCCAGTTGTGGCAGCGTAAACACCCAAACTTACTAAAAAATATTGCTCGATTTAATCCAGCAGATATAGCGCTATGCAGCGTAGTAAAGGCAGAACTATTGTTTGGCGCACAGCAAAGCGAAAAAAAAGAAAATAACTTAAAAATATTTCAACGAATATTTTCCTCTTTGCAAAGCTATGATTTTGACGATAATGCGGCAGAAAATTACGCAGAAATTAGAGCCACTCTCAAAGCTAAAGGAAACTTAATCGGACCTAATGATTTAATGATTGCTGCAATCGCACGAGCGAATAAAGCAACTCTGATTACTCACAACACTTCAGAATTCAGTAGAGTCCAAGGACTGTTGATTGAAGATTGGGAGGAATAAAAAATGCGAAGACTGTTTAAAGTCTTCGCATCATGTGTTTTGGTAGGCTCGACTGAATTCGAATCAGCGACCCCTACCATGTCAAGGTAGTGCTCTAACCAACTGAGCTACGAGCCTAAAGACGATATTCTATCATCTTCTAGCTACTTCTGTCACCCCCCTGACTTCGGATATGGCATGAAGCGCTGTCTGGATATCGGTGACTTGGTGTACTTCGACGGAAAAGCTCATGGTGGCCATCCCTTTCGTTGATAGGGTATTGACGCCTATCACATTGATTTTGAGCTTGGAATACACTTCAGAGATGTCTCTGAGCAAGCCTTGTCGATCAATGGCTAATACAAAGATTTCAACAGCAAATAAGGCTTTTTCGGCTTGGGAGGATGCACTCCAGGCGGTTTTAATAATCCGCTCTGGTGCTCTTTGGATGAGTTGTTTGAGGGTGGGACATTGTTGTCGATGAATCGATACGCCCCGCCCACGTGTCACAAATCCACTGATTTCTTCTGGTGGTACTGGTCTGCAACATCTGGAGAGTTGGGTCATGAGCGAGTCCACACCCACCACCAATACATCTCCGCCTTCATGTTTGCGCTTCGATGGTCGCAGGAGTATTTCCGGGGTGGGTATTTCTTCTTCGTGTTTGTCTTTTGACTCTTTTTCTGGTCTGTTCTCTCTGGGATCAAAATCTGACTCTAAGGCATGAAACCACGCCCTTATTTTTGATTTAGCTCTGTGCGATGCAAGGTAAGCTTTATCTGGGAGTAACCAATCTCTGGATGGCCCGCCTTGTTTTACGGTGAGTATCTCTACGGTCTGACCACTTTTGACAATGGTATCGAGTGTGACCATCTGACCATCAATCTTTGCCCCGCGGCAGCGATGTCCGATATTGGTATGGACTGCATACGCAAAATCTAGTGGTGTGGAATTTGGGTCCAACGGTATTACGCGTCCTAGTGGGGTTAGTGCATAGATGTGATCATCAATGCTTTGTCCTTTCATCTGCTCCCATGCTTCATCTTTCCAGGAGATCAACTGTCTTGCCCAGGCAATACGCTGTTCATACAGTGCGGCGTCACTGAGTGTGCCGTTTTTTGCGCCTTCTTTGTATTTCCAGTGCGCTGCCACTCCGTATTCGGCTTGGTGATGCATCTCTTGTGTGCGGATCTGGATTTCAAAGGTGGTGCTGTTTTTATCTCTCTCATCACTCACCACAGTGTGTAAGGATTGATAGCCGTTGGGCTT
>CANFUO010000164.1 GCA_947450225.1 Burkholderiaceae bacterium | reverse complement strand
TTTGAGTATTCTCGGAACCCCCTTAGTAGGGCAAGAAGTCGAGGTACGCGTTTTAATTGGACATCCTATGGAGACAGGATATCGCTTGGGTTTAGACGGTAATGAGAGAATACCTAAAAATATTATTGAAAGTGTCATCATTAAACTCAATCAAGAGCCAATTATGCAAGCAACCCTTGGTACGGGTATTGCAGCTAACCCACTACTGAGTATATTTGTTAAAGTCCCTCCACAAGGAGGTGTGATATCAGTAGAATGGCGAGACGATCAAGGCGTTCAAGGACGTGCCGAGAAACTGATTGCAGTCACATGAAGTTTTTGTTTGGTTTGTTACTCATCCTCTTAGGTCTTTTCTGTGACCTTGCATTTGCAGATCAAACACGTCAATCGGGCAATGCCTTTCTGAGCCCAGAAATGCTCAAACAACAAAATGATCCGAGCATGAATCCAATCTCTTTATGGGTGGATCAAGGTCAAGAATTATTCAAAGCCAATTGTCAGGAATGTCACCAATCAGTAGCAGCTATCGCTAAGGCAGTAGTGCAATTTCCCAAGTGGGGTGAAGATAAGTCCTCGCCGGGAAAATTAATTAATATTGAAGATCAAATCGCAAGTTGTTACTCCAAAAAAACTGGTAAACAATCGGCTAATGACGATGCGAATATATTATCGTTATCTATATTTCTATCGGACGCAGCAAGGGGGCTTAAGATTCATGTTCAAGAGCCAACAGATACAAAAGTCAAAGCGCAATGGCAAAGCCAAATGAATCTTGGGGCGCAGATTTATACTCAAAGGCAAGGGCGGTTAAATCTTTCCTGCACGCAATGTCATGACCAGAGAATTGGAAAAAATTTACGATCAGAAATTATTAGCCCTGCATATGTCACCGGTTTTCCTATTTATCGTCAATCATGGCAAGCAATAGGCAGTTTAGATCGACGCTTACGCGCCTGTTATTCAGGAGTTCAAGCCTCAGTACCCGCGAGTGCTAGTGCAGAGCTACGCGCTTTAGAATTGTTTTTGAAAAAGCGGTCTGAAGGTATGTTGTGGGATGGACCTTCCTTAAGAAGGTAAAAGGGCTACAAATTGAAGTAGCCCTTTTTACTGAGAAGACAAACAATACTAGCTTAAGCCAACGATAAATTTTCCTTATAAAGCGGGAAATTACGCATTGGTTTACCCAGGGCAGTAGATATAGCATTAATGATGGCAGGAGCTACTACGCAAATCGTTGGTTCGCCAACACCACCCCAGAAGTCATTCGTTGGAACTAGAACGCACTCTGTTATAGGTGTAGAGGCCAACTTGATGAGAGGGTAAGAGTCAAAGTTGGTTTGTTTAATACGGCCATTTTCGACGGTAATTTCTGGATTGAAAATCGCACCCATCGCCATCACTACAGAGCCCTCAATTTGTTCGCGGACTAACCAAGGATTAACCACATGACCAGAGTTAAGCGCAAACACTAAGCGCTTGATGGTAACAATATTGCCTGTAACTGAAACTTCAGCTACGCATGCAGAATAACTGGCATAACCCATAAATTGGGCAATACCACGATGCACTCCAGCGGGAAGAGGTGAACCCCAGTTAGCTTTTTTAGCTGCAGCATTGAGAACACCTAAGTGCTTTGGAAAGTCTTTCATTACAGCTTGACGGTATGCCAACGGATCTTTTTTCGCAGCTACCGCGCACTCGTTCATGAAGCATTCCATAAATAAGCCATTTTGATTCGTATTTACACCGCGCCATGGACCGACAGGTACATGGGTATTTTTCATGACATATTCAGTGAGCAATGATGGGAATTTATAACCAAATTGAGCATCTCCAGGTTCAGCATAAAATCCTTGTAGCTGGCGGACATCTTTATTATCTTTAATTGCCATCGGATTAAGCGTGGCATTAATCGACTGCCCTGCAACTTTAATATGCATACCAGTAATATTGCCGTTATTGTCAAGACCTGCACTCATTTTTGCCATAGCTATCGGATGATAATAATCGTGCGTCATATCTTCCTCACGACTCCACATCATCTTGATGGGGATTCCTGGGAATTGTTTAGCAATGGCAACTGCTTGCCCCACATATTCTTGCGTACCGCCCCTACGACCCAAACCCGTTCCCGGGTCTAATTTAAAGACTTCACACTTATCGAGTGGTAAACCTGCGGCTTCGGCCAAAGCAGCATGTGAGGCTTCACCATTTTGCGTAGGAACCCAAGCTTCAGCACGATCATTGCCAATTCTTACCGTTGCATTCATTGGTTCCATATTGACATGTGAACGATAAGGCGTGTAGTAGATGGCTTCCACTTGCTTAGCTGAATTTTTAATATCAGCTAGAGCATCACCTTCTTTGCGTTGCCAAAAATCACCAGTTTCTTCGAGACCTGCACGTAACATCTTTTCAATATCTGGGGAAGAAGTATTGCTACCTTTACCTTCATCCCAAACAATTGGCAGAGACTCGAGAGCTGTTTTAGCCCGCCACCAGGTGTCAGCTACAACAGCCACAGTAAAGTCGTTGACTTTTACTACCCCTTTTACACCACGTAAGTTTTTAACTTTTGCCTCATCAAAACTGACTAACTTACCGCCAAAAACAGGACAAGCTTTTACTGCGGCGCATAACATGCCAGGTAATTGGAGATCGGCACCAAAAACCTTTTTACCATTGACTTTTTCTGCAGTATCTAAGCGAGCTAGAGGTTGACCTGCCACCTTCCAATTTTTGGGATCTTTGAGTGTTATGGATTTAGGATCAGGAGGCGTTAGTTTAGAGGCCGCTTCAGATACTTTACCGTAGGTGGTTTTTCTACCAGACGGAGTGTGTGTGATGACACCCTTATCCACCTTAAGCTCACCAACAGGAACATTGAGTTCATTGGCGGCAGCTTGCATGAGCATCACTCTGGCTGCAGCTGCACCACGGCGAACATAATCTTCAGAAATTCTAATTCCACGACTACCACCAGTACTCATCTCACCCCAAGCGCGTTTGCGAGCGACACTTTGTCCAGGAGTAGGGGATTCGGTAATGATTTTTTTCCAGTCGCACTCAAGTTCCTCAGCAACCAACTGTGCCAGACCAGTCCTTGTACCTTGACCCATTTCAGAGCGAGCGATACGCACTACAACCGTATCATCAGGCTTAATGTTCACCCAAGCGTTGATCTCAGGATCACCCGTCTTCATGATGGTGTTGGGATTGTAAGCACTGCCTTTTTGAGCAAATGCCAAATTTG
>CANFUO010000163.1 GCA_947450225.1 Burkholderiaceae bacterium | reverse complement strand
TTGTGCAATCGGGGACATCTTCTAGTAAAGAATTTCCACAAATCGAGTCTTTAGCGGGTGTTTTTTATGAGCCGCTATGGGTGGTTTACCGGGCGCAATCTTTTAAAGATCTTAAAAACCCGCCAGATAAAATAGAAGATCTGATTCGCAAGAACGTCTCGCTGGGCATTCCTGGAAGTGGTACTCGAAAATTAGTTGAGCATGTTTTTGAACAAGACCAACTAAAAACAAATTTGCCTAATTTGATCGAACTTGGGACGGATCTGTCCTTAGAAAAATTAAAAGCAGGCGAAATAGACGCCATGTTTATATCGGTAAACAATCGTGCGCAGATTATGCAAAAAATATTCGCTGACCCGAATCTAAAAATCATGTCTTTTTCCAAGGCATATGGTTACCCACCGCGAATTAAAGGTTTAAGTGTATTAACCGTTCGAAGAGCGACGCTCGACATCATGAATGACTCTCCGGATAGAGACATTTTGTTATTAACATCAACAGCTGAGTTGGTATCTAGAAAAGACATCCATCCTGCAATTAGTTCATTAGTGATGGATCTATCCAACGACTTATTATCTAAAGCGGATATCTTGAGTAATGAAAATGTTTTTCCAAGCCCCAATCATTTAAGTTTTGATGTGAATGAAGATGCACAAAAGGTGATGCGAGACGGGCCAGGTTTTTTACATCGGTATTTACCATTTTGGGTAGCTGTTTGGGTCGATCGTTTAATTCGTGTGGCGATACCGTTATTGGCGATTTTGATACCTTTATTTAATTTCTTGCCGTCTATTCTTGAATATCGCATGAAATTTAAATTTGCTGCCATTTATAAAGAATTGCGTGCGCTTGAAAACTTGATTCAAAAAGGCAACTATGATCAAACGCAAATTACGCAAGACTTACATGCGCTCAATCAGAGATCGATGCGTTTAAAAGTTTCGCAATTTAATACCAAAGATATCTATGATCTTTTAGCGCATATCGGTGATGTACAGCGCAGAATTCAAGAATCCAAAAAAGCTTAACGAATAATAAATACATTGAGTATCTGCAAAGAGATATTGATGAGAGGGTCTAACCAAAGACCACCTAAAATGCCAGCGATCGATAATCCAATTACGATGAAAAAGCCATAGGGTTCAAGCTTAGCGACCATTCTGGCTTGTTGATAGGGTAAAAGACCTACGAGGATTCTGCCGCCATCGAGAGGTGGCAAGGGGAAAAGATTAAAAACCGCTAGAACAACATTCCAGTAAATACCAGCTTTAGCCATTTCTACTAAAAAAGGTATATCGATGGTTATTTGTAAAAGTGAAAAAATCAAAGTCCACACAAAGGCTTGAATGAAGTTGGATGCTGGACCAGCAAGCGCAACCCACACCATATCTCTTTTCGGATGCTTTAATGCTGAAAAATTCACGGGGACAGGTTTTGCATAGCCGAATAAAAAAGGTGAGCCAGACAGCTTGAGAATCAGTGGGATTAAGAAAGTACCAATGGGGTCGATATGTTTGAGTGGGTTTAAGGTAACCCTCCCTAAAGAATAGGCAGTGTAATCACCAAAATACTTCGCCGCATAACCATGCGCGGCTTCATGCAGCGTAATCGCAAGAATCAACGGTGGGGCGACGGTGAGGATTGTAAAAATTAAATTCGAGTCCATAGATACTTTCGTTTAAGAAGGAGATAAGCCAAAGCCAAAGCTCAGCATACTAATGGAAGACATCTCGATTCCATTAGTAATGATTGTTGCGGACTCACTTTTTTGTTGCAGTCCAAGGGTGTAGATAAGGGGTAGATAATGCTCAGCTGTTGGAACCGCCATTTTGACATCAGGGTGTGAGGATTGCCATTCAATTAATGGACTCAAGTCATTATCCAATAAGTGCTGTTTAAAAAAATCATTGAACGCCGTTGCCCACAGTGGCGTTAGAGCATCAACATGCCGAGCTATATGACGTAAATTATGCACCACGTTGCCACTACTTAAAATGAGAACATTTTCATCACGAAGTGATTGTAGATGCTGACCAATCAAAAAATGATCTTGATTTGTTAAGGTAGCATCAATACTCATTTGTACCACTGGAATATTTGCTTGAGGGTACATGTATTTCAATACTGACCAAGAACCATGGTCTAGACCCCATTCTGCATCTTCAAGGGTGATATTTGAAAAATGAGGAGAAAGTAAATCTCTCACTTGAGTTGCTAAATGTGGAGAGCCAGGGGCGGGGTATTCCATCGCAAATAATTCATCCGGAAATCCCCCAAAATCATGAATCGTTTTTGGGCGCTCCATTGCCGTTAGCCAAATACCCCTTGTATACCAATGCGCTGAGATCATCAAAATCGCACTTGGAGTTGGAATCTTTTTGCCGATATCTGCCCAGGCCTGAGTATATTGATTCGGCGAAAGGGCATACATAGGACTACCATGGCCAATAAACAGGGCTGGCATCCTCATTAAGGTCTTAAGCTCAATTGGTTGATGCCATTCTAGGAATAGCTGCGACGGGAAGATCAAAGAGCAGAATTTCAGCATCTACACCGTGCCCGATATTGATTAGATCTTCTTCAGCGATCATTAAAGCATCACCAGCCTCTAGCGCTTCATCATTCACCATCACTTTTCCCCTAGCAACATGCACATAGGCGATACGGTTTTTCTCTAAAGCATGTTCAACGACTTCAGGGCCATCAATTAAGCCAGCAAAAAGACGTGTATTCGAGTGGATGGTAACGGACTGATTCTCACCATTCGGGGAGGCCACTAAACGAAGTTTGCCGCGTTTTTCTTCTGGGGCAAACATGGTTTGTTCATAACTAGGTTCCACACCAAGTAAATCAGGTTGAATCCAGATTTGTAAAAGATGCGTTGTTTGATCTTTTGCGTGGTTGTATTCGCTGTGCATGACACCGCGACCAGCACTCATTCGCTGAACTTCATGCGGATAAATGGCGCGACCATTACCCATATTATCTTTATGCGCAAGCTCACCCTCGAGGACATAGGTAATGATTTCCATATCCTTATGGCCGTGGGTGCCAAAACCTTTACCTGAGGCTATCCAATCCTCATTAATCACACGCAAAGGACCAAAGCCCATGAATTCCGGATCATGATAATCGGCAAAAGAAAAACTATGAAAAGATTTAAGCCAGCCGTGATCGGCATAACCACGGGCAAGAGCAGGACGTTTAAGTTTCATATCGGCACAATTCAAAAATAGAATAACTACAGGATAATCTATTTTAATGAATCGTACCGATAACTAC
>CANFUO010000162.1 GCA_947450225.1 Burkholderiaceae bacterium | reverse complement strand
TACTAGCAACTTCGCCACCTGCATGTCCACCCATTCCGTCAGCGAGAACAAAAAGTAATTCCGTTTGCTGTTTTAAAAAATTAATAACGGAATAGTCTTCTTGTAACTCGCGCTCACCAATGAAATCTTTTTGATCAAAATCGATTTGGCGACGAAATGTAGTTGTTGGGGCAGGCTTACTCATGATGACCTTTCTTACCAAATAAAGTCGGGGCCACAAAAAGGCACAAAGCTCAATTTAGTGTTGCCAATAGAAATGGTTTCTCGACCTTTTATTTCCACCGGTTGTAAAACAGGCGTTTCCCCAATATAGGTCAGATTGATGCCACCACCGTGTTGTAAATAAAACTTATTTCCCTTAGGGTCATAAGCGACTGATGCATGATCTTGACGAGAAATCTCTTCATCACCAAAGTCTAATGAAATACGCGCTTCTTTGGCGCGCCCAATATTATTCATGCCAAAGCCCAGGGGAAGGGCTTGCCCTTTACCAGGTCCATCGACAATCACTAACCAACCAACAACCGGTTCACCATTAAAAGCAGTGCCTGTCTGAGCAGGGGCTCCTAGAACGGTTTCACTTGGCTTAGTTGGCCGAAATATTTTCGTGTAGTCTTCATCACGACTACTGCTCGACGATGTTTTATCAGTAACAGCAGATTTTTGCATGCTCGAATAGGCAACTGTTTCATCTACTTCGTTACCTAATTTAGGTGCTTTACGATTTAAAATGCGCGTTGTATCTTCATCTGACATTGATATCTCCAGTGTTGTTTAATTAATATAAAAATGAAGCCTTACTTCACCTAGCTCTATCATGTCCCCATCATTGAGCTCCGTTTGTGTTACTAACTTTTCATTGACATACACCCCATTAGTTGAGGATAAGTCGACAATATAAAAATCACCTTCCCGGCGTCGATGAATCTCCGCATGATGGGATGATATCGAGTCATTGGGCAAGTACACATCATTGTCATTACTTCGCCCCAGTCGAATCGCGGTTTTAGTGAGAGAGTGACGTGTTTTGGCCCCACTCATCTCTTCTAAATAAGCATATTCAATCGGCGGGGGTAGTTCACTCGCTTTTTTTCTGGCGCGTAAGAAGTAAATTAAATACGCAACTACCGCAAGAAAAGCTACCGATCCTAAGATAAGGAAGAGTAAATTAGCTTTAACGAATTCTTTTGCTTTTTCAGATTTGCTTCGTTTATCCGGAAAATCAACCTGCGTAGTAAGTTCGAGCGGCTTTTCTGCTCGTGTGCCTAAAACAATCAACACATCTTGGGTTGAGTTGTACTTATCCCCTTTAAATACAATACGACCACCTTTTTCTAAAAACGCGAATGGCTGTGCCATAAAAGTTGACGGATACCGACCATCTGATCCATCAATATATTGTCCTTGGGTTTCAATGGCTAACTTTTGTATGTTTTGCAGATAAGGTGAGTCCGATACACGCTCACGAAATCCCACACCTAGGATGGATACACCAGCTTCTTTTGCTGCCTTCAATACATCTTCACGGGTATACGCCTTATCTTCATCTTTGCCATCCGATAAAATCACTAAACCTTTACGTGTTGCCTCGGTTTTCTTTAGCAGATCAATGGCGCTCAGAATATTTTTGTAATACTCTGTGGCCTCTCCCGCCGCCTTAATATCTTTTAATGAAGACTCAATCGCAGCACGATCATTGCTGATAGGTGTTAGTAAATGAAATTCACTATCAAAACTTGCGATACCAATGGACTGATGCGCTTGTTGCTGAGCAAGCATATCAGCGATCAAGCGGACATTTTTTTTCTCAACGGTATTTTTTCGACGCGCATCACTCACATCAACTAAGAACAGAATAGCTGTAGTTTGCCCCTCTGCGGGATAAACAGAAATATCACTTTGTTCTAATTGAATAGGCTGTCCGCCCACTTTCAGGGATACATCTTTTACATCAACATTGAACGGAAAACGATAGTCACATGTCACCTTCTGTGTTGCGCTGTCTAAATTACACTGCACACCACTTTTTCTGGAGTCAACATCTTGAGCTGATGCATAAATGACACAGCTCAGCACTCCAAAACACAATAATCGCTTGAGCATTCTCTGAACCATTTTCAATGACATCTCCCTTTTGGTTTTTTAATTTATTGCGATGAATTTAATAATTATAAGTAATTTTAAGTAATTATTATTTAATACATTCATTAAAGTCTCTAGACCCAGGCACAAGTCCCAATTTAGTACATTTTTCAATCTTTATTTCGAGGCCACTTTGCCTATTACTTTGTTGCAAAAGAATATTCTGAAAGTATACTTTTCTATCAGCATACCACCTAATTAAGCAAGTCCTATCAGCACAGTTGGCCTCCCGCCAACGCCATGCATCTACATTATTTTTCCGAAATTCGGAGTCATTCCCTACCAAGGATTTAGCTTTGGTAAATAAATAGCCTAATTCATCGTCTTTTTGTGACAGTTCAGGATCCATGCAAATGATGTTTTCGCTAATCGAGCTGGCTTTTGCACAATCAAAGCTAGCTGCGGAACTCGTGGAGGCAACTCCAATCAATATACAAAAAAATATGGCGCTTTTTATTGAATGCATTGTCGATAGTCTACAGAACCTGGCACCAAGCCTAAACGCACACATTTGGTATGTTTGCTTTCTTGATTACCATCACCTTTATCCGCCGTTACTCTTGGGGGCACAATTTTAGGGGGCTGTGGACGCGCTTTGTATTCAGATCGCGAATTTTCTTCATTAGCATAGACAGGCGGGGGTGGCGGGGGATTGGCTGCTTGGACAAAAATATTGTCGCTCCACAATCCGTCTTCAGAAATCGCGCCGTCAGGCTTATAGTAGATGCCCCTCCCATTTTGTTTAGCATCTCTCCACTGCCCAACATATTTACTGCCATCGGGGTAATAGAGTGTGCCTTGTCCATTGTTGCGGTCGCCAGACCATTGACCTACATACCTATTACCATTGGGCCAGGTAAATGTCCCTTGGCCACTTTTTATGCCATTGACGAACTGGCCGACATATTTTTTTCCATCCGGCCATGTATAGGTTCCTTGACCATGATTCTTGCCGTATTGATAGCCGCCAACATAGGTCTCGCCACTACTCATGAAATAAGAACCTTGACCATGGAACTCTTCGTTTGACCATTCGCCGACATACCGATTGCCATTCGGGAATCGGTATTCAGCAAAACAAGGTGCTTTAAATGAACCATTACAAGCCGGCAAATTACTTTGTGCCTGTGCAGTGTTGATTATTAAGAGT
>CANFUO010000161.1 GCA_947450225.1 Burkholderiaceae bacterium | reverse complement strand
CATACACTCAATGGGTCTGGGTTAGCCATTGGACGATGCCTAGTTGCCTTGATTGAAAATAATCAACAAGCTGACGGTAGCATATTGATACCGTCAGCCCTACAAGCGTATATGGGTGGACTTGCGCACATGAAACCAGCAACGGATTAGTTTTGCTGGTTTGTGATTCTGCTTTGTGCTCATCAAAGTATATCCTTGAGCTTGACCCTAAAATAAATCCCCTAAGCATTATTTTTATGATTAAAAAATGAATTAAGCTAGCAAAAGCGGTGAATAAAAACATAACTCGATATAGTTTTTATAATGAATGCGCATTTAACACATAATTCATGTGAGATATGCCTTAGATATTGTTGAATAACAACAAATTTCTCTTTAAGAGGGATACCTTGTATTGCGAAATACAACAAAATCAACTAAGATTAGTCATGGTTTTTAAGATCGCATTAAAAAACTAGTAACATTAATGTAGTAGAAGACTTTAATTCATTAGAGACATTGGACTATTAAACATGCAGGCTAAAGTTTGTAGAAATTGTTTGCAACCACTCTCTCCAGAGCGCAAAGAGCGAGGACTTTCCACTTGTGCGAATTGTGCGAAAGTGATTGCCGCAGCTCAACAAAAAGCGCGTGATTTAGAAAACCCACCCCCCACATCAACTCTGCAAGCCACGATTAAAAGTGATTTACAAAAAGCAGCTGAAGCGGAAGCATTAAAAAAAGAAGCAGAAGTAAAACAAAAGAACGTTGAAGTATTCTTTGACGACCTACAGAAAGTTAAAAAGAGTTTTTGGTAAGTAACTTATTCAGCTTTAATATTTAACTCTTTTACCAATTTAGAATATTTCTCTAATTCCGCTTTAATAAATCCCCCAAACGCTTCCGGTGTATTCGGCCCAGAAGTTTGTAGACCTTGTGAATCGAGAGTGCCTTTAATCGAAGGGTCTTGCATAGCTACTTTGAACGCCTTATCAATCTTATTCACTAACTCTGGACTCATCCCTTTTGGGCCCATGATTGAATACCAGTTAGTCACATCAAAACCTTGAATACCAACCTCGAGAAAAGTTGGCACGTTTGGAAGTTGCGGTAATCTTTTCGGTGTTGAAACAGCAAGTGCTTTTAACTTTCCACCCTTGATTTGCTCTAGCAATGGCGGAAGAGTATCGAAATTCATCGTAATTTGATTCGCCAATAAATCGATAATGGCTTGGCCACTCCCTTTATAGGGAATGTGATTGATTTCAATATTTTCGATTTTTCCAAAAAGTGCACCAGCAAGATGTTGGGTGCTTCCAATGCCAGAGGATCCATAGGTTAATTGACCAGGTTTTGATTTTGCGATGGCAACTAGTTCATTTACGGTATTGGCTGGGGTGTTGAGATTGATAGCCAGTACATTAGGTACATAGCCTAAATAGGTGATTGGTGAAAAATCAGTTGCTGCGTTATAAGGTACTTTTGGCAGCACATAGGGGGCGATTGCATTGGAATTGGAGTGCCCTACTAGCAGGGTATATCCGTCTGCAGATGACTTGGCAACAAAATCAGCAGCAATGGTACCTGCAGCACCAGATTTATTTTCAACAATCACAGGTTGACCTAAAATCTCCCCCACTTTAGGGGCAAGTGCGCGAGCAACAATATCTGTTCCTCCGCCAGGGGCAAAGCCAACAATCAAACGAATGGGTTTATTTGGAAAGGGTTGAGCATTTACAGCCCCAATGAATAAACCACAAAGCGCTGTTAACAGAAAAAATAAGCCATTTCTTGTCGTTACCATGATGCCCCCAGAGTTGTCATTGTTTTATGTATTCTATTACTTTAAATGCATTTGCAACACTTTTGCGACATGGAGTGCTTTTCTACTAGTCCCATCATCGATTTGATGACGACAGCTTGTACCATCCGCGACAATGATAGCGTCGGGCACCTTACGAATACTTGGCAGAAGTGAAAGCTCTGCCATTTCCATCGAAATTTTCTCATGTTCTACTTCATACCCAAAACTACCAGCCATCCCACAGCAAGAGGATTCAATCATTTTTGGATTGGCGCCAGGGATCATTTTTAAGACCTCGATCACAGGGCTTACTACTTCAAAAGCCTTTTGATGGCAGTGGCCATGAACGAGTATTTCTTGATCAGTCGGTTTAAATTGAAACTTATTGACGTGGGGTGTTTGGGCGAACTCTACTTTGGCAGCTTCCTTGACAATAAATTCTTCAAACGTAAAACTATGCTTGGCTACAAGTTCAGCTTGTTCCCCTAAGCCCATCATGAGGTACTCATCGCGTAAAGATAAAATACAAGAAGGTTCAAGACCCACAATATCAATGCCTGCTTTAGCGTAAATTGAGAGATGATCCAAAAGTTCTTTGGCCTGGATTTTTGCCTCATCGACTAAACCACTACTTAATAAAGTACGCCCACAGCAGTACTGTCCTTTTTCTTTACGAGGAATATACACCCAATAACCCGCAGCCTCTAGAACATCTGCAGCAGCATCAATATTGTCGGGTTCAAAATAACCATTAAAGGTATCTGCGAATAAAACAACCATTCTTTGCATGGCAAGTGCTTCGATCTTAAAGTCTTCATACCCCAATTTATAATAAGGGGAGTCCCAGGCAGTTTCTGTTTGCCAAATCGGCAAGGATCTCTTCGCCGAAATGCCTAACAATAACTCCGTGAGTTTTGCAAGCCATGGAAATTTGTTACGTAAATTCAAAAGAGCGATTAATTTAGGTCTTTTACTTATGAAGCTAGCATATTGAGGCAGGTAAGCAATCAAGCGATCTCGGAGACTTAAACCATGTTCTTTTTTGTAATGGCTTAAAAACTCAATTTTCATTTTTGCCATATCAACACCAGTAGGGCACTCACGTTTACAACCCTTACAACCGACGCAAAGATCGAGAGCTTCTTTTACAGCCTCACTAGCGAGATGATTTCCTTCGAGTTGATTGGACAAAGCTAGGCGCAGAGTATTTGCCCGGCCGCGTGTGACATGTTGTTCGTCGCGAGTGACACGATAGCTAGGGCACATCGTACCCGCATCAAATTTTCGGCAATGACCATTGTTGTTGCACATTTCAACGGCTTTAGCAAAGCCACTCGCTGGATCAAGGCCAGTACCCGGAGCAGTCACTGCCTCAGTCATGGGATTGTTTTGAACATTCCATGCGGACCAGTCAAGAGCTGTTTTTAAGGGACTTACCTCATATTTCGGATGAAAACGCATGAGATGATGTTCATCCATTTTGGGAGGATTAACAATTTTTCCTGGATTAAATAAGCAATCAGGATCAAAGGCGTTTTTGATTT
>CANFUO010000160.1 GCA_947450225.1 Burkholderiaceae bacterium | reverse complement strand
TGATTATCCTAATCAAGTGAATAATGTTTTATGCTTTCCGTTTGTGTTTCGTGGGGCATTAGATGTCGGTGCCACGACGATAACCAGAGAAATGGAAATTGCGGCAGTCAATTCCATCGCAGAACTTGCCCGCGCCGAACAAAGTGATGTGGTTGCATCAGCTTACGGCACTTCTAATTTATCATTTGGCCCTGACTATTTAATACCTAAACCATTTGACCCACGCCTCATTACGATTATTTCACCAGCAGTAGCAAAAGCTGCGATGGACTCGGGGGTAGCAACTCGCCCAATTACCGATTGGGCAGCGTATCAATCGCAACTTGAGCAATTCGTTTATCACTCAGGCACCATCATGAAGCCCCTGTTTTCAGCGGCCAAGAAGATACCGAATAGTCAAAAACGCATTGTGTTTTGTGAAGGGGAAGATGAAAGAATCCTGCGCGCCACACAAGTACTCGTCGATGAAGGAATCTTAGTACCCATCTTGATTGGTAGACCTGCATTGATTGAAAGACGTATTGAGCGCCTAGGATTACGTTTGGAGCGTAATGTCGATTACACCATTACTGATCCAGCACAAGATGAACGTTTTAATGATTATTGGGAAACTTTTTATGAGTTAACTAAACGTAAGGGCGTTACTGAGTCTTACGCCAAATTAGAAGTGCGCCGGCGTAGCACATTAATAGGTTCGTTGATGGTCAGAAAAAATCATGCAGACGGTATGATTTGCGGCATTGTAGGTAACCCTTCCGCACATTTACATTATATTGATGAAGTCATCGGACACGAGCCCGGGGCGAGTGTTTACGCAGCAATGAATGCACTGGTCTTACCAACACGACAGTTATTTATCGTCGATACACACATTAACTACGACCCAACAGCGCAAGAACTTGCACAGATTACGTGCCTTGCTGCTGCAGAGATGCGCTCATTTAACATTACACCCAAAGTAGCATTACTCTCACACTCGAATTTTGGATCATCCAACCAAGCTTCTGCATTAAAAATGCGAGAAGTATTAGCCATTCTGCGTCAAACAGATCCTGATTTAGAAGTTGACGGAGAAATGCATGGCGATAGTGCATTGAGTGACAAAATCCGCATGAGTATTATTAAGGATACGACGCTGCGAAGTGAAGCGAACTTGTTAGTTATGCCAAATTTAGACGCGGCCAATATCTCGTATAACCTACTCAAGCAATCTGCTGGAGAAGGTATTGCGATTGGACCGATATTGTTGGGTGCATCTAAATCAGTACATATTTTGACACCATCAGCAACCGTACGCAGAATTGTGAACCTTGCAACTTTGGCAGTAATGGGTGTACAAACTCATAATTGATGAATTTAGTAAAAAATGTTTGACGACTCACAGCGCTAAAAACATCACCTCCCTCAACATCTAGACAATATGGGAATTTAGTTTTATTGCCGAGTAAATAGCATTAAAGGTGCGATATCCCCCTTATCTGCGGCACGAAGAGCTGTTAAGTAATTTTGGCGCGTGATACCTGGAGTAGTAATTGAAGTGTTGCCACCCCAAGAAAATCTTGCGCCACCAAGCTTGACTATTAAAGCGTCCGCAATCAATCGAGCATGACGGCCATTACCGTTTGGAAATGCATGGATTAACACGAGCTGATGATGAAAGCGTACTACGATTTCATCAATAGGCATTACTTTGTTTTCAATCTGATAGGCAGTGTTATCTAAGAGATTTTTGATTGCAACAGCAATCTGAGTCCAGTCAATACCGATGCTCTTAGCACTCTTTCTGTAAGTGCCGGCCCAGAACCATGTTTGGTTAAACATACGGCGATGCAACTCACGAACCAACCCCTCATCTAAATTTTGAATGATCTTTTGACGCGCTATCCAAGCTGCGCCTTCGACAATATTCATTTCTTCCCAGGCATTTAAATCGGCTTGAGTGGTAATGTGTTTTGGAATGAGATCATTAGCCTCATCCGCATCAATTGGAGTGGCTCCTGGCGGATATTCAAAATACATCACCATAGATTCCTTCTAGGACCGTCCAAAATCTCTTTTGCCAGGAGTTGGAGTTGCTTTTCACTGGCAGACTTTTCCACTTTCTGATTTTCAAGGCTCATTGAATGAGAAATAGGGTGCAATCTCTCTCCTGCAACCACAATGGCACGATCTTGAAGGATTTCCACTAAAGACTTGCGTGGCACTAGACGGTATTGCAACTCGCAATCCAAGGCGCTAGCCAGTTTACGTAGGGTTGCCAAGGTGATTTTTTCATCAGCCTCAGCTTTTTCGAGCTTAGCAATACTGCCGGGCGTAACCCCCAGCCTACGAGCCAATGCAGAGGCCGACATACCGAGAGACTCACGAATAGCCTTAACCCAGCCACTAGCAGGGCGGCTTGGGGGGCGATCCTCCCTTAATTTAGTAAGGACTGAATCCATTTGATGGAGCTGCAAGTTAGCGAATTTATTATTCATATTGTTACCTATAGGCATTAATTAATATATTTAATTATAACCTATAAGCTTAAATTAATAAACTAAATTGATGCCTATAGGCATTAATTATCTGAATGAGAAGTCATTATATAAAGTAGGTAGAGCTCTTATTAGACATTTTTACAACTCTGGCCACGGAAGATTGCTTTGCTAAGCAACTAGAAACAGCATTTCATCTTTTGTAGGTAATTGTTGATCAACTGTTCATTTAAAAAGTAAGTAGATATTTACTAAGTATTTGAATTTAAAACAATCTTCAAATCCCACTTCTTTGACAAGTAGTAGTAAGCGATAACTAACAAAAATTTATTTTGTTTAAAATCAAGTCTTTATGAAATATTTTCAAGTAGACTACTTGTCAAAATTAGAAGAAAAGTGTAATCTTTAATAATTATGAGTACAAACATTCCAGAAAATGCTTTAATCGCTGGCTGGGAAGAGGATCAGTTAGTTGATCACAGCCATGGCTCAACCCAAGACCACTTAGGTCATTATGCAGGTATGACTATGCCAAGTACACCTACTTCAAATTATTTTAGTAACCAACTCTATCCAACTGGAAACGGTTTGCGTGATCTAAGTGCAATTCCCCCGAAAAAACCTGCACCATCTTGGAGAGCTGCATTAGCAGTTCGTAGTGGTGGCCCTGCTGCGATGTTGCGCAGTGTAAGAACGAATATTGTGCAATCGATTCGTGCATTTAGAACTGAAGAGTTAATGGAAGCCGCTAGTGAATTAGGTCAACACTTTGTTTACGCCAATGCATCACAAGCGTATACAAAAAGTGAAGTATTAGATTCGATAGCAAAAGCCTATCACTTCACAAAGCAACAAGCAAAAAATTATGATCCACTCTTAGA
>CANFUO010000159.1 GCA_947450225.1 Burkholderiaceae bacterium | reverse complement strand
GAACTTTTAGACTAAATTTTATCTTTTGGATCTTTATGAATCGGATCCACCCAAAATACGTTTTCAGGATCTTCAACAGGTTCAATATCTAGGTTCATGACAATCGCTTCATTGTCGCTACGAACGAGAACACATTCGAGAACCTCATCTTTGCTAGCGTTGATTTCTTGATGGGGAACATAAGGTGGTACATAAATAAAGTCCCCTGGACCAGCCTCAGCAGTAAATTCTAGATGATCCCCCCAGCGCATTCTGGCACGACCTTTAACAATGTAGATTACGCTCTCTAAATCACCATGATGATGCGCCCCCGTTTTGGCATTTGCGTGAATAGTGACAGTTCCTGCCCACAATTTTTGTGCGCCAACCCTGGCTAAATTAATGGCTGCAGCACGGTTCATACCTGGTGTCTGGGCTGTATTGGTATCTAACTGATTACCAGGTACAACTCTTACACCATGCAACTTCCAATCAATATGGGAATGTTGGTCAGACATCTGGAGTCCTTTAACAAGAGGGTATTTTAAATATGAATTCTAATACGAACCATTAATTTTAATCCCCTTTATTGATGGGTATCCTGATTTCGAAGACCTTAAAACCGATATTCTCCACCTAACAAAAGGACTATATTGCGTGAAGATGGCTAGTGATTATGAAATTTAGAATAAGTTTGAGGTCTTTATAGTTTGCTATATTTTGTTTTTAAGAAAAATAAAGATGACAATGCATGATGTATTTTGAAAAAATTATTGATTTTTGGTTTGTAGAAATATCCCCAAAACAATGGTGGGAAAAATCTATTGCATTTGATCAGATGATCATTCGAAGATTTGGCGAGGTTCATCGTCAGGCAAATCAATGCGAATTACACACATGGCGTTCGCAGCCGCTTGGGCGTCTTGCTGAAATTATTGTTTTGGATCAATTTTCTCGAAACATGTTCCGAAATACCCCCGCTGCCTTTGCGAGCGATCCTTTAGCTCTTGCTTTGACCCAAACAGCGATAGAGCTACAAGCAGACCAATCACTGACTACAGATCAGAAAGGATTTTTATATATGCCGATGATGCATAGTGAGTCCTTAAAGATACATCAGTTCTCAACAGTTTATTTTTCACAACCTGGATGTGAAACGTATTTCAATTCTCAGCAAAAACACCAAGCCATTATTGAGAGATTTGGACGCTATCCGCATCGTAATGAGATTCTGGGGCGAGCCTCAACTCCTGAGGAGTTAGAGTTTCTTCGGCAACCAGGCTCATCTTTTTAGTAAGTTTTCTTTTTTTTAGTTAATTCTTGTGCTAATTTAGTTTGTAGCTCGACAGTTTCAGACCTACGTTTTGCTTTTTCAGTTTTGCCATGGGGGCCAGCATTTTTATGTAATTTAGCTAGATTTTTTGCAACAGGATTTTTAATGGTGGGTTTTTTCATTGCTTGTTGTTAATATCGCACTATATAAAACATATACGGTTAAAAAAAATATTCCATAAAACACATGACAGATACATCACGATGCCATTTCTTACTTTAGATACTCCCTTAGTCTACTCGTTAAAACCCCGCATTATAAGTAGGGGTTTTACAGTTGGCGTTGAGCAGGAAAAGCGAGTTGTAGCTGGAACGGTTTGGCATTCTCAAGCATCCTCAGGTATGCGGCCACTCCTATTAATTGGCCATCAAGAAACGGAACACAAAGATGCAAGTGAGGTTCATGATTGGATGCATATCATGTGTGGCAAATACGGCTTTGTCGTAGCGGCAATTGATGGGCCTATTCATGGTCAACGACGCGTTGGAACAACCGAAGAGGACTTATTAAAAAAAGAATTTGATCAATTATGGAATGATGGTGATGAGAGTATTTCGCCGATGGTGCTGGATTGGAAACTCACTGTTGATGCACTATGTGAGTTAACTGAAGTTGATTCAAGATGCATTGGATATTTTGGTTTGTCTATGGGCACTGCTTATGGGTTAGAAGTTGTTGCGACTGATTTAAGAATCAGCGCTGCTATTTTGGGACAATGGGGTACTCATCGAGCACATCAAGAGCGGCAATTAAAGGCGGCCAGGAGAATCAATTGTCCACTAGAGTTTTATGTTTTTGAAAAAGATATGAATCTAAAGTATCAAAAAGAGTTATTTGATACTTTTCGAAGTAATGAAAAAGAGTGGCACACCTATCCAAAAATTACACTACTTAAAAATTCGAAAACCATTGAAACCATAACGAATTTTTTTGTCGTACAACTGCTAGATCGCTATTTATATTAAATAGCGATCTATTTATCAATTAGACTGAGCAGGTGCAACTGCGGCGCCTTGAATACCGTGTCTTTTAAGCGCATCCTGAACAAAGCCAGTGGCTTTCATGCGCTCCACATAGTCTTTAAGATACACTTTGGTGGCATCGCTGACATCCTTGTGAACACCCATAGACTGATTGATTTGCATAAAACGACCTGGCAGTAATCTTAAATTAGGATATGTGTTTAAATCCATTTCTAATTGTTGTTTGACGCCAGCACCGACCTCATAGCCGCCACTGACAAAAAATTCAACAACTTTGGGTGAAGTGGGTGCATGAACAATTTGCGCATGTTTAATTTCACGAGTGAGGTAGAGGTCATAAGCACTTCCCTTACCAACCACAATTCTATGTTTGGCTTGATCAACTTCTTCGTTGGCTTTAATAGGTGAGTTACTTGGCACCACATAAGCACCTTCAATCACCACATAGGCATGAGTAAAACTAATTTCTTTGCCACGCACTGGGTCAATGGCAAAGAATCCGAAATCAGCTTTTTTATTCGCAACTGCGTCAACAGATTTTCCGGCGGCATCAAATACGACTAGTTCTAATTCAACACCTAATTCCTTGGCTAGGTTTTTTGCTAGATCAATGGATACGCCATAAGGTTGAGTGTTTTCAGAATCTCTTTTGGCTAAAATGGGATTACCAATATTGATTGAGGCTCTTATTTTTCCTGCAGGTGCAAGGTCAGATTGAATCGATTGGAGCGGGTTAGCTTGTGTCATAGTCGTAAAAAATGGAAGTAAGGTTGTAAGGGCAAGTATGATGGATGCTTTCATAGTATCTTAGTATATTCTTTTAGTTATAGGTCTCAAACATTATTATATGAAACAAAATATTAGTCCAACACAAGCACGCCCGGAGTCACTTGGTGAACTCTACTGGGCATTGACGGGCTTAGCTTTACAGGGATTTGGAGGAGTTTTTCCTGTGGCCAGGCGAGTTTTAGTTGAGGAGCGAAAGTGGTTTACTCCACAGGGATTCCTAGAAGAGTGGGCAGTTGCTCAGGTCATGCCAGGCCCCAATATTGTTAATTTATCCGTGATGTTTGGGGCACGATTTTTTGGTCCGATGGGGGCCTTTGTTGCAGTAGCTGGTATTTTTTCGATGCCAGCTCTTTTACTGCTATTAGTTGCTGTCTTTTTTGAACAATTTCGGGACTATCCTGCTATT
>CANFUO010000158.1 GCA_947450225.1 Burkholderiaceae bacterium | reverse complement strand
CCATTGTGAGGAAGAGCAGCATGCCCTCCCTTGCCCTTTAAGGTAATTTTAAATTCATTACTTGACGCCATCATGGGACCGGAAATCACACCAAAACTTCCTTCAGGCATATCAGGCCAATTGTGCATTCCAAAAACTGCATCGCAGGGGAATAAAGTAAATAAGCCATCGGCCATCATTTCACGGGCACCACCACCGCCTTCTTCAGCAGGTTGGAAAATAAAATGAATCGTACCCTTAAAATCTTTATGTGTAGAGAAAAACTGTGCAGCACTGAGCAACATAGCAGTATGACCATCATGACCACAAGCATGCATCTTGCCATCATGTTTTGATGCATGAGGGAAAGCGTTGTGCTCTTGCAAAGGCAGTGCATCAATATCAGCACGAAGACCAATTGATTTACCCTTGCCAAGATTACCTTCTATGGAACCAACCACGCCAGTTTTACCAAGACCAATATGTGTTTGAATGCCCCAAGCCTTTAATTGATTGGCAATGAGTTCAGAGGTTCGAAATTCGGTAAACTTTAATTCTGGATGAGCATGAATATCTCTGCGTATACTTTTAATCAATTCGAGTTGATCAATAAATTCGGGAAAGATTTTCATAAACGATTTATTCCGTGTTAATAACCCATCTTATCGCAAATCGATCAAATTTGAAAAGAATTCAGTTATTTCACTTTCATGAATTTTATGAGACTGCATGAAAGTGAAATATACGACACTGGCTAGCCTTAAACAAAGACGAGCTACAACACTTTAAAAGCGGTGCACCATTCCCACCGTTGCAGATGTTATTTTATCGATTTTTTTCCCAGAATCAGATCCATTGGCATGGTTTAAAAAAGCATAAAAGTGAGTGTGCTTTGATAAATGGTAATTACCGCCAAGAACATATTTATTGCCATACATGGTAGATTCTGAGACGGTATTAGATTTTTGTCGATAAGCAGCGCTAAATATATCGATATGTGGTTTAACTTGATATTTAAAACCAATTCCAATATTTTGAAGTTTCTCTAGCGATGGACGATGACGCTTTGCCAAAGCAGGGGGTGTTGCTGGAGATAAATCCGAGTGAGAAACCCCTAATTTAAGATGTACCTTACCGATTTTTTGAGTTATACCAGCGTTGATAATCTGAGGGTTTGCGCTTGACCCCGAAAACATAGACGGCTTAGATTGAGAATAAGAGCCCGCAAAAAGGCGATCACCCTGTTGATAACTAAGGCCAACAGCAAAATTTTTATGATGATTATTATGTTGTTCACCATCAAATTGATAACTCGTGATGAAATTAAAATAATCAGAACGATAGGAGTACTTGATTGCTTGATCAATCCATTTATTACCATGACGCCCATTAAAGGTGCCACTTAAATCATCGATCACATATTTCTGACGAATTAACCCACTCGGATCAATCAACCTTGCAATATCGAAGCTGACCGAGGATTGCAGACCTAAAGTAATTTGTCCTAATTGGCGGTTTTCATAGCCAAGCAGATTACGACGCTTGAAAAGAGTCGTTGGATGATTGGGATTAGTTTCTCCTTCCAAATTAAAAAACACAAAGTGAGATGGGCTAATTTCTTCTCGTCCCTTTAAACCTATGCGAGATGCCATTTTATTGCCTTGTTTAATTTTAAAATGATCCTCAATAGACGCCTGTGATTCTTGAAGATTGATTTGAACACCCTGATCAACTAAACCATAAAGTTGCACAGAGTCCGCGCTACATACTTTAGAAATACAAAGACCGAAACAGCACCACAACCATTTTTTATTCATCCCTATTCCTTTTGATAAAAGAAAACCATTGATTTGAGTAAAGAGAATTTACTCATCGCTTCGAACTGAAGATTCGAAGCGATACAGTATCAGAAGAGAAATAAGCACAAAGCCCAAAAGTCTTTAAAGATTTGTGGGAATTATTGTGATACGCACCGACTTGGAATGTAAAAACCAAAATAATGACAAATGGTGTTTATACTAAAAATATCGATGAACTAGACACAACTAAATAAGTAAATAAAATGAAAAAAGCAGAAAAAAAGAACCCAACTATCGGCATTATTGGCTTAGGAATTATGGGTGGGATTATGGCTGAAACCTTGCTCATGAATCAATTTGTTGTGTCAGGATTTGATATAGAGCCATCAGCCTGTAAGCGCTTAAAAAAGGCAGGTGGAGTCGCATTGAAATCTGTTCGTGAGGTTATCTTAGAGGCAGATATTGTCATTACCTCTTTAGCCACAAGTAGTGCTCTGCTCAAGGTATTTGATGAAATTAAGCAAACCCTACTAGAGCAGCCTAAGAAACTGATAGTCATAGAAACAAGCACGTTGTCGATGCAAGACAAAGAGATGATTGCCAAGCAGATGAATATACCGGGTGTTGATTTATTAGACTGCCCGATCAGCGGCACAGCAGCGCGGATGAAGGATCGTGCCTGGACTATCTTTGTCAGTGGCAATGAAAAAACTTGTAAAAAAATAAAACCTATCATGGAATGTTTATCTGATAACCACCCGTATGTTGGTGCTTATGGAAATGGCTTAAAAATGAAATTAATCGCCAATCATTTGGTAGCAATTTATAACGTTGCCTGTGCTGAGTCGACTATTTTTGCCAGAAAAATTGGTCTTGATCCACAGGATGTATTAGATATTTTTGGACCAAGTCCAGTGATTGGTACCGGAGTGATGCGCTTACGTATGCCCTTTATGATCGATCGACAATACACACCACCAACGATGAAGGTAGAAGTGTGGCAAAAGGATATGCAAGTGATTGGCGATTTAGCTAAATCCGTTGGTTGTCCATTGCCGATTTTTAATGCCACTGCTCCTATTTATACAGCGGCGATGGCTCAAGGCCTTGCACTATCAGATACAGCATCAACTGCAGAAGTCATTGGGCAAATGGCTGGCCTGTATCAGAACAGCAAACCCACAAATCATTTAAAATCAAAAAAAGCATAGAGGTCTTTTTAAACACAATTGGAGTAAATTTGGGTATTGATCAATTCATTATTGAAGGCGATAAAGTTCTTAGAACACTATCTGGCATTGTTTCGTCTCGAAGACCGACACCTCAAGCAGCAGCATTATCTGCAAACGAATTAACTGAGGCGCAGCGTAAGCATGCTGCGGGATTGATGCGCGTCAACCATGTAGGTGAAGTGTGCGCCCAAGCCCTATATCAAGCGCAACGCCTTACAAGTAAACAATCCAATATTAAAGAGCAACTCACAAAAGCCGCCACCGAAGAGGAAGATCATTTGTATTGGTGTGCTCAGCGATTAGAAGAGTTAGGTTCAAGACCGAGTTTGTTAAATCCACTTTGGTATACAGGCTCATTTGTGATGGGGCTTGCCGCTGGTTTAGCGGGGGACAAGTGGAGCCTGGGATTTGTTGCTGAAACAGAAAGACAAGTGGAGAGGCACCTAGAAGAACATTTAGAGAGCTTGCCTACTGAGGATGATGCTTCTAGAGCGATTGT
>CANFUO010000157.1 GCA_947450225.1 Burkholderiaceae bacterium | reverse complement strand
GGGCATTTCAATCATTCCTTATTTCTAATGCGCCCTTGATGCTTTCGCAAGTAATATTTTTTGCATGCTCCCATCTTTCATAATATATTTTCGCCAAATAGCCATGATGGCATGCGCTCCAATAAATACATAAATTGTATTACCCCAATATTCGTGAATATTTTTAAATGTCTTTTTGAGATCAGCGCTCTCTTGAATCATACTAGGGAAAAAATCACCGAAGAACGGTATGGGTTTTCCTGCCGACTGCATCAATAAAATTCCCGTGATCGGCATCCCAAGCATAAAAATATATAAACATGCATGAATGATTTTTTTAAAGAATCTAGCCAAGGTTTTTTCTTGTTCAATGGGATTAATAACCACTAATTTAGTCATCATCCGCAACATAACGACAAGTAGAATAATTTGACCAAGAAGCATATGGTAAGTTTTTAAATCTGCTCGCCAAGGATTATCTCTTGGCACAAAGTTCTTCATCTCAATCAGTATTAATGCAGCAATAATTAAACCGAAACATAACCAATGAAAGAAAATAATCAGGGGATGATGCGTTGTTTTATTCATAAAGATTCCTCAAAGTAGGGGTGATAACTGTGGCGAATCTACTTTGATGTCTTTTGAAACTATCTTATATTGATAGAGTGCATCTTTGAATGAAATCTTACACGAATTTAAAAACTGCCTTTTTTTATTTCCTAAAAAAAATAAGGTTGATTAAAAATCAACCTTATTCTGCCTAAAAAATCGTAGTATTTATTTTAATTTTGCAGATTTACTAATTCGGTAAGCAACTACCATTTCGTTTCTGATATAAGTATTAAATGCATCGGGAGACATAATCAGTGGCTCAGCACCTAATTTAGCAAAGCGTTCCTTGACTTCATTACTTTGCAATGCCTTTGCCACTTCATCATTCATTTTTTTCACAATCGGTGCTGGCACACCCGATGGTGCTAATAACCCCACCCACAAAACATAATCCGAATCTGCTATCCCTGCCTCTAATGTTGTCGGGACATTAGGTAACAGAGGTGTTCTTTTTGGGGTACTAACTGCTAGTGCTTTTAATTTTCCACTTTGTACTAAAGATACAACGGATCCCAAGGGTGAAAAAAACCAATCCGCTCTACCTCCAATCACGTCAGAGTTTGCCTCTGGCGTTCCTTTATAAGGCACGTGTAATGCTTCAATATTTGCAGCTAAGTTAAATTTTTCAGCATTCAAGTGAGTAGCACTTCCAATTCCCGCAGATGCAAAGTTTAAGTCGCCTGGTTTTGCTTTTGCTGCAGCGACTAAATCTGCTGCTGTTTTCCATGGCTTGGAAGGTGATACAACCAATACATTCGGCGTAGCCCCCAGAGTTGCAACACCCTTCAAGTCTTTTAAGGTGTCGTACGGCAAATTATTGTAAATAAATGGATTTAATGCATGCCCAGACGAATGTACTAAAAATGTATATCCGTCCGCATCGGCTTTTGCAACTTGACCTGCAGCGATTGTCCCACCCGCACCTGGTTTGTTTTCGATAATAATTGGCTGACCAATATTATTACTAATCACATCACCTACTGCTCTGGCAATAATATCTGTTGCACTACCCGCTGTAAACGCAATGACAAAGTGAATCGGCTTCGTTGGATATGTTTGTGCTAAAGCATTGGCTGTAACTAAACTTAAAATTGATATACAAGTTATCTGAAATAACAAATGCGCGTGTTTCATTATTTTTTTCATTTAGTTTCTCTTTTTGATTAAAGTCCTAGGGCCTGCGTGATTTTTCTTGCTGATGCATTCAGGTTTGCAATTTGAGGCGCTAGTTCTACATCTACTAACTGTCCATTTTTCTTTTTCCACTCGCCGGCAATCATTACATTTTCAATATTAGCCAAGCTTGTTTGCATAATGACTGTACTAACGGGATCATTGACTGGTTGCATATTCAAATCGGAAGTTCTGATCATGACTAAATCGGCCTGTTTTCCCGCACGCAATGTACCGATGCGGTCTAACTGTCCAATTACCCTAGCCCCTTCAATCGTAATCCAACGAAGAGCTTCTCTTGTTGTAACAGTGCTGGTTGGCGGAATCGTGCCGTGTGCTTGACGATGATCAAAGTTATCTAAACTACGCTGTATACCTAATGCAATGCGCGCTTGAATAAACATCTCCCCACCACAAACACTTTCTAAGTCTACCCCTAATGATGGTGACTTACCAAACTGCCGTAAACGACCAGTTAGAGGATGTCCATGACCTTGTGACATTTCACTTTCAGCAGTAGCAGAAAATGTCATGCCTAGATCACAAAATCTTTTTAATTGCTCATCACTAAGTGCATGTCCATGAACAATGTTAATCGATGGTCCAAGTAAACCTTTTGATTCGAGCACCTCCCAACCTTCAGGTGTTCTTGCTGGACCACCTCCTTGATGCATCGACGCAATCATATTCAATTCTTTTGCCATCATAAAGTCATGAAGCGCAACATCTAGGGTTGAATAATGTGGCCCTAAAATAGCAGTGCAAATCGTAAGCAAATCATTACTTCCATACTTGCTTACTAATCGTTCTAGTTCTTTGCGTGGATGTGGTCGCTCCCAAAATGGTGTTTCACCTTCTTTTGGTTCTGGCTTTGGTGTGCCATGAAAAAATGCGGCCCGAATTCCTGACTCTAAAAGTCCTTTGACTGCCGCATCATTATGTTCGGGAGTTTTATTGTTATGGCACCAATCGACAAGCGTTGTTGAGCCACAATTGATCTGATTCAAGGCGCCCATTTTTGTTGCAATATATAAATCTTCCGGTTCAAATACTGTCGCTAATCCAGAATGCATTTTTTGAAAATACTCAAGTAATGTCCAGTTAGATGCCACGCCACGCAATGCTGTTTGCCAAGTATGCATATGCGCATTAATTAAGCCAGGAATAACTATATATTCTTTACCATCGACAGTTTGATCTGCTTGAACATCAATTCGTTTTGCAATCTCTTTAATTTCTGTACCTTCTATCAGAATATCAGCGTCAAAGAGATCACCTTGTTCATCCATTGTGATAATTGTTGCGCCACGAATTAATGTTTTTTTCATGATTATTGTGCCTCCAGGCCATCACTAATTGTCTTATTCTCTGACTTGAGCTCTAGGCCAGCATCCTTCGCTACTTCGATGAGTAATGCTGAGAAATCGATATCACCATATCCACGGCCAATCATTCTCGCCACAGATTCACGTGTTGCCGCGGCAGATGGCATCGATACACCATGAGCTTTAGCAGCAGCCATGCCTAAATCCATATCTTTTAACAATAGCTCTGGTGTGAATGTAACTTGCTCAAAATTCAAGTTGGTAAGTACTGGAGTTTTATAACGTGTATACATTGAACCAAGTACGGAGTCATTTATGCTTTCTAAGAATAGATGGCGCGGGATTCCAGCCTTTTCTGCTAGGACGGTAATTTCACATAAGTTTTGAATGACAACTCCAAACATCGTGTTGTGGGCAATTTTCCAGACACGTGCTAATTCACCTTCTCCAACCCACATACATTTTCTAGACATCGCCTGAAAATAGGGTTCAACCTTGTCATATAAATCTTTAGGTCCTGATGAGACCATGAGTAATTTTCCG
>CANFUO010000156.1 GCA_947450225.1 Burkholderiaceae bacterium | reverse complement strand
CTTGAGGGTTCTGATGTTGATCTAGCCATCGCACCTTTGGGTGCTGGAGTGGCTACTGGTTCTTTGGTTCCAGATATTTCTAGTGTCGATGCTTTGAAAAAAACTTTACTCGAGCTAAAAACAGTGGCAGTTCCCGGTAGCACCAGTGGTATTTATTTAACTCAAGAACTTTTCCCTCGCTTAGGATTAACTCCTTTTATTACGG
The DNA here is from genome assembly GCA_947450225.1 of Burkholderiaceae bacterium. Lineage (GTDB taxonomy): Bacteria > Pseudomonadota > Gammaproteobacteria > Burkholderiales > Burkholderiaceae > Polynucleobacter. The sequence continues at coordinate 3,515 of CANFUO010000156.1, read as the reverse complement.
TCACTGTAACGGAGCGCGGAAGTCAATCCGCTGGTTTAGTTGCATCAGGTAAGGTGAAGATAGCGATTCAACCTTCTAGTGAGCTCGTCAATGTTCCAGGTGTTCATTTGATTGGTGCGCTTCCTGATCAAGCACAATTGCTTCAAACTTTTTCTGCTGCAATTGTTAAGGGCTCTGAACATACTGAATCAGCCAAACAACTGATTCAATTACTCAACTCAGAAAAAGCAAGGGGCCCTATTAAAAATAATGGCATGATGCTTTTGCCTAGCAACCAATAATCAATGATGCTCTAGTGAGTTGATTTAGTATTTACTTTAGATAAATCAATATTTACCAACATCCAAACTCCACCAACATATTCAGGATTCTTTACTAACTCCTCCAAGGGAGTAGGTTTTGGAATTGAATTTGATTCTCCCCCAAAATGTGCCTCGACCGCTTCCTGAATCATGGCAGGTAAATCTTCCCAATGATCAGCTGCTGAAAAACATCCTTGAAAGTCGGGAAAAACTACTCCATGGGCGTGTTTTTTATCCCCTACATGAACATACACTGGAAATAACATATTCACTCCTTAAATATGTTTATTTATAACAAATAAAAAACCCTTGCAAGACAAATGTCTATACAAGGGTTGTTGTGATGCTGACATAGTCAGCTTAAAGAAGACTTACTGCGCTGGAGTCTCTTTAACTTTACGAGCAGTCAACTTCTCTTTAATACGTGCAGACTTACCTGAACGCTCACGCAAATAATAAAGTTTCGCACGGCGTACATCGCCTCTGCGCTTCACTTCAATACTTGCAATGAGTGGTGAGTAAGTTTGGAATGTTCTTTCAACACCTTCACCAGATGAGATTTTACGTACGATAAAGCTTGAATTTAAGCCACGATTGCGCTTAGCAATCACAACACCTTCAAAAGCCTGTGAACGTTTACGGGTTCCCTCAACTACATTGACGTTAACAATGAGTGTATCGCCAGGTGCGAAATCAGGAACTACTTTGTTTGCCGTTAGGCGAGCAATTTCTTCTTGCTCAATTTTTTCGATGAGATTCATCTATCAACTCCTTATGCATCATTTCAGCGTTGATCCCAAAACTCGTTTGGACCTGAAAGAGGATACGAAATAATAAAACTGCTAAGTATTTATGTTTGGATTTGCTTTAAAAAAAGCTCATCTTTTTTACTTAACAACCCTTTTTTGCGAGCCGCCTCAATTAAATCAGGACGACTCTTTTGCGTTGCAAGCAATGATTGCTCACGTCGCCAGCCCTCTATTATGGCATGATTTCCGCCTAAAAGCACCCCTGGAACTACAGAATTTTCATATATTTCAGGTCTTGTATAGTGCGGGCAGTCCAGTAAACCGTCCATAAAGCTATCTTGCAAGGCAGAATCCTTGTCTCCCAATACTCCAGGAATTAACCGAACCATGGCATCAATGATGGCCATCGCAGCGACCTCCCCTCCAGAGAGCACAAAATCACCCAAACTGATCTCAAGATCCACATTGCGATCAATAAAACGTTGATCAATCGCCTCATAACGACCACAAACGAAGCTTAATTGCTCATTTTGGAGTAAATCTGCTGCCATTTGCTGATTAAAGGTCTTTCCCTGAGGTGATAGTAATATCACTGGACCTACTTGGGTATGGGATTGTTTAATCGCTGCAAGGGTCTTCTCCAGTGGCTCTACCATCATCACCATCCCAGGACCTCCTCCATAAGCTCGGTCATCGACAGTTTTTCGGTTGTCAGTGGTGTAATCTCTGGGATTCCAGGTCTTGAGTTCAAATAGTTGCTTATCTAATGCACGCCCTACTACCCCACCGGAATGAATGATTTCAAACATTTCTGGAAAAATAGTGATGATGTCAAAGTGCGTCATTTACCAGTCCTTTTGCCAATCGACCTTAATCTGTTTGGGCAATGCCTCGAGGTCTACTTCGATGATAAATGACTTAACAAAGGGTATGAGGTGCTGTTTTTTGGCTTCGTCTTCAATGATTAAAACGGTCTGCGCACTGTTATCAACAATCTCACGCACGCTTCCTATAAGTTCTTGCTCAAGGTTATGCACCTGGGCACCCATGAGGTCTGTCCAGTAGTATTCATTGTCATCAAGTGGTGGAAACTTTGATCTTGGGACAGCCACGGTTGCTGACTTATAAGACAAGGCAATCTCTCGATCGGTCAAACCCACTAATTCAAGGATGACTGTACCGCTGTGCTCTTTGGCTTTGTATACCTGAAAATCTCTATTTTTTTCTGGGCTGCGCTCGCTCTTGAGCCAAATTTCTTTTGCGGCAAGAAGAGCTACAGGGTCATTCGAGAAAGGTCGTACTTTGAGCGCGCCACGAATACCGTAGGCCTCAATCACCGTGCCGACTTCGATTAATTCTAAATTCTCAGTCGTCATGGTGACGGTGCCTCAAGATGGGGCATTGCCCCACCGGGATTAGTTGCTAGTTGAATGTTGCTTGAGTAAACGCTTCACTGTTGGAGACATCTCTGCACCAACACCAGTCCAATAAGTTAAACGGTCTTGAGCAACGCGAAAACCCTGCTCTGTAGCTACCGCTCTTGGGTTGTAATAACCCAAACGCTCTACAAAGTTAGAGTCTCTGCGGTTACGCTTATCTGTAACAACAACACTATAAAAGGGACGCTTTTTTGAACCACCGCGTGCGAGTCGAATGACGACCATAGGAATTCCTTAATTAAACAAAAATAAATAAACAAATAGGGGTGTAAGCATCGCTTCGGTTGCATTTATTTGCATTTCATTGCAATCTGTAACTAACGCGTATTATTTCTTATGCAAAATAATATGATTTACTACCCTAGAAAACTCACTATTTTATCGTAAAACAGCCATGCAGACAAATAAATATTCCTCTTTGTACTCTAAATTCTCACTTTTTAGGCTTAGTTTTGCATTTTTTGGCCTTTTTTTGCTCAACTCTTGCTCAAATATGCTCCCTGATTGCAACTCCTGCTCTTCTCCCCCATTGGCCCAAATGAATGGTCGTTGGGAATTACTGCGCTGGAACTATCCAACAGATGCTAATGGCAAAGTCCAATTGCGCAAAGTTCCTCACGGGGATAATGGCCAACCAATCATTATTGAGTTCAGTAATGAGAAAAAAATGGTTTCTGGTTATGCTGGCTGTAATCGTTTTTTTGGAACTATCACTACAGATGCTAAAAATGCCATCGAGATTGGTAAATTAGGTAGTACAAAAATGATGTGCGCTGAAAGTTATCGTATGGATTTGGAGCGTGATTTTCTGAATCAATTAACCGACTATCGTTCTATCCAACTAAAGGATGATCAAATGCTTTTAGTCGGTCGCACTGGTGATGTCTTGGTATTTGGTAGACGTGGCCCGCCATAAGCTAATATTGTAGTTAAGCCTTTAACCCCCTAAACCTTTAAGAATTAAGGATTAAGAGTATGATTTGAGGCTATGAAAAACACCTTTAAATCAAAACTTGTTGTTTGTT
>CANFUO010000155.1 GCA_947450225.1 Burkholderiaceae bacterium | reverse complement strand
ATGATTTAACGCATCAGGTGTAAGAACATAAAGCAAACAATAAAGCCCGCGCCCATAAAGCTTAGTGTGGCAACAAGCGAGCGAGGAGAACGTCGACCAAGTCCACATATCCCATGACCGCTCGTACATCCAGAGCCCATTCTTGTCCCAAAACCCACTAATAATCCCGCCAAGATGAGAATCATAATATTGGCGTCAATTTGAATGTTTGGTAACGTAAAGAATAGGGAATAAATCAAGCTTGAACTCAGAAGGCCAATGAGAAAAAGTATTCTCCATAAATAATGGTCTTTGGGCGTATTTTTAAATTGCATTAAAGCGCCAAGTATGCCGCTAATGCCGGCAATTCTACCTTTAAATAAAACGAGGATTGTGACGCCAAGTCCAATGATAGCGCCACCAATTAAGGAAGACCAGGGGGTAAATTCTTGCCAATTAATATGCATCATATTTATCAGAACCTATAGATGAAGAAATGTTTGTGTAAGAAGGTACACAGCAATTAAAAAAGTAAATACAGCAAAAGCTTGGTGACTACGCCCAGGATTTAAATAACTGTGAAATCGCCTGCCGATTAATAAACCAATGATGGCGCCAAGTGAAAATAAGATAGCAATAGACCATAGTAATGTTCCAGCATAGGCAGACATTCCTACACTGCCTATGGCGATGATAGACATAACCCCTAAAGAAGTGCTGATAACAGAAGTGGGGGATAACTCAGTATATTTTTTCAAAGCTGGGACAATCACAAAGCCACCGCCAACCCCTAAAAGCCCAGATAAAAAACCCGCAACAGACCCTATCAGGAGCATTGTTCTTAAGCATGTGCCAGACCAAATGAACTTACCGGTTTGGGGATTGATGCAACAAGGTGGGTTTGTATTTGGCTTAGGATTTGTGCCAGTTAATTCATGATGAGCTTGAAGAAAAGATCTAATCGCAACAATGAGTAATATCAAGCCAAATAAAATGCTTAACGGTTTATTTGGCAACTTAAACGCCAAATAGAGTCCGGCTGGAGCAAACACTAGGCCACAAAGGGCCATTAAAGTAGCCGCCTTGTACCTGAGAGTTTTGGCTCTGTGAGCTAATAATGCCCCAATTCCTGCAGAGCTTGCAATCGCCGTGAGTGCGACTGGGCCGGCTTCAGCAATTTTGAGATCAAGAAAAAAAATGAGTAATGGCACAGAAATAATCCCCCCACCCGCGCCGGTAAGCCCCATTAATATACCGATGAGCATACCAAGTAGAGGGGTAATCATAGTAGTTATGTCCATGAGTAACATAATACATTAAAACAATATATAATAATATATATTATTTAACTGAGAGGTTTTATGCGTCCTAATATTAAAAGCTTCTTTGATCAAGGCACATCAACATTTACACATGTTGTATCTGATCCTTTAAGTGATGCTTGTGTAATTATTGACCCAGTTCTAAACTATGACCCAAAGTCAGGAAGAACGAATGAGAACTCTGCAGATGAAGTAATTACTTTTATTCAGACGAGTAAGCTTAAGCTTGAGTGGATACTTGAAACACATGCTCATGCAGATCATCTAACCGCCGCACAATATTTACGAATGAAGCTTGGTGGAAAAATAGCCATTGGCGAGCATATTTTAAGAGTGCAGCAGGTATTTAAGGAGATATTTAATATCGGCGATGAATTTAATGCCGATGGATCTCAGTTTGATTGCTTGCTCAAAGATGAACAAAAGATTGTTTTTGGTAAATTAAGTCTCAAGTGTTTATTTGTTCCAGGACACACTCCTGCATGTATGGCCTATGAAATAGGAGACGCGGTTTTCGTAGGAGATACGCTCTTCTTGCCAGATGTCGGAAGTGCTCGTTGTGATTTTCCAGGCGGAGATGCTCGCACCCTATATAAATCAGTGAAGAAAATACTCAGTTATCCAGATGAGACAAGTTTGTATATGTGCCATGACTACCCGCCCGATGGAAGATCAGCAAACTGTCTTACAACGGTAGGTCAAGAAAGAGCAGGCAATATTCATATACATGACGGTATTTCGGAAGATGATTTTGTTCAAATGAGAACGACAAGGGATAAAACATTAAAAATGCCTGCTTTGATATTGCCAGCTATACAAGTCAATATTAGGGCAGGAGAAATGCCACCTAAAGAAAAGAATGGCACGTCATATTTAAAAATTCCTATCAACTTATTATAAAAAGTATGCCAAAGATTAATCTGAAAAAAATGATTTCTTCAGCAGATAAAGCTTGTTCACTAATGAAGGTTTTATCAAATCGCGATCGAATGATGATTTTGTGTGAAATTAGTCAAAGTGAATATTGCGTGAGTGAACTAGAAAGCAAGCTTGAAATACTTCAGCCAACACTATCACAGCAATTATCCGTCTTGAGAAATGAGAAGTTAGTGAAAACAAGACGGCAGGGAAAACAAATTTATTACTCTGTTGCCAGTGCTGAAGCTTTAGCGGTCATCGAAGTACTTTATGAGCAATTTTGTAAAAAATCTAAGAAATAATTTTTGCTAACATCAGTAAAGTACATGCCCAATCAACGCGTATTTTAAAAGACGTGATGAGGTAACATTTCTATTTTTTAAGTAACTCTATAGATTCGGAATGTTTTATTAGTAAACCTTCTTTTTCTAATGCGGTCAATGCTCTATAGAAAGCTTCATGTGTAACACCAATCTCTGACGCCATTGATTTGAGATCAGTCTGAAGCGTTAAAATACCTTGTATACCTTCAGTTTCGATAAGGTGAATGATCTTACTCCGAATGTCTTTAAGTCCTAGTCGTTCAGATTGAGTTCTGAGCCGCATGATCTCTTTACTGAGCAGTTGAACCCATTTAAGTGAAAACTTACTATCCGTTAGCGCATCTATTAAGGATTGAATTGGAAGCGTTAAGGCTTGCCCACTCTTAGTTGCAATGGCATCACAGTGATATTTGTCCGTTAACAAACTAGCTTCACTCACAAAACCATTTTTACATCGTTGCAAGATGATTTGCTCACCATGGGTACTTGCCCGAGTAAGAACAACCTCACCTGAAACCACAAAATACATCAATTCAGGTTTTGTACCTTGGTGGAAAAGATAATTTCCCCTCTCAAAATGGTGACCATGGCTTAGGTTCAAAAGATTTTTTGGGAGTAGGTTTTTTAATAGTTCGGGAATATAGAGGTCCATATGATCTAAATCATACGCCGATTTGGCTATAAGACCAATAATGAACTTATCCAAAAAGGAGAGTTTATATGGAAACAATTCATTTAGTGGTGAGTGGCATGACATGTGGTGCATGTGTAAAGCATGTAGAAAAAGCGATTAAATCAATTGCTGGAGTTAGCGAGGTTGAAGTAGACCTGACATCAGGGTCAGTAAAAGTTGAGGGTGATGTCTCAAAAAATGTGAATGCGATTATTGCAGCGTTAGAAGAGGATGGCTATCCCACAAAGGTGAATAAAGAAGAAGCTCTTAACAAAAAAATGGAAAGTAAGTCTTGTAAAAGTAGATCAGGTTGTTGCTGTAACTAACTAAACGAAAGAAAAAAATGAAAACAGTGCATAAAGTTGTAATTGGTGTTGTAACGACATTGGGTCTTGGTTTGGCTGCGGTATCGATAGCTCAGCAAGGACCTATGAATGGTATGGGAATGATGCAAGGTCACGGACAGAGAATGGGTCAAAATCATGATATGAAACTCATGCGAGATTTGAT
>CANFUO010000154.1 GCA_947450225.1 Burkholderiaceae bacterium | reverse complement strand
CCACCACCACTTCCAAAAGTTAATTTACCTGGATTTGCTCGTCCGTAGGCAACTAATTCTGCTAAATTCTTAACGGGTAAGGATGGGTGAACCACTAAAACGGATTGGTACTCAATAGCGTTGATCAGGTGGGTTAGATCATTGACTGGATCATACCCAACATTTTTATCCAACACAGGATTAATGGTCATAGATGCTGGAGATACAGCAGCAATGGTATAGCCATCTTTCGGTGAATTAATCAGGGAGTCCACGCCAATTTTTTGTGAGGCTCCAGGCCGGTTAATTACAACAATAGGCTGTCCAATTTCAATGGCAAGTTGCTTTGTAATCACGCGTGTCGTCAAATCAACTGGACCACCCGGTGCGGTAGGCACAATCATCGTAATTGGCTTGTTTGGAAATGTCTGAGCTTGCAAAAAACTGGTTGGGCAAAAAATTACTATTAGTAATATAAAAAAGTAATTCTTTAAGAATCTTATACGCATTACGTCTCCATTATTTTAGTGAAATGTATTCACTATTCATTGTTCGATTATATTACCTGAATTATTTTTGAACACTATCTAATGGCTCGCTTACATAGGATTGCCAATCACTTGCAATCAAGCGTTCACATTGTGCGGTAGTTAAACTCTTGCCGTTGAAAGTCTTTGTTCTCAATACGTATTGATACGCTCCCATCGACTGGTTTCTAGCAATTGGCGTCATACGGTTCATCATGTTTATGGTTACTTGATGCGCTTCAAGATAACTACTATTTTTGTTCCTGTAAGAACAACTTTTCATTGCTCCAGAAAAGCTCCCTACGTGTTGAGGATCAAACTCTAATGAGTCACTAACTGGCTGTGCATGACATACAAATCCCATAGGTAAGATTGCGATCAATAGGCTAATACATCTTTTTTTCATAAATAAAGGGGTGAACGTTCACCCCTTTATTTAATCACTATTGTGATAAATACGCTATGAGTTATTTAATAAGCATTTGATTCATCCGTCGAACAAATGTAGCTGGATCAGCTATATGCCCTCCTTCAGCTAGAAGTGCTTGATCAAATATGAGGTGCGACCAATCATCAAACTGTTCAGTATCTCCTTCAATCTTTTTAATCAAGGGATGATTTGGGTTGATTTCTAAAATCGGCTTTGTCTCTGGTGCATTTTGTCCAGCAGCTTTCAACATCCGCATTAGGTTACCCGACAGCTCGTTTTCATCAGCGACTAGGCAAGCTGGAGAATCCGTTAAGCGGAAGGTGACCCGAACATCTTTTGCTTTATCAAGCAATGCATTTTTCATCCGATCAATTAATTCTGAAAACTGCTTCTCTACTTCTTTTTTCTCTTCTTTTTCTCGTTCATCCTCAAGCTCACCTAAATCAAGGCCACCTTTGGCAACAGATACTAGAGGTTTTTCATTAAATTCAGTCAGGAAAGAAAGCATCCATTCGTCGACACGATCAGTCAGTAACAAAACTTCAATACCCTTTTTCTTAAAAATTTCTAAATGAGGACTGTTCTTTGCTGCCAAATATGTCTCTGCGGTAACGTAATAAATCTTGTCTTGCCCATCTTTCATGCGCCCCACGTAATCGGCTAAAGAAACATTCTGAACGTCTGAGTCATTGTGAGTACTTGCAAATCGCAATAGCTTTGCTAGCCTATCTAAATTGGAAGAATCCTCTCCAACTCCTTCTTTGAGGACTTGTCCAAACTCATTCCAGAAAAGTTGGTAATCGTCACGCTTGCTCTGCTCTTCATGATTAGCAAGTTCTTCAAGCATCGATAAGACGCGTTTGGTTGAACTTTCTCGAATCAGTTTTACGTCCCTAGATTCTTGCAATATCTCGCGCGATACATTCAGGGGTAAATCTGCAGAATCAATCACACCAGATACAAAACGCAAATAGGCAGGCATGAGTTGCTCGGAATCATCCATGATAAATACACGTTTGACGTATAACTTGATGCCAGTTCTTTTGGATCTATCCCACAAATCAAATGGCGCCTTTTTCGGCAAGAATAATAATTGGGTAAATTCACTTCTTCCTTCTACCCGATTATGTGAGTAGGTTAAAGGGCTTTCGAAATCTCTAGAAATACTTTTATAAAATTCGTGATACTGTTCTTGCGTAATATCTGATTTACTTCTTGTCCATAAGGCACTTGCCTCATTCACATTCTCTAACTCACTACTGGTAACCATTTCTTTTTTCTCTTCATCCCAAACTTCCTTCACCATCTGAATTGGGATAGAAATATGGTCAGAGTATTTTTGAATTACGGATTTCAACTTCCATGCGGAGAGGAACTCATCTTCACCATCTTTTAAATGCAAAATAATTGTCGTGCCTCGCGTTGCCTTATTGATTTCCTCAATGGTAAAGTCACCAGCACCTTCCGACTCCCAACGAACACCCGTATCTTGTCCTAAGCCGGCTCTTCTTGTTTCCACTGTAATACGATCTGCTACGATAAACCCAGAATAAAATCCAACGCCAAACTGCCCAATCAGAGAAGCATCCTTTTGTTGGTCACCTGATAACTTTGAGAAAAACTCTTTTGTACCTGATTTGGCAATGGTTCCTAGGTTAGAGATGACTTCGTCACGACTCATCCCTATGCCATTATCAGAAATACTAATGGTCCGAGCCTCTTTATCAAAACTGACTTGAATACTTAAATCAGAGTTACCTTCATATAACTCTGGTTGATGAATAGATTCAAAACGCAATTTATCTGCTGCATCAGATGCATTTGAGACGAGTTCACGTAAAAATATTTCTTTGTTCGAGTACAGCGAATGAATCATTAGTTGCAGAAGTTGTTTAATTTCTGCTTGAAAATCAAGGGTTTGCTTTTCTGTTGTGGTCATTTTTTTCCTTTGTATTGCAAATGAGAAGAAATATATATTTGGGTTTCAGGTATTAACTATGGGTTGTCTCGTCAATTTCAAGTGTATTTCTCAAGTTTTTCTTCTCCATTTGATTAATCTATCCTTTGCGTATTTGGTTTAAACTGTTCTCATAACTAGATAGGGGTACATTACGTTAACCCCTTGTATTTGTGGAGAAGACAAGTGAATATTGTGATTGCCGACGACTACCAAAATTGCGTCAAAGACCTGAAGTGTTTTTCCACCCTTGAAGGTAATGAAACCACTATTTACGTTGAACCCACGAAAGATAAGAAAGAACTCATTAAGCGCTTTATCAACGCCGATATTATTGTTGTGGTTCGCGAAAGAATTACCATCGACGAAGAACTTCTTCAAGGACTGCCTCGTCTAAAACTGATTGCCTTAGTGGGACGTAATAGTAAATTCATTGACTATGCGGCCTGCACAAAGTACGGGGTCGCTGTCACCCACGGCGAAGCAGCCTCTCACCTTGCTCCTGCAGAATGTGCTCTTGCCTTGATGCTGGCTGCGCGAAGGAATATTGTTTTAGAAGCAGCTCGCATGAAGGCTGGTTTATTCCCAATTACGCTATCCCATCGTTTAAATGGATCAACATTAGGAATTTATGGGCTTGGTGAAATTGGTGAAGTGGTTGCCAAGGCGGCTCAAGGTCTAGGTATGAAAATTCTGGTTTGGGGCAGAGGTGGCTCGTTTGATCGCGCAAGAAGTCTTGGTTTTGAAGTCGCAAAGTCCAGAGAAGACTTCTTTTCAAATGCTGATGTCATCAGTATTCATCTTCGCTATAACAAAGATACATTCGGCATAGTGAAGTTGGCAGAT
>CANFUO010000153.1 GCA_947450225.1 Burkholderiaceae bacterium | reverse complement strand
AGCCAGAAGAACTCTTTGTCAAAGAAGCCCTGGAGCGCGTCAAAGTTTAATACTTACACATGTTGCCGTAAAGCAACAGTTACACGCTGTAAGTAAAATCCATAATATTCATAAAAGCATTATTAGATTAAGATGTATTTTTTATAACTAAGTAGGATCGGGGATTTTATGAAACGTATATTTGTCGCAACAATTGGTGCCGCCTTAATCGCAAGTCCGTTTTTTGCTTCAGCTCAAGCAAAAAACTTTGAAGGGTTTTTTGCAGAAGCTGGCTTAGGTTATGGAACTTTTAATGGAAGTTTGTCCGGTGGAAATCTAAGCTCTGGTAGTACCGCTCTTGGTGCATATTCGGTTGATGCAAATACAGTCAAATCAATTCTGGGTGTAATTGGTGGTGGATATAACTTTGCGCTTACCAACGAGGTTGTTTTAGGAGTGGGTGGCTCTTACTCACCATCGAGAAGTGCTAGCGCAACGTCAACCATAACCCTGCCAGCAGCATTAGGCGGTTCTTCAACTGGATCGGGTGCTGTTCAGAACATCTATAGTATTTATCTCAGCCCAGGTTATGCAATTAGTCAAGATAGTCTGGTTTATGGTAAGGTTGGGTACACGGGTGCAACTGCAGTTTTCAGTGGCTCACCGCCTAATGTGAATCTTAATGGTTATGTATTAGGATTAGGCTTTAAAAAGACATTTGATAAGAACATGTATGGATTTATTGAAGGTAAGTATGCGTCTTTTGGATCAAAGGATTTAGACTCTAATGCATTAAGCTCAGCGATTACCAATACTGGCTCAATGTCAGCTAAAGGAATGGATATTGTTGTAGGCGTAGGTTATAAGTTCTAAGAATACAAAAGTATTCAAGAAATCCTCACTTAGGTGGGGATTTTTTTTCGCTGTATCTTTACGAAGTTGCCAATTGATGTCCTTAAAAACATGTTACTTTCAAGTGCATAGCAAATTCATTTGCTCAAAAAAGTGCATGAAACTCATCTATTATTGAGCTAATCAGTTAATCTAGTAAGGTATTGAAAGTAATTACCACCATTAACCATTTGAGGAAATCAATGAACACAACCGCCACTATTTATAAAAAGTTAATTTGCTGGGCACTTTTATCTTTTGGCGTCTTTTCAGCAGCTTTGACTCATGCTCAGGACGTTAGCACCTATCCTAATAAGCCGATACGCTTAATCGTGGGATTTTCTGCAGGTGGAATATCTGATGTGTTAGGTAGAGCGCTGGCAGCTAAATTATCGAACGTAACTGGTCAAGGTGTCATTGTAGAAAATAAACCTGGTGCGGGGACTACTATTGCAGCAGATTTTGTTTCGAAGTCTGCGCCAGATGGTTACACATTATTTTTACAGGATATGACAACGCATGCAATTAATGTGGGGCTATACAAAAACTTACCTTACGATGCAATCAAAGATTTTTCACCAATTACCCTCGTCGCTTCAACACCCCTGATGCTGGTTGTTAATCCAAGCTTAAAAGTAAATACACTCAAAGAATTTATTCCGTATGCTAAATCAAAAGGTGATGCTTTAGCCTATGCATCCTCAGGTAATGGAACGATCCCACACCTGGCGGCTGAAACCTTCAATAAGACGATTGGGATCACTCCAGTTCATGTGCCATTTAAAGGAAGTTCACCAGCAACCCAAGCAGTTTTAGCGGGCGATGTTGGCTTTACTTTTTCCACAATGCCTCCAGCGCTGAGTTTGGTTCAAGGTAAAAAGTTAATTGCACTAGGCGTTACTACCAAAAAAAGAGTCGCAGCTGCGCCTGATGTTCCAACGGTTGCGGAGGCGGGCATACCTGGTTATGAATTTGTTCTCAATAGCGGCATTTTGGGACCTAAAGGAATGTCACCAGAGTTAGTTAAAAAAATCAATCAACTTTTTAGTGAGGTGGTCAATAGTTCAGACATGCGTCAAGTGTATGCATCCATCGGCGCTGATCCTATTATTACTACACCTGCTGAGTTCACAACCCAAATGAGTCAAGATGTGACTAAAATGGTACAAGCCGTAAAAGTTGCCGGCGCCCATATTGACTGAGAAAAACATGACCAATCTATTACCCAAACACCAACGCTATGATTACGTCCCACTGACAGAACGTAAAGACTACAGTTGGCCGGAAGGCAAACGCCTCGCTTTTGTGATGACGACGAATGTCGAGTGTTTTGCTTTTGGTGCAGGTATGGGCCATGATCCAGCAAAAACCGGTGAGCCGCAAACGCACCGAAATTATGCGTGGAGAGATTATGGTAATCGCATTGGAATTTGGCGTTTCTTTGAACTCTTTGAAGAACTCAAGATTCCAGCTGGTCACAATGTAAATAGTCTCCTCTATGAATACGCCCCTCAGGTGATGGAGGCGATTCGCAAGCGTGGCGATGAATTTGTTGCGCACGGTAGAACCAATGCGGAAAATTTAAGAGGTATGTGGGAAGCTGATGAAAAAAGACTCATCCAGGAAGTAGTTGATACGTTTGTGAAACACGAAGGTGCCGCACCAATGGGTTGGATGGGAGCAGGGGCTTATGAGACATCGCATACACCTGATTTACTTAAAGAAGCAGGCTTTAAATATTTAATGGACTGGCCAATGGACGATCAGCCCATTTGGATGAAGACCAGAAGTGGGCCCATTTTATCTATTCCTTACCCTGTCGAGTTAAATGACTCGCAAGTCATTATTCACCGTAAGCAAGATAGCAAAGATTTTTGTGACATGATTGTTGATCAGTTTGATGAAATGATTGAGCAGTCAGAGCGTCATCCGCTGGTCATGAATGTGTCGATACATCCCTATGTTTTTGGACAGCCATTTAGATTGCGCAATCTCAGATTAGCTCTCAAGCACTGCTTAGAGCATCCGCATGCCAACCGCGTTTGGAAGGCAAGACCGATGGATGTCGCCAACTATTGTTTAACTCTTCCACCTGGAATTATTTCTGGAAGTTGAAAACATAAAACCACCCAAAGCCCCTTAAAGTAAGTTAATAACTCTTGCCACACGGCAGGCGTAGTGTGCCAGAACTATAAGATTAATTCTTGGGTACCTTCGTTAAAAAATGGTACTTTTTAAATGATAATCACTATTATCTACAATATTAAAAATATCAAAAAGGATTAAATTAAATGGAAAAAATACGCATTTGGGACCTGCCGACACGACTGTTTCATTGGGGATTTGCTTTAGCGGTCATAGGGGCGATTGTTACGGATGTATTAGACGAAATCGTCTGGCATAGTTACTGTGGATATACAGCGCTCGTATTAGTCGTCTTTAGAATTATTTGGGGATTTATTGGACCGCAGCACGCAAGATTTTCATCATTTGTTCCTTCAGTATCCACTCTCAAGGATTTTATTAAAGGTAGCGCGTTGAGCCCATTAGGCCATAACCCATTGGGGGCGTTGTCAGTTATCGCGATGTTGTTGATTGTATTGGTACAAGCCAGTTCCGGATTATTTGCCGATGACGAGATTAGTTTTCAGGGACCTTTAACCAAGTTTGTTGCAGAGGATATAGTCAAACTCATGAACCAGATACATGCAACCAATCACTTTTTGGTGTATGGCATTGTTGCATTACACCTGCTCGCTATTTTTTATTATCAGTGGAAAAAGAAAAATAATATTATTGGGCCGATGGTCTATGGCGATAAACAAATTGATCAAAAAAATCAGCCAGTAGATCAAACCATGGCATCTAAAGATGACGT
>CANFUO010000152.1 GCA_947450225.1 Burkholderiaceae bacterium | reverse complement strand
TGAAATGTAACTTTTGCACCATCAATCAAATAGTCTTGAATATACTTATCTAAATTTTCAGAAGTATTGATTTTGAATTGTGATTTTTGTGCCGGCGTGATCAGACTTTCAATCTTTACTCCACTGGCTGCTAAATCATTTAATACGGCGTCTATATCTTTTGAGGGTAGGACTTGATCAAAGATATTAAAATCTAAGTCTTCGCTCATTCGATGGCCAATTTGCAGCGCTAGAGCGGTTCCTCCTACCAGTGTAAAACCGGCAAGTCGCGGATCTTCTTTGAGGCTAGCAAAGTTCTTTTGCGTGGCCTTGGGCATTAATTCAAGCTTGAGCATGAAGACTTCCTTTTTCTATACTCAAGCCCTTGCTGATGTTCTTGAGCATTCTCGCAACACTAGCACTTGTCATGTAATCAAACTCGCTTTGCTTAAATACTCGTTTGACTCTGGAGACTCCATAGTAAATACACAGACGAACCAAATCGTCAAACTTGTGTTTTTCAAGTACCTTACTGATGAGAACATGATCTTTGATCTGTGTATTAGACCAATCATAAGCACCAGACAAGCCAAGCTTGGTGGATTTTCTCTGTTCGTTGCTTTGCTTGATCGCGCTTCGAAGCCATTCAGGGATCAGTGCTGCATAGCCATCAATCTCACTCTGTAACCAATTGCCTGTAGCACGCTTGATTTCGATGGTTGTGAGATCCTTCATACCGCGGTTCCATAAGTCAAGCAACACAAGACCTTTTTCTGTTGCGGAAAGCTGGATTTTTCGTTGACTCATGCGGCGAAACTGAATCTGATGACCACCAGTAATCACGGTTCGAGATATTCCAGAGGTTGGAATCATCACAGCAGATGAAGTGGATGGATTTAGTAGTGCTTTGCCAATGCGTTCACCAGTTTTTTTCTCAATGGCAAGCGCAACAGTATGTGTATCTACTTCGCCAGCAACGGCATACAGGCCCCTAGCAATACGAACAATTTCACGAGCGTATACCATGCGATAGAGTGTCTGATCTATCGACGCGCGCGACCCTACAGAAAGGAAATCAGCGCTAGAGAAGACGGCTCCTTTGGGCAATTCTGTAATGGCAGAACGTATCATGTTTGAAGTGCTCATGTTAGAAATTATACACATATTTCTAACATTGTCAAATAAAGACCTATGAGTAATTGAAGTCATCTACAGTTATAAATAACTCTTCAAAAAAGGAGAGAGCCTGTAATGGACACGTTATTTTGATTTATAAATACGGCTAAGACCTATTCTTATTGGGGGAGACTTTAGTAAAGCTTCCATTCTTTGTTCCATCGTTTTTGGAGGAAAAACTTCTTCATAGGTTCGAACTATTTCATTAACTAAGATGCCTTTTTCAAAACGTAGAGTTAGGTATTTCGGATATGCGCTTGCCATCCCTTGATCGTCTCCTTTACCTTGACCAAAATTAATATCACCACTGAACCAATCGGCAAATAATTTTCCATCTTTGGCTTCTGGAAACACGTCTTTTAAACTGGCATTAACTGCCATTGGTACATCAATGATTTTGAAACAAAAATCGTCAGACTCATCCTCCAAATTGAACACACGTCTGCCATGGACTGCTGTTGGATGTTTGATATAGGCATCTAGCTTAATTAAATATAATTGATGATCTTTAATTCTCCAAGTTCCGTTATATCCTCTTCTGCACATACTTGTAACAGTTAAAAATTCTGGCGCATGGGGATGCTGTGCAAGTGGGCAGTTATTACTCAACAACTTTTTGCCTTGATACATAAATTGTTCAGATGTTTGAAAAGTCATTCAAGGCTCCTAGTTTTTTACCCCTATAAATAGCCTAGCATATCGTCGTTTCACATTATGAAATAAATGAACTTATTTAATAGTTTCTCTGATGAACTAACGAAAATACTTAGTATGAAGTGCGCCGTTTTTAAAACATCGAGGGCGTGGGTCGCTCGTTCGATAGATGTTCAGATGAAGAGTAATTTTTCATGCCCAGCTAAGAAAATCGTTCAAGCTCCAAGGGGTAGATTAACCATCATATCGTGAAGCAGGTCAGATACAATACTTAAGCATTACACATTAAAAAAATAGATGGAGATAGCATGACAGAGCAAAATCAGTCAGTCAAAGAACGAGTCAGCCCAGAAGAATGGGATGTGCGCGTGCAACTTGCAGCGTGTTATCGATTCGCGGCACATTTTCGTATGACGGATTTAATCTATACCCATATATCAGCGCGCGTACCTGGAGACGAAAACCATTTCTTACTTAATGCTTTTGGACTGATGTGGGATGAAGTAAATGCCTCTAATTTAGTAAAAATAACATTAGACGGAACAATCGTAGATGATCCAACAGGATTAGGTTTTAATGAAGCAGGATTCGTGATTCATAGCGCTATTCATGGTGCACGACACGATGTGGCATGTGTGATGCACACCCACACAGCATCGGGCGTAGCAGTATCGGCTCAGCAACACGGACTCTTACCACTGTCACAACATGCCATGAGACTCACCGGTAATGTGGGATATCACGAATACGAAGGTGTGGCATTAAATTTAGAAGAGCGTGAACGTCTCGTTGCTGATATTGGCGATAAGATGACATTGATTTTGCATAATCATGGCTTATTAACCTGCGGAAAAACTGTCCGTGAAGCCTTTGACTTTATGTATTACTTAGAGCGCGCCTGTCAGATACAAATTGCAGCCTTAGCTGGCGGCACTCCCGTTATTATGCCCACACCAGAAGTTGCACAAAAAGTGGCGAATAGTTTTGATCGACCCGGTTATCAAGAGAAGAAAGGCGAGTGGCGCGCCTTAATTCGTATGCTTGATCGGATGGATCCCTCTTATAAAGATTAAGGGTAGGTCACTTTTTTAGTATCTATCGATACCAACGAAGTTTTTAGTTAGCCTCTTTGAGAAGACCTGCTTTAGCCATAATTTCTTTGACGACCTCGCGTCGTTGATCCATCGTGGAGATGATTTTATCCGGGGCGATATAGTCTGGTCTTGCGTCACGCTCCTGCGCAAACTTCATAAACTCTGGATCCTTAGACGCTTGTTCAAGTGCGCTGGCAATTTTGGCCACAATCTCTTTAGGAATATTAGGTGGGCCAATCACGATATTGGTGGACTCCCAGCTCACAGGGTAGCCCAGTTCTTTTACTGTCGGAAATTTATCATAAGGAGGCGGCGCTCTATTTTCTGAAAGAGAAGCTAAAAAGCGAACCTGTCCCCCCTCCAAGAGAGCCCTTGCAGAGGCAAGACCCGCGACCCCGACTTCTGCATGACCGCCTGCAACAAGTAGGGCAACATTCGCACCTGCACCAGTCACCGGAATACTCGCCATACTAAGATTTGTACCACTGAGAAACGTTTGAGCTCCCACCCACCAGCTTTGACCAACTCCAGCAGTAGCTAAGTTAACTTTTCCAGGATTTGCTTTAGCGTAAGCAATTGCTTCTTGAGCGGTACTGAACTTGACCGTACTTTTATTCGAGCCAATGAAAATTGGGAAGAAGGTTGCCACTGCACCAAATTGCGTGAAATTATGGTGGTCAAGATGAGAAACACCCTGTAGTTTGTTGGTAATGATCGTTGCAGATGCCAACCCAAGGGTATAGCCATCTGCTTTCGATTGATGGAGTTCACGATAACCAATAGAGCTTCCGGCACCTGGTCGATTGAGAACAATCACAGGTTGACCAAGAATCCGCGAGACACGATCCATTACTGCGCGGCCTAAAACGTCTCCATCAG
>CANFUO010000151.1 GCA_947450225.1 Burkholderiaceae bacterium | reverse complement strand
GCCATTGCCAACTTTCAGAAAATATAAGTTCAAATTATTTTTTCTCATTACTCGAGTTTAACCATTCTGCAATTTCCGGAAATGCATCGCTAAAGGCTCCCATAAATTCTCTAACCATTAATATTAGCCCAATGATTAATATGCAAAAGACACCTATCGATATTAATAAAAAAGTAGTATTGCTCATAATTTTTTATTCAAAATAGCGGATAACTTAAAGTAAATTCCAAAACAAAAAATAGATGGAACCCAAATAGCTGTAAAGATAGATTGCTCACGATCCCCTATCACAAACCATAGGTATGCAGAGGTAAAGAAAGAAATCACCACAGCTAAAAAAATAAAATAATCTGATTTTTTAAACATAAAAGCCCTTTATTAACTTTATAAAGATTCTTCAAGCCAATAGGCAATCGCACCGACAAGACATCCTGTTATTGCAACGGATGCTAGGATACGTATGCCCGAGGAAAATCCAATAGCGAATAAATCTAATGAAAACAGACCCAAAAGCCCCATTAAAATGATTGCGCAACTTACTATAATCAAAATAAGACCAAAAGTTATAAGTACCTTTTGTGTCAAATGATTAGCTCTATTTAGGAAAAAACTTAAGTTCATTTATTTATTATAGGGTTGCTAAGTATTCTTGTGTTTTATACCTTAAAGGGCACCTTGTTGTTAGGCGACAGTTATGAAAATGTCTCGGGGCAGAATCGAACAAGGCTTGAAGATGTTTAATCCTTCACCAGCAAAATTTCACTAATTTTTATTAAGTTCTGATTGGGGTCGTGAACATAAACAAGTTTAATTGTGCTGAACTATTTTCAAAGCTCAAGGCTTGATCTTACTAACCATCCATTGATGTAAAAAATCAGCAATTTCTAAATTGTTTTTTTCAAGCATCACCATGTGCCCGTTGCCTCGAATACCTCTCTCTGGCAATCGAATGAAATCGATTGAAGCACCAGCTTGTTTTAAATATGCCCCAGTGCAATGATCGTAGGGTGCGTGGTATGAACTCTCTGAAACAGTAATCAAAATCGGAAACTGTCGGAAGTTGACCAACTGACGTGGCGGTTCAGCTTGCAAGGTGCAGGCAATCAAGCCCTGACCATCTGGCGCAACTTGTACTTGCGTTTTGATTTGCTCCGGCGCTGTCACTGCAGGTTCATAAGTAAGGGCAATATCGGTAACACCCCAAGCCCGCGCTTTGGGATTGCCAGTTGCATTGTTGTGAAATGGCGGGCCAGACGGCTCGATAGCCACAATGCCTTTAATCTTTTGTGGACGACTCTCAGCAATCACCCAGCCCAATGGGCCTGACTGTGAATGTGTTAACAAAATAGCGGGGCCGATTTTGTCAAGCAATGCAGCTCCAGCCACTTGATTCAAGGTCTGCGTTTCAACATCACTCAACAATGACTCAACCTGTGTGGCATAAAAAGCATCGAAAGTTGCATCTCCTCGCCTACCCGAACCGGGCCATTGTGTGTGAAGCTTGGCTTGTGGCCAATTTCCCAAAGTAGCTGACGCGGTAAACTGTTGCTCAATTTGCGGCGCTGTGAACATGCGCAATTTGCCATTCACATCAGGATGCCACGCCGAGCGTCCCCGCGCTGGTTGATCCACCATGTAAACCACATAGCCCAACTCTAGAAAATGCTCAGCCCACCCCTTTCGACCATCAGGTGTCATCATCCAATTGGTGGCCGTTTGTGCTGCGCCGTGAATCAACACCAATGGGTATGGTTGCTTGACTTGCTGGGGCTGCAGTTTTTCAACATACATTTGTCCTTGCATGACTTCTTTGCCAGGACTGCCGACATAACTGCCACCGACATAAAAAAAACTTCTGCTGCGCACAGGTTGATCCGGCAAACTTGCGCAGGCTGACAAGAGCAATATCAGTGGCCAGATCCAAAACCGCTTTGTTTTAATAAATTGCATATTGCGCCCTTTGAAATATTTTTCCACTGATTTTTTAGAACAAAACGGTTGCTCGCTAAGCGTGAGTATATGCAATTCTTTATCTCAATTCAATCAGTAATTACGTTACCAATTAATCCTTAAGCATCGAAAATTTAATGGCAAAAAATGCTTCCAAGGAGGCATAGCGAATACCTATAGTGACTGATTCTCAGAGGTATAATATTTTTAAATGTAGGTAACCTTAATACTTAGTGACCCGGAGCCGAATCGATCGTAGCTAAGAGTGCTGGATCCCACTCAACCATTGTGATAGTTGATTAAATCCACTAAACTGATTTAGTATTATCGTAATGCGTATCTAACTCATTCAAACCTAAAACCTATTTATATGCGCTTACTAATTATTAGGGTATTGCTGCTCAGTTACATACTGATACTCAATATCAATACCGTACAAGCGACCTATCCCGACAAGCCCATTAAAGTCATTATTGGCTTTTCTGCTGGCGGTCCTCTAGATGCCCATATGCGACTTTTAGTAGAGAAGCTTCAATCTATCTTAGGGCAGCCTGTAATAATAGATTTCAAGCCCGGAGCAGGTGGCGTTCTCGGCGCCCAATTTGTCGCACAATCGCAACCTGATGGATATACTATTTTGTTAGCCAATACTGGGACAATGGTGATTAATCCTGCAGTCTATTCCAAGTCATCCTATGACACTTTAAAAGATTTTCAACCAATTGCTCGTACAGCTCAGCAGCCTTTAGCATTAATTGTAAATAAGGATCTCCCAGTCAACTCTTTAAAAGAGTTTATTGCTTATGCAAAAGCCAATCCAAATGATGTGAATTATGGATCTGCAGGAAATGGGGGTATTAGTCATTTGGTTCCTGAAATGCTCAAAAGTGAAACTGGTATTTCAATGACGCACATTCCCTTTAAAGGTAGCGCACCAGCATTTACCGATCTAATAGCAGGACATGTGCAATTTATGGCTGAATCACTACCTCAAGCAGCAAACTATGCCAAACAAGGTAAATTGAAAGCTTTGGCTATAACTAGTGCAAAGCGTAATCCTGTGTTACCAAATACTCCTACGGTAATTGAAACAGGTGTTGCCAATATAGAAGTTGTAGGTTTTTATGGGATGTTAGGTCCTAAAGGTATGCTGCCAGAGACAGTAAACAAATTGAGTCTTGCTTTTAAGGAGGCGCTTGAGTCTCCTGAAGTTCAGAAGAGGATGATAGATCAGGGTGCCGACCCCGCCTATCTTAACTCGGATCAATTTACGAAATTTCTCGCGACAGAAATACCGCGTTGGGCTAAGGCAGTAAAAGAAGCTGGGGCTAAATTAGACTGATCGGATTAGTGGTTTTATCTATCTCTAATACCAAATACTTTAAAGATATTCCATCTCTTAAAGGACACGTCATCATTAAGGAATCAAACGTCTATCAACTAGACGCTGTCATCAACTACTTTTAATGACCAAAAGAAAATATCCCAGCAGGTGAGCTATCGTAATTCTTGTTGGCCAGGGGCGGAATCGAACCACGGCTTGAGGATGTCAGATCTTACTTTGCGTGCATCTTGGTTTTAACCATCTTTGAAGCATAACCTACAAAGATCGTGCGCTAAGCACGTTCAATGAAGTGATAGCTTCTTATATCATCCAACTAATTAGAGACTTACTTAGCTATAAATGAAGCCGGTATAAAACAAGATAATGCTGGAGATTTACTATTCTTCTTTAATGGTTAATTTTAGAATTTTATTTTCTAATAACTCTGCAGCCAGCATAAATTGAAAATATTCGCTCTCAAATCCTACGGGCACTAATTCTTTTGTAATATCTAAGTTAAGTTGATGTATTTCATATATAAGCTTTTTATAGTCTTCCTTTTGTAAT
>CANFUO010000150.1 GCA_947450225.1 Burkholderiaceae bacterium | reverse complement strand
TCAGACTCTTTCAAAATACTAACTATTTGGCTTTCGCTAAACCTTGATTTCTTCATACAACCTCCTGTTATTAATATGCCACAAATAACAGAAAATTCAACTTCTAAATAGTTTACTTTTTAGGGGGTACTACAGGTCTCCACCAGCCTCTCCGCCATGAACAGTTGAAAATTGTGTGGCAGACAAATTTAAAGCTTTAACTGTTTGGTATAGTTTTTCAGCTTGTGAATATGAGGTCCATCGACCATTGGCATCATCTTCATGGTGTAAGAAAAGTATTGGAATATTAAGCGGTCCATCAAGGTAGGTCTCATTTCTACTACCACTAAAAATCACACCAGAAAGAAGTTTTTGGTTTTCAGGCGATTGGTTTAAAAAGGCAGATAAGGTGATGGCACCATTGCTATGACCAATAAGATATATGGGCTTTGAGGTCTTTTTTTTATAGAACTGAATAACACTTAAAACTCTCGACAAATGATCTTTTGTATATCTTGGAGCGATATTTCCACCTTGCCATCCCAGAGAATAAGGACTATCTAAAAAAACAGAATTAAGCCCAGGTGAAATTTTGCTAGCACTATAAAGCTTAGATAATACCCACGAAGGTTCTGACGGATTCCTTGCTGCGATATTAAAGCTTCCATCACCACCGGGTAAGAAAATGATAGTTGCTTTTGAATCTTGGCTTGCCCAAAAAGCGGTAGTTGTATTACCGTATGGACTGGGAACTTGGATAATTTCAGCCACCGATAGGCAAGAAATGAGCATAGTTAGAAAAGCAAAGATTAAATTATTCATAATTTATTGTGAGTAGAATCAATATAGGCCATAACATCCTAGACCTCGGTTGACATCGTTTTGAGCCACCAAGAACCAATGGTCTGTTACAGTTACTGAGTAAATATACAAAACATGCAGGCCCTTAGAGGGCTCACCCATCCTAATATGTTTAAAGATGGAAATTAGTTCCTGGTAATGCCATTCCCACAAGACAATCACGTGAAACTAGATTTGCCAACTCATTCTCAGAGAGTTGCTCTGTTCCTGTTGGTCGCATTGGGAGGATGAGATATCGCAGATCTGCATTGCTATCGTGCACGCGTACCTCAACCTCTTTTGAAAACGTCAAACCAAATTCTTGCATGACTGCACGTGGCTCTCTTACAGCACGTGATCGATAGGCTTTGCTCACGTACCATGCGGGGGGCTCACCCAAGAGCGAGCGTGGGTAACACGAACAGAGCGTACACACGACTAAATTATGTATATTTACAGTATTTTCAATCACCATAATTTCAGCTTCAACAACATCAATCCCCAGCTCAATTGCGGCTTTTTTCCCATCGGCCAGCATCCGCGTTTTATAAGCCGGATCCACCCAAGCACGAGCCACCATGCGAGCGCCCTGATGGGGTGTTGCGCCGTCATTAAATTCAAGTCTACGGCGAACTTCCTCGCCAGTAATAATGCCTTTTTCGATGAGCATCGCCCGTAACGCAATAAACTTTGCTTCTCCAGGAGTTAGCGCAAGATCGTTATCCTCCTGAGCGGGATGCGCATGTGCATCATCATGATCGTGGTCATGGTCGTGATCGTGGTTCACTGGAGCTCCTCCAAAGAAGTAATAGTCTCAAGCCAATGATCATAGATTTCTAATACGAGCGAATCGGAGTCTCCCCCTACATAGTCGGGCCAAAGATCGTTTTGTTTAAGCCGAACACGATACAGCGGTATGGGCTTAGAACCAATACGACCATATGCGCGCTCTTCGGGATTTTCAAATAAGCCTACATAGGAGTCTATTAAGCCCACCTTATTACGCACATACTGTGGAGTTCGTACATGCCCAGCTTTACCAATATCTCGAATGCGAACAATCTCTCCAGCAGAGTAGATTCGGTGATTACTGGTTTGCATGGTGTGATAATCCTTGGCGAAGAATCTCTTGGGTTCGTGCCGTTAACTCGGCTCGGTCGATGATTCCTTTTTCGACTAGAAGATCCGTCATGCCGTCTGTACGACGATCATAAAATCGAGAATTTTTATATTCCTCTAAAGGGGTTTCCTCAACCGCGCGTCGAAATTCATCTAAGTTAAAAACACCCTTAGACCACAAAACATTAAACATCGCGATCATATGCTTTTCCCAAAAAAGCTGAGGAACCTCCTCCTGCGGGATGGCTTCTGCTGGCAATCCGCCAATATCAGTAATTAATCTTTCAGGAACATCGCGCATTATTTATATATCCATCATTTTTAGGCATTAAAGCCGAGGTAAATCAGGGCAAAATATAATCCATGTATTCCTATCCATCTTATCAAAAAACTTCCGACAATACTATTTAATTACTATAAAAGCAGAGTTTTGAGTGTCTTGAGGACCAATTGTTTGTGGGTCAGAGTTTGAGTTTTTATTGTTGTCATTTCGTTAACCCCTTCTCCGGTAAATATGATTTGAATCCGACGTAGAAACCAAGAATAAATAAACCTCTGATCTTTGGGAAATATTCTTTTGGCTATAAGGCGTGCTTATCATTATCGAATGACTAAGATTACTTGCGGGCTAATAGACGAATTTTTTGAAAAACAACTAAAATAGTGAAATGAGCAATTTCTTAGATCCAGCAATTCTCTTTTTTGTTTTTGGCGCTTTTGCTGGTGCAGTGAAATCAAATTTAGAAATTCCTCAGCCTATAGCGAGATTTTTATCTTTATATCTTTTAATGGCTTTGGGTTTAAAGGGTGGTTTTGCGCTTCATAAATCAGGCTTTACTCTTGAGATTGGTTTAGCTCTTGGGTTGGCAGTATTTCTAGCAATCATCATTCCTTTAATGGGCTATTTTATTTTAAGAACCAAGCTGAATAACTATGATGCCGCCGCCATTGCCGCAACTTATGGTTCAGTGAGTGCTGTTACTTTTATCACCGCAACGCAAACACTGGATCAATATGGCATTGTCTTTGGTGGACATATGGCTGCCGCAATGGCATTGATGGAGTCCCCAGCAATTATTCTGGCAATCTTGTTAGCAAACAGAGCGAGGGCGTCAGCAACGAATTCAACGCAATCCGTAGGTATGTCAAAGATTCTTCACGAATCATTTACTGATGGTGCTCAGCTTCTTTTATTGGGCTCCATGATTGTTGGTTTGGCGAGCGGTGATGCTGGACAACAAATAATGGCACCATTTTCAATCGACTTGTTCAAAGGAATGCTTGCCTTCTTCTTGCTTGATATGGGCTTGATGGCCGCTAAGAACTTTGAAGGATTAAAAGGTAAGCCGCCGATAACTTTTTTTTACGCAATTGGGGCTCCCTTAATTCACGCCTCGATTGCGCTGGGACTATGTAAGTTGCTAGTCTTACCAATGGGCGATACCGTTTTGTTAATGGTGCTTGCCGCCAGCGCCTCTTATATTGCTGTGCCAGCAGTATTAAGGCACGCCCTTCCTGAAGTAAATCCCGCTTTATATATGGGGATGTCATTAGGCATTACTTTTCCCTTCAATATCATCTTGGGAATTCCACTTTATACCTATATAGCTGGGCTCACTTACTGAACGGGTCAGATATCGTTGTGTCGGCCGCTTTAGTTTAAAGAAACTATAAATTATTTAACAAGAAGTACGGGTTGTTTGGCTGAACTACTAATCCGCTGTGCAACTGAGCCCATTAAAATATCAAAAAAGCCAGTTCGCCCTTTCGCGCCCATGACAATCAAATCAACCTTATCTTTATTTGCAAGTGCCATGATCTCATCAGCAACATGCCCACGTTTAATTACCATGTTGTGTTTAACGCGAGCCATATCCAAAACTTTTTGTGCGGCCTTTAGTTCTTTTTCACTTAATTC
>CANFUO010000149.1 GCA_947450225.1 Burkholderiaceae bacterium | reverse complement strand
TTAATATACGCCTATTGTTAAACAAACATAAAAGCATTATAATATATAGGTAAATACAATTACACCAAATGTATAAAGCCACCAAAATACGTCTTTATCCCAATAAATCTCAAGAGCAAAAATTGGCTCAAGACTTTGGTAATGCTCGCAAAGTTTGGAACTTGGCTTTGGATTTAAAGCAAAAGGCTTATGCAAGCGGCGAGTTGCTTTCTTGCTACGATATTAAGAAAATGCTCCCAGCTTGGAAGAGTGGTGAATATGACTATCTAAAGCAAACGCACTCCCAAGTTTTGCAAGAAAGTATTTTGCATTTGGATAGAGCTTATAAAAATGCCTTTGCCAGAGTCAAGCAAGGCAAGCGAGCCACCAGCAAGCGCACGAAAAACAATAATGTATTTGGTTTTCCTGTTTTTAAATCGAAGTACGATAGCCGCCAAGCCATCAGCTATCCGCAGGGCGTTACGGTAGCGAGCAACAAAATTACCTTACCCAAAATAGGTCAGATTAAAGCCCGCGTTCATCGTGAGATTGTTGGAAAAATAAAGACGGTTACCATCTCGCGTGAGAGCACAGGAAAGTATTATGCTTCTATTTTGGCGGATAATTTCAAGCCCATATCCGAGCCCTTGCAATCTTTTGATGTGGCGATGGTTATTGGTATTGATTTGGGCGTGAAGGATTGGATTGTTGATAGCACTACCAACAAGCTTCCCAACCCCCATCATCTCAAGAAGTCGCTTAAAAAGCTGCACAAATTACAAAAAAACTTATCTCGCAAAATCGAGGCCGCTAAGGCCAGGTGCATAGCTGATGGTAAGCCAATGAAAGAGCAGCGCAATTACTTTGGCAGCAATATAGCCAAAGATAAAAAACGTGTAGCGCTGGCGCATGAGAAAGTGCGTCATGCTAGACAGAATTACCAGCATCAAGTTTCCAATGTGTTGGCCAACGAAAACCAAGTGGTCGTAGCGGATACTTTAAATATCAAAGGGATGATGGCTAATCGCAAGCTATCGAAAGCCATTGGAGACTGTGCCTGGAGTGGGTTTTTAAATCAACTTGACTACAAGCTCAAAGCCAAAGGCGGTCAGCTTGTTCAGATTTCCACCTGGTTCCCGTCCACGAAGACCTGCAACCATTGCGGGGTTATTAACGAGCATATTACATTAAAGTATCGTACTTGGACTTGTCGATCGTGTCAGACTACCGTTGATAGGGATATAAATGCCGCCCTAAACATCAGGGCGGCTGGGATCGTAAAATTAAAGGCCGCAGGACTGTCGGTCTACGCCCATGGAGGCCATGTAAGACTTGATCCGGTTGATCAAGCGGCGGCCTTTGAAGTGGGAAGCCTCCGCGTTTACGCGTGAGGAGCAGTCACGAGAATATATGCGTACTGAACTCATTACGATTGAAACCGATACGATTCCCCTCGAAGGTTTGTACTATGAACCCGAGGGAAAAATAAAAGCTGCAGCTTTATATTTTCATGGCAACACCATGAACTTTTATACAGGCGGAGCTAAATTTTTAGCACCCGCATTATCAGCGTCGGGTATTGCGTTTTTTGCCTTTAACCGACGTGGTCATGATATTTTGTCGACACGTAATAGTAGAACGCCTGTTGGGGGTGCATTTCAGACAATCGCTGAGTCCATGGCCGACAATGATTATGCAAGTCAATGGCTGATTAATAAAGGCTTTGCAAAGCCTATCTTAATTGGCCATAGTAATGGCGGTATGCTGGCCGTTGCGCATGCAGCAAAATCTCTAGAAACACCTGCCCTAGTCTTGATGTCAGCGCCCAGAGGTGGTGTAGGTCAAGACTTAAAAGCGGGTAGTGAAAAACTTTTTGCCATGGATCAAGCAGATAAAATTACCGCTCAAGCGAAAGAGCTCGTGGCACAAGGTAGGGGTAGTGAGTTAATGAGCTTACCAGGTTGGTGGTATGTCATCAGCGCTGAGAGTTATCTCGATCGCTTAGTCTCCATCCCCGATACCATTACTTTAGCTCCGAAGATTACTTGTCCAATTCTTGCGATTCGTGGCGATATGGAAGATATGCATCGCTATCCTGCGGAAGAGTTTCAGGCAGCTTGTGCAAGCAAGCTATGTGATGTGCAAATTATTAAAGATTGCGATCATTTTTATAATGGCAAAGAAGAACTGGTTGCCAATTTGATTGCTCACTGGTTAGAACAAAAAATCTCAATCAGTATTGTTTAGCGTGGCTCTTCCCTAATACGGGATTACCCGAGAAATACATCCCTTTTAGGCATAATGTTTTGTCAGTTACCTTTAAATAATTTAAACTAAGTTATATCTACTAGAAGGGGAGACATGATGAAACTAACGAAAATATTTTTCATTTTTATCGCGGGCTTAAGTGGGATTACTTTGAGTATTTCTTCACAAGCTCAAAGCTTCCCCAATCATGCCATTAAATACATCATCCCATTTCCAGCAGGAGGTGCTACGGATAATGTGGGCAGACCAGTTGCTGCAGAAATTACTAAAAGCGCTGGCTGGAATGTCATCATCGAAAACAAGCCTGGTGCAGGTGCGAATATCGGCGCTGATTATGTCGCCAAGTCCAATCCAGATGGCTACACTTGGCTCATGGCATCGGTCGGTACACATGGTATTAATCAACCACTGTATACCCAAGGTGGCAATAAACTGAGCTTTGATCCAATCAAAGACTTTACTCCAATTACTCTTGTTGCTGAGTTACCTAATGTACTTGTGCTCAATGTTGCATTTGCTGAAAAAAATAAAATTAATACAGTTAAAGATTTGATTGCCTATGCAAGAGCCAATCCCGGAAAAATTAATATGGCTTCAAGCGGAAGTGGTACTTCGATTCATATGGCGGGTGAGCTATTTAAATCAATGACAAAAACTTATATGGTCCATTTGCCTTATAAAGGTAGTCCTCCAGCAGTTACCGATTTAATTGCAGGTAACACAGATCTTATGTTTGATAACCTACCTTCTAGCATTAACTTTATCCGCGCAGGTAAACTCAAAGCAATCGCTGTGACCAGCTCGAAGCGGTCACCTTTATTTCCGGACCTGCCTACCATTGCTGAAGCGGGAGATTTACCTGGTTACGAAGCAACTTCTTGGTTTGGCATCGTCATCCCAGCAAAAACTCCTCCTGATATCGCCGCTAAGATTAGTGAAGTAGTAATTAAAGCAGTTAAAAGCCAAGCAGTACGAGATCAACTCATGAGTATCGGCGCAGAGCCAGTAGGTAATACTAACGAGCAATTTGGTGAATATATTAAAAAAGAAATCGCCAAATGGGGCAAAGTGGTAAAAGACTCTGGCGCTAAGGTCGATTAGTGTTAAGAAAGCTCTGAGAGTTTTTTATTGGGCGTAATTGCCTCTTGCTCTGTCACTAACTCAATCACTGCGCCTGCATCTTTTTTAATGGCATCTTGTAATGCCTGAAAAAATTCTTGTGTCGTTGTCGTGCGATATCCTGGTATGCCAAAACTGTTTGCCAACATCACAAAATCAGGGTTCGTTAAATAGGTTCCTGAAACTCGCGACTTAAATTCTCGTTCTTGATGCATACGAATCGTGCCATACATACTATTATTTAATATCAAAATAATCGGCTTGACGTCATATTTCATTGCGGTTGCTAACTCTTGGCAATTCATCATAAAATCGCCATCACCCGTCACCCCAATCACTACCCTATTGGGGTGCGTTAGTTTTGCCGCAATGGCAGCTGGTAGGCCATATCCCATCGATCCATTTGCAGGAGCAAGCTGTGTTCGAAATCCGCCATAAGGATAAAAGCGATGTAGCCATGTCGTAAAATTTCCCGCACCATTCGTTAATATGGCATCTTTAGGAATGAACTGATGAAG
>CANFUO010000148.1 GCA_947450225.1 Burkholderiaceae bacterium | reverse complement strand
TTGGAGGAAGGTGCTTTGCAATAAACTCCTGATCTATCAAAACGTCTTTTAACGCCTCCGCAATTTTTTGACGCCCAATAGGTCCAGGGCTATTCTTCAAAAAATCGTGGCACTGACTCGCAAATTGCTCTAAAGTGAAATTCATACTCACTTGCTCCTTTATTGTTGATGCATTGTTCTTACATTCATCGATATTTTTATGAAGAATTAGTTCTTTGTGAAAAGATGCTGAGGTCCAAGGTTAGCAACATCATGACAACCAATCAACCCTAGTACGCGATCGATTTCACGACGATATAGTTCAATCACTGCCTCTGCACCTGCCTGACCGCCTGAAGCTGTACCATATAAGGTTGAACGCCCTAGCAATACGGCATCAGCACCTAAACATAAAGCTTTAATAACATCGCTACCTCTTCTAAACCCTCCATCAACGAAGACATTCATTTTTCCCTTAACAGATTGTACGATTCCTGGAAGAATATCTATTGTGGAAGGCGCACTATCTAAAACTCTGCCACCGTGATTAGAGACTATGATTGCATCTGCGCCATATTGAAGAGCTAATTTAGCATCATCTGGATGTTGAATACCCTTAATAATTAGTTTACGTGGCCATAAGTCTCTTAACTGTTGCACATCATCCCAATGAAGACTTTCATTCGTTGCCATCGACCGCCCCATTGGCAAAGCAGTTATCTTACTTTGTAAATGCTCTGGGAAATTTACATAACGTGGCAAACCTGATGTCGCAAGGTACTTACCAATTACATGAAATAACCAATGTGGATGAGACATCACGTCAAGAACATTTTGACTGGTAAATTTGAATGGGATAGTAAAACCATTGCGTAAGTTATATTCTCGTCCGGGAGCAACTGGGGTATCAACTGTAAAAATAAGGGCATCAAAACCTGCACGTTCTGCTCGCTGAACAAGTTGATGTGAAAGATGGCGTTCTGGCCACATATATAGTTGAAACCACAGATTCCCACCAGCTTCCTTAACGACTCTTTCCATGGAAGTCATAGAGCTAGTTGCTAAAGTAAATGGTATGCCTTTGGCTGCGGCCGCTTTAGCTAATTCAATTTCCCCCTCAAACCAGGTTAAGCCAGCTGACCCTGTAGGACCAATTGCAATTGGCATTAATTGTTTTTTTCCAAATAACTCTATGGATTGATTACGAATAGTTGCATTGTTTAAAACCCGAGATACTAACTTAATATTTTCTAGAGCTCGAAGATTTTCAACCATAGCAATTTCATCATCGTTTCCACGATCAATGAATTCAAAAAGACCTTTTGGCAGTCGCGCCTTAGCAATTAATCTAAAATCCTCAATACTGTATGCGGTTTTATAATCCATTTAATTTTTATCGAACAATTGTATTTTTAAGAACCCCTAAACCCTCAATTTCACATTCTAAGAGATCGCCAGGCTTAATCCATTTATTAATTTCAAATCCAGCACTATATGCTGGCGGTCCTGAACCAAAAAAATCACCTACTTCTAAAAACTCATCTCTGGAAACGTATGCAATAAATTCTTCAAATGTGAAAGCCCAATTACCTAGTTTTCCATCAAACCAAGTTTCATTATTTACCCGTATGATTAAACGCAAATTTTCTACGGGACCAACTTCATCAGGTGTAACGAGATAGGGGCCCATAATTTTTGAGGTGATGAAGTCTTTAGCTTTTGCAGGTCCCATTCGAAGGGTTAGTTCGGCAGGCTGGATATCTCGTAAGCCTAAATCATTAAAAATAGTGTAACCAGCAATATAGTCTGCAGCGTTTTCGATAGAAATATCTTTCCCTCGCTTTCCAATATAAATACCTAATTCAAATTCATAATCGAGCTTTTGGCTATATTTTGGCCACATAATATCTTGAAGGTGAGACCCAACAGCAGATCGACTAGGCTTCCAAAAGATTGGCATTGTTTTGGACGCTTCTGGAATTTGATCTTTTCCCGTAATCTTAAACAATCTTTCCATACCAACTTTGTAATGATCTAGCAATAAAATTCCATCACGAATCATGTGCGGCTTAGGTACTGGAGCTAACCAACGGATTTCATTTTTTAAAAAACTGAGTCTTTGACCGTGAGCTCCTAAAGGCATTGTATTTTTCTTTAAGCGATCGTTTGCATACTCAATCGTTTGTTTAGCAGCATCCATTGAAGATCTACCGCCCTCTAAAAACATCACCATATCTGGAGGAATGAGGCCATCTGCAATTCTTTTTGCAGAATTCACCTCTCCAGAATCTGCCAAAAGTGCTGCGTAACTATTATTAATATCAATAATCTTATCCTGAACAACTACTCCTATCCGATTGAATCGCCCTAATGCTGTTTGTACTTCAAAGGAAATTAACTTCATAGATACCCTTATTAAATTATTGGTTAGGAATTTCTTTCACGAAATCTTTGTAAACTTCTAGATCATTTCGAATAATATTAGAAAACTCATCTTGTTTATTGCCAATCGGAATAAAGCCTTGATCAATTAATAATTTTTTTGTCTCGGGATTATTTAGAACATTGGCAATAGCTTTATAAAGTTGTTCCTGAATTGGTTTAGGCGTATTCGTTTGTACAAAAAGGCCGTACCAACATGAAAATTGATAGTTTGACAAACCAGACTCTGAAAACGTTTTTACATCCGGTAGCAAAGGTAATCTTTTTGTGCTACTAACTGCCAATGCCTTTAATGTTCCTTGACGAATATGTTGTAGAGCGGGTCCGATTGGTGAAAAATAAGCTGAAGTTTCTCCTGCAAGTACAGAGGTCATTGCTGGAGCCCCCCCCTTGTACGGGATATGCATCATATCCACGGCAGCTTGTTTTTTGAATAACTCAGCCGCCAAGAATGTACAGGTTCCAGTTCCTGCGGAAGCATACTGAAGAGCCTCAGCTTTGGATTTGGCGACTTTAACAAAATCAGGCACTGATTTAATGGCTAATGTATTTGGCACGACTAATACAGAAGGGCTAGACGCAAGTTGGGTTATTGGAACAAAATCTTTTTGAAGGTTATACGGAAGATTTTTATATAAATAGATATTTGCTAGATGAGTGGTGGCTAATTGAACAATCGTATAGCCATCAGGCACAGCTTTAGAGGCGATGTCAGCGCCAATATTGCCGCCAGCTCCCGGTTTATTCTCAACAATAATTGCTTGGCTCAACTCCGTGGAAAGCTTATCAGCAATCACTCTCGCCAAAACATCGATGCTGCTGCCAGGTTGATCGGTCACCACGTATCTTATAGGTCGATCAGGATATTTTTGCGCTTGAGTCAATGGGGACGTTAGAAAAAGTATTCCAAAAAAAATATACCAAAAGGAACGAACTACGGCATTACATACCATATTGTGTCTCCATACCATTTATTAGATCGAGTACAAATTTTTTGTACAAGTGTTTATATTTATATTGGTTTATTTTGACACATATTATATTTATAGTGATTTTTTTTTGAATTTTGAATGAAATATACATGACTTAAAAGACACTCATTGCCAATGAACTGATATTAATTGAGTTACACGATAAAGAGACTATTGATGTTTGATGAATAGGCCATGTTTGATAGTCAAAAAACCAGGCCTTCCTTGAAAAGATGAAGCTTTTTCCCCACTATGAGTCCTCAGGGTCCAAAATGGAGCCGAGCTATCTCATGTATTTGCTTAATGAACCATTCGTTCACAGTCACTTCGTAGCGTTTCCTGGTTGATCAAACGGTGATCTTCGCTGCCATAATGACCTCTTTCCAACGAGCAGTATCCTCTGCCATAAATTTGGCCATTTCTTCAGGTGTATTACCTACTGGTTCTGCGCCCATATCAGCCATGCGATTAATAATATCTGGTTGATTTAATATT
>CANFUO010000147.1 GCA_947450225.1 Burkholderiaceae bacterium | reverse complement strand
TTTGTTTAAGTCTTGGGATGGCTTGTGCTGCCATCAGTTTTTCTGGAGTAGCGACAGCTGCATATCCAGAAAAACCAATAAAAATGGTGGTTTCTTTTCCTCCGGGCGGGCCAGTTGATATAGCTGCAAGGATTGTGGGTGCAAGGTTAACTGAGGTCCTCAAACAATCTGTATTTATAGATAATAAGACAGGTGCGGCTGGTAACGTTGGCACACAACAAGTCGCCAAATCTCCTAATGATGGATATACATTTTTAGTCACCTCATCATCCTATGCAGTTAATCCCTCTTTATATGGTGATAAAGCTGGTTATTCACCAAAAGAATTTTCACCGGTCATCGTGATTGCAACACAACCTAATGTCGTCTCTGTGAATGAAAAGGTACCAGTAAAAACTTTAGCCGAATTACGGACGATGGCAGCAAAAGAAAAAATGGCTTTTTCATCCCCGGGCAGTGGTACAACACCACACTTAACCTGCGAAAACCTCTTCCACATGATTTGGAAAAATGATGCTACCCATATTCCTTACCGTGGTGCTGGACCTGCTTCTGTAGCAGTTGTTGGTGGAGAAACACCGATCGGATGTACGGCGGTAGCCGGGGTCTATCAGTTTCATAAGCAAGGAAAAGTAAGAATCCTAGCCGTATCAAGCACTGAAAGAATCGCCGATTTACCAGAAATACCAACGATGGCAGAACTAGGATTTCCACAAATCAAAGATTACACATGGGTTGCAGTATTAGCACCAAGTGGCACTCCTGCAGAAATCGTTAATCAAGTGAACCTGGCAATACAGAAAATTATTGATGAGCCTGAGACAAAAGAAAAGTTACTCCAAGCAGGTTTAATCCCCGTAGGTGGAACAGCTCAAAAAACCAATAGTTATATTAACGATGAGCTCAAACACTGGGGCAAGGTGGTAGTTGATACAAAGGCAAAAGCGGAATAAAACCTCAAAGGACAGGTGCTAAGAAGCCACTTTCACAAAACGCTAGAATCTCTGGCAGCGCTTGATCTAGGCGCTCACCAGCACATCGGTTCCGTGAAATAACTTCCAAGCGACCCGTATTTGACGCAACATAAATATAAAGACCCATGACAAAAATAAGCCGCCACGCAATTGTTTCCATTGAGAGATGGGGAAGTGTTTTATGAAGCTCATCGACAAATTCCAAACTCACTTTATCGTAATATGTGCTGCGCAGCTCTTGGGAGAGTTCTTTGGGTTCATTATGCAAACGCGCTTGCAGCTTTACAAAAGCTCGACCACCAACACTATCAGAGGCGATACGCAGAGGTGGAAAGACGAAAGCATAAATCAATTCTCGCAAGGGTATGGCTTGACCTTGCGCAGTTTTTCTGGCCTGATCGAGCAGATTGAGTCGATCTTCGACCAGCTCTTTTGCACGACGCTCAAAAATAGCTTTAAAAAGTCCTTGCTTACTTTTAAAGTGATAATTAATCAAAGCTTGATTAATATTGGCCTTCGCAGAAATATCGCGCACCGTAGTACCAGCAAAGCCATACTCCGCAAAGAGTACTTCAGCAACATCGAGCAAACTGTTAACTGTCTCTTTCGAGGTGTTCGACAAATTATTCAGATTGTTTTTAGAAACATTTTTTTTCATCTTCATACAATAACTCAAAAACTCGGATTTCAATAGAAAGGAAAAACCATGAGTAAAACGATTATCACCTGTGCTATCACTGGCAATTTAACCAAGCCAGAGATGACCCCTTATTTGCCAATAACACCAGAGCAAATTGCGAATTCAGCACTTGAAGCAGCAGAAGCGGGTGCTGCGGTTGCCCATATCCACGTTCGGCATCCCGATGGTAAGCCATCCATGGAACTCGAGCATTATGCTGAAACCATTAACCTCATTAAAAAACATAATAAAGACCTGATTATTAATTTAACAACAGGACCAGGCGGACGATTTGTGCCAACCGAAGATGACCCAAAAATCTTTGGTCCAGGGACAACTTTAACCCACCCACTCAATCGTGTAGCGCATATTGCTGCATTAAAACCAGATATTTGTTCATTAGATCTCAATACGATGAACTCTGGTCCCGATGTTGTGATGAACACCCCTGCTAACTGCCGCAAAATGGCTAAAGTGATTCGTGATGCTGGCGTTATGCCCGAACTCGAAATCTTTGATACAGGTGATTTAAATTTGGCCAAAGATATGATTGCCGACGGAAGTCTCGAAGGCCCAGGTTTATATACCTTTGTAATGGGCGTTAAATATGGCTTAAATACCGACCCAGCAACACTCTTATTTATGCGTGATCAATTACCTGTCGGTGCAAAATGGGCTGCTTTTGGTATCTCTCGCGCAGAGTTTCCGATTGTAGGAGCGGCATATTTATTTGGTGGCCACGTACGTGTAGGTATGGAAGATAACATCTACATGGAAAAAGGTGTGTTAGCGAAAAGTAATGCTGAACTCGTAGCAAGAGCTAGATTAATCGTTCAAGAACTTGGCGGACAAATTGCCACGTCAAAAGAAGGACGTGCAATCCTCGGTTTGAAGTAATAGCATCAATACGTGTTGTAGATCAGCGTGATAGAAATATCACGCTGATCTATCTTCTACTTTGCAATAAGCCAATATTCATTTCAGGCGTGAGATTGCTGGCGTAAAACCGCTCAATCATTTCCACAGAGGTTCTAGCGTTCCGCGCTAAAGTTAAAAGATCAATACCCTTGCCATACAGCAGACGAAACGTAATAGCCGTATGCCTTAAACAATACAGAGTTCGGTTTTGACCAAGACTACCTTTACGTAAGCCAGTGCGCTCTAATAAACTTCTAAAGTGTTTACCAATGATATAAATAGCAGCTTCGCGATCAGCGATTTGTGGCAAAAACAAATAATCAGTAGGTTTGCCATAGCCGATCTTATCCATATGTTTTTTTAAAGCCTCATACACACCTACAGCCGAAGTTAAAGTAACAATCTGACTCGTATGTTTTTTGGTTTCTGGTAATTTAATACGAAGGTACACATACTCACCTCGAACAATGGTGATGTGTTGATGTTGTATGAGTTTGATATCCACGGGGCGGACAAAGCTACTCACCATGAAGCGAATCAACCAAATGAACTCGAATGGTAGTTGTTCACTGGCTGTGTATATTCCGGCCTTCTTATTTCGGTGAGTAATCTTTATTTCAGCAGGTGTAATTTTTCTCAGTTGGAGGGCGGTGCGCAGTAATTGATAATATTCTTGAATTGAAAAACTACCCCTAGGCACACTAGACATCTTGAGTTTTGGAAATACTGGAACTTTAAGAATATATTCCTGAGCGAGTGCCTGAAGAAACACTTTACGCAGAGCAATGATGTATTGAGAAATCGTAATGGAGGATAACTGCAGACTATTGAGATAATTAAAAAATTCACAGATTTTTTTATTATCAATCGATCGTATATCCATTCCCAAAAAATACGGGTAAATATGCTTATTGAGTCGACTCATCAGCATGGTGTAGGAGTGCTTCGCAAACTCACCCCTAGTAACTTTCATGTGCTCTTGAACCAACATGTCTTCGGCCACTTGCCGCAGACTAATGATTTCAATCGGAATAGCGTCTAAGATCTTTAACGGTTGAACAGGTTCACCAGTATTTTGTGAGAGTGGAGCTCTACCAATAAGACTATCAATGCTGGTCAAGGACTTACTCGCCTTTTTGCGCCTATTCTTCATATTGAATATATTTTTTAGAACAATGGTGGCTTCACACTCCATATCAAATGATGGATAGTGTTGATCACTTCGGTGAAGGTAACACGCATCATTCGCTGGGCTCATGCTGTGACTTTGTTTTATGGAGTTACTCATAGTCACACAGATATAGGCTTAATTTACAAATAAACA
>CANFUO010000146.1 GCA_947450225.1 Burkholderiaceae bacterium | reverse complement strand
CATTGATTTCCTCAAATGGTTAATGGTGGTAATTACTTTCAATACCTTACTAGATTAACTGATTAGCTCAATAATAGATGAGTTTCATGCACTTTTTTGAGCAAATGAATTTGCTATGCACTTGAAAGTCACATGTTTTTAAGGACATCAATTGGCAACTTCGTGAAGATACAGCGAAAAAAAATCCCCACCTAAGTGAGGATTTAAGTATTGGTACTGTCTTCTTAAAATTTATAACCGATACCAAACTTGATTTCCATAGCGCTAGCAGAAATCGTGCCATTGTTGACTGCAGTCGATCCCAATTTTGCTGCAAAATAGTCTGTTGGTAAGTCCGCATCACCATACTTGGCATATGCAACTTCTGCAAAGCCATACAGGTTTTTATCAAAATTACGCGAATAACCAGCAGCAAACATCATGCCTTTTAAATTCACTTTGGCAGTGTCGCCATTGGAGGATAAGCCTGTATAACCAACTTTGCCGTAAACCGTACTATCTTTATCAAGGACATAAGATGGTTTAATAAACAAAGAATAGGCATTATTAAACCAATATCTTCCGGTAGTTGGGGCGCCAGTTCCAAGAGGACTTGTAACTGTTACAGATTGATTACCCGTATTACTATTAAATGGTGCGTAAGTTCCGCCTACTCCAACTAACCAACTATCATTAATCGCATAGTCATATCCAAGTCCCAAGAAAAACAATGGCGTACTCAAGTTATCTGCAGCGGCAGTATATGTATAGTAAGGGGAAATAGTGCCCCCAGAAGAGGCCGGTTTAACTTGAGCGTAACCGGCTCCCAATTCAGCCTTAAAACCTTCAAAGTTTTTTGCTTGAGCAGACGCAAAAAGCGGACTTGCGATTAAGGCGGCACCAATTGTTGCAGCAAATACACGTTTCATAAAAATACCCTACATGGTTTAAAAAATATATCTTAATCTAATAAAGATCTTGATGAATATTATGGGTTTTACCTACAGCGTGTAACTGTTGCTTTACGGCAACATGTGTAAGTATTAAACTTTGACGCGCTCCAGGGCTTCTTTGACAAAGAGTTCTTCTGGCTTCATATGCCGCTTGGTAATCCCTTGTTCATAAGCATACTGAGTAAAAGCTTCTAATGTACTTCTATTCTTTTCGATACCATAAGGCCAATAATCCTCGCCCATGATATTTTTTGATATTTGCGTGTAATCGGGTACCCAAGGTATTGGGTAGTAGGACGCGGTAATATCCGACGCGCGCTCTAATGAACGCTCTTTAGCCTCTTCAAATGCATTCATCAGGTTGCCAGCAATCCATGGATTTTGCTCATAGGTTTCTCGTTTGATGCCGATGACATGCATGATCGGGAAAATATTCGTTTTTTCCCAGTAAGCCATTTCGAGTTCACGGTAATTTGGTAAGAGTCTTTCCACTTGTTCTGGATGCTTTAAAAAAGCATTGGGTGGGCGGGCGCTCAAAACTGCGTCTAATTGTCCGTCTAGTAACATCTGCGAAAGTGAGTTTTGTGGCATTGCTGTATACCGAATCCCTTTGGGTAACTGCAATTCTACTTTTTCTTTTCTGCCGGCATCATTCACCCCCGCCTGATACCAATCAATGCTCGTTAAATCAACGCCATATTCATGGGCAAGCATTCCTCTTGAATATATAGAAGCTGTTTGAGCCCACTCAGGTACGCCCACTTTTTTCCCGGCTAAGTCTTGAGGCGTTTTAATCCCTGTGTTTTTTCTGATGTAAATAGAGGAATGTCGAAATGCCCTTGACGGAAATACCGGAATTAAGACTAACCAAGGATCTTCTTGGGAAACCAATGAAAGGGCTTTGGCAAAAGATACTTCAGATACATCAAACTCGTGATATTTAATAAACCGGAAAAAAGTTTCTTCTATCGATAAATTAATCGGATGTATATCGATGCCTTCCGCACGAACTCGTCCATTTGTGAAATCTCTTAATTGGTCGTAATCTCCAATGGCTACCGATAGTTTTAAGTTGGTCAAAGATGGCTCCGGGTCAATTAATCTAACTGCAAATTTAAGCTGCGAATGATAGTGCTGTACTTGTTTTGATCTTTTTTGATCAAGTTTGCAAACTCTTCAGAACTTGTAATTAAGGGCTCAATGCCACCTGCCTTATTGAGTGACTCAACCATAGCCGGATCTTTTAATGCTTTATTGACTTCAAGTCGCATCTTCTGAATGATCGCTTCAGGCGTATCTTTTGATGCAAATAAGCCAATCCAAATGGTGTTATCAAAGCCAGGATATGTTTCAGCAATCGTTGGAACATCAGGCATCTCTTTGGATCGATTTGCTCCTGATACGGCAATCGCTTTTAATTTTCCGGATTTAATTAAACCTGCATTGGATGTTCCTGAAAACATCGCCACACTATCGCCACCCATCGTGGCCGTTGTAGCTTCAACACCACCTTTATAGGGAATGTGAAGTAAATCAATCCCCGCTCGTGCCTTGAGCATTTCCATGGTGAGATGGTGCTGACTGCCATTGCCTCCTGAAGCATAGGCTGGCGCTGGCTTCGTTTTTTTAACGTACTCTACAAATTCTTTAAGGTTACTAGCTGGCACTTTTGGGTTAATCGCTAAAACAAATTGATTAGCTGCCAAGCTTGCTACTGGCTTAAATTCTTTATTGGCATCCTGTACTTTTTTATATAAATAGGGATTAATCACGAATAAGCTATCCATGCCGATAAGGAGGGTGTATCCGTCAGCTGGCGCATGCGCCACAAAATCAGCTGCAATATTACCGTTTGAGCCGACTTTGTTCTCAACAAAAACAGATAAACCCATCTGCTTTGTGAGTGTTGCAGCGAGTGCTCGAGCCACTAAATCCGGCGCCCCTCCAGGTGGTATTGGAGAGACTAGTCGAATCGGTTTTTCTGGGTACTGCTGTGCATGTGCTATGAAAAAATAGATTCCCGTAATACTGATCAACAGAACCCGAAATACTTTTTTGAGCATAGTGATTGATTAGTCTGATTTAATGTTTGCCGATTTAACTAACTTGGCGTAACTAATTAAGTCGTTGTGAATTAATTTTGCTAAATCTGCCCCACTACCCCGGTAAGGCTCTACACCTGCATTGGATAAGTTTTGCTTCACTTCAGGCTCATCCAAGATTTTATTTACATCTGCTTGAACTTTTGCAACGATGTCACTGGGGAGATTGGCTGGCCCCATTAATGCATACCATACTGCAAAATCCATATCTTTAATACCTTGCTCTTTAAAGGTTAGATTGTCTGGCATCAATGCATAACGATGCGCTGTGGTGACGCCAACAGAGTTGAGTCGTCCAATCTTGACGTACTGGGATACTAGATTTGCGCTAACAATGGCTAATTCAATTTGACCACCAACAACATCAGTTACTGCAGGTGCGCAGCCTTTATAGCCAATATGTGAGGCTTTGACTCCGGTTTGCTCTTTAATGATTTCCACCATAAAGTGTTGTGGTGTTCCAATACCGCAAGAGCCATAATTTAATCCGGTCGGATTTTTTTTCGAGTATTCAATTAAGTCTTTTAAATTTTTGATCTTGGTTTTTTCGGCCGCAGCTAATGACATCGGCGTTAATCCAAGCAGCATGATTGGTGTTAAATCTTTTTCAGGATCGTAATTGAGTTTTCCAGCGAGTGCTGCACTAGTGACCATCGTTGAATTTTGTAGCAATAAGGTGTAACCATCGCTCGGTGAGCGCACTACCGCTTCACTTCCAATATTCCCAGACGCGCCAGGCCGGTTATCAACAACAATGGGTTGTCCCCAAATATTTTGCAAGCGCACACCAATTTGACGGGCAAGGATATCAGACCCACCGCCGGTTGCATACGGCACAATTAATTTAATCGATTTATTTGGGTAAGTACTCTGTGCGTGCGCACTTGTGATGCCAAATAAACATACGATAAGACAAAGTATCGATTTGATGGTTGTAGTCATTTGCTGATCCTATTCATTTCTTGAGTTAAATAAGGCCTTCTTCTTGTTGGCACCAGAAATCCCATGCCCGCTTGATT
>CANFUO010000145.1 GCA_947450225.1 Burkholderiaceae bacterium | reverse complement strand
TGGAAGCCCAAGGCTCCCAGTTGACGAATAAATATGCCGAAGGTTATCCAGGCAAACGCTACTATGGCGGGTGTGAATACGTTGATATTGCTGAACAATTAGCGATAGATCGATTAAAAACACTGTTTGGCGCAGATGCTGCCAACGTTCAACCCCATTGCGGAGCCTCAGCCAATGAAGCTGTGTTTCTTGCATTTTTAAAGCCAGGAGATACGATTTTAGGAATGAGCTTGGCTGAAGGGGGACACTTAACCCACGGAATGCCACTGAATATGAGTGGTAAGTGGTTCAATATTGTGCCCTATGGACTTGATGCGGATGAAGCTATTGATTACGACGAAATGGAACGTTTAGCGCATGAGCATCGCCCGAAATTAATTATTGCTGGCGCATCGGCATATTCTTTACACATTGATTTTGAGCGCTTTGCAAAAGTTGCTAAAGCAGTTGGAGCCATCTTTTTGGTCGATATGGCCCACTATGCAGGATTGATTGCGGCTGGTTTATATCCCAATCCAGTTCCTCATGCAGACATCGTTACCTCAACCACCCATAAAAGCTTAAGAGGGCCAAGAGGTGGTGTGATTCTCATGAAAGCCGAACACGAAAAAGCGATTAACTCAGCTATTTTCCCGGGCTTACAAGGTGGCCCACTCATGCATGTGATTGCTGCCAAGGCAGTGGCATTTCAAGAAGCACTCCAACCAGACTTTAAGGTATACCAACAACAAGTTTTAGATAATGCCGATGCCTTAGCAAAAACTTTAGTCAGTAGGGGTCTGCGGATTGTTTCGGGTAAAACACAATCGCACGTGATGTTGGTAGATTTACGAGCAAAAAATATTACCGGAAAAGAAGCTGAACGCGTGCTGGGCTTAGCGCATATAACAGTCAATAAAAATGCAATTCCTAAAGATCCAGAAAAACCATTTGTCACTAGTGGAATTCGCTTAGGATCACCAGCCATGACAACCCGCGGATTTAAAGTTCCTGAATCAGTCCAGGTAGGTCATTGGATTGCTGATATTCTTGAAAATCCAAGTGATCAAGCAACGATTGATCGTGTACGAAAAGAAGTAGAGCAGTTAACGCAACGCTTCCCCGTTTACGGAGCCTAATAACCCACTATGCATTGTCCATTTTGTCCTCATGAAGAAACTCAAGTATTAGACTCTCGAGTTTCTGAGGATGGACGTGCGGTAAGAAGGCGTCGACGTTGTGAAAAGTGCGACAAACGCTTTACGACTTATGAGCGTATTGAATTGTCGATGCCCACCTTAGTT
Source organism: Burkholderiaceae bacterium (assembly GCA_947450225.1). GTDB lineage: Bacteria > Pseudomonadota > Gammaproteobacteria > Burkholderiales > Burkholderiaceae > Polynucleobacter. The sequence continues at coordinate 3,026 of CANFUO010000145.1, read as the reverse complement.
AAAAAGGATGGCAGTCGGGTAGACTATAACCGCGAAAAAATAGTCAGCTCCATGCGGCTCGCACTTCGCAAGAGGCCAGTATCTTCAGATGCATTAGATGAAGCAATTGCGCACTTAGAGGAACGGGTTATTAGCCTTGGCGAGAAAGAAATTCCGACTTCTCGGATAGGGGAAATGGTCATGCGCGAACTCAAGCGATTAGATAAAGTTGCGTATATTCGCTTTGCTTCTGTGTACAGAAGTTTTGAGGATATTGAGTCCTTTGAATCAGCGCTAAAAGAGCTTAAATAAGCCAATTTAGCCCTTTTTGCCCGTTTATCCTTGTAAATCATACATTAGTAGTCCATAATTGCAAGGATGATTGATCGCCAACTTACCCATGAGCTCACACGTGCTATAGAGGAATCCCCTGCGGTGGTTTTGCTCGGCCCTCGGCAGGTGGGTAAAACCACCTTAGCGATGCAGGTTGGTGAAAAGTGGAATGCCCTTTATTTAGACTTGGAGTCACAAAGGGATCTTGCAAAATTAAAAGAGCCAGAAATTTATCTTGATAGCCATGTGGGTCAACTAATCATTATTGATGAGGTACACCGTTTGCCAGGATTATTCCCCTCACTGCGAGGCATCATAGACCGGGCTAGAAGACAAGGAGTAAAAAATAAACAGTTTTTACTCTTAGGATCTGCATCATTAGATTTGTTAGCGCAATCAGGTGAAAGTTTAGCTGGGAGAGTTTTTTATCTTGAGCTTGGCCCATTTAATATTTTGGAAATCCCACCTGAAGGAATTGAAAATTTATGGGTAAGAGGTGGGTTTCCAGATAGTTTTTTGGCGCAGGACGCCCCACAGAGTTTGCGTTGGAGAGAAAACTTTATACGGACCTATTTAGAGAGAGATATTCCGCAATTTGGACCACGCATCGCAGCACAAACCTTACGACGTTTTTGGGAAATGTTGGCCCACTATCAGGGGTGCTTAGTTAATCATGCGCAATTTGCAAATAATCTAGGCGTAGATACCAGAACAGCAATTAAATATTTAGACCTACTCGTCGATTTATTATTAGTCAGGCGGATTCAGCCTTGGTATGTCAATATTGGCAAACGTTTGGTCAAAACACCCAAAGTGTATATTCGCGATAGCGGAATAGCCCATGCCTTATTAAAGATTGAGGATAAAGATGCACTTTTATCTCATCCTGTCATTGGGCATAGTTGGGAATGTTTTGTGATTGAAAACCTTCTGGCGGTAGCACCTATGGATGTTCAAGCTTATTTTTATCGAACCAGTGCAGGAGCTGAGATAGATTTATTATTACATTGGCCAGATCAAACCCAATGGGCGATAGAAATCAAACATAGTTTATCGCCGAAGTTAGAGCGAGGATTTCATCAAGCATGTGAAGATTTGAAGCCAGTCAAAAAATTTCTTGTTTACCCTGGAAAAGAACGTTACAGAACATCCCAAGATGTAACGGTTATCTCGTTACAAGAGTTAGCGCAAGAGCTTGCGGCAATCAAATAACTCAAAAAGTAAAGTAAGCAAGTTTAAGCTACAAGCGCAGCAAAAACTCTTCCAGTAATGTCTTCAACACTACCGGTCCCGTGAACTTTGGAGTATTTTGGCGCAGGCACTTTAGCCGCACTATCACCATGTTTTGCCCAAGATGAATAGTATTCAATCAACGGTTTAGTCTGAGCGTCATAAACGTCCAGACGTTTGCGCACAGTTGCTTCCTTATCATCATCACGTTGAATTAATTCTTCGCCAGTAACATCATCCTTTCCCTCGGTCTTAGGAGGATTGAAGCGCACATGATAAGTTCTACCTGAGGCCACATGCACACGACGACCACTCATACGATCAATAATGGCATCAAATGGAACATCGATTTCAACAACGAAATCAATGGGCACACCAGCATCTTTCATTGCTTGCGCTTGCGGAATTGTTCTTGGAAAACCATCGAACAAATAACCTTTGATGCAATCAGGTTGCATCAAACGATCTTTGACTAGGCCGATGATGATGTCATCCGAAACAAGACCACCAGAGTCCATAATTTTTTTAGCTTCGATGCCCAAAGGAGTGCCTTCTTTGACGGCGGCTCTGAGCATATCACCCGTAGAGATTTGAGGAACGGCATATTTTTCACAAATAAATTTTGCTTGCGTACCTTTGCCTGCTCCGGGGGCGCCCAATAGGATGAGTCTCATCATTTAGCCTCTAAAAAAACGTAATAAAACATAATAACTTTATTTTTGATGCAATTGTGCCCATTTTAATTGAGCAGCCAATAAATCTTCAGGAGTGTCGATTCCCGGTGGAGGGACTTCATGGCAAACCTGAACATGAATCTTATAACCATTATATAAGGCGCGCAACTGTTCCAAAGCCTCCATGGTTTCGATAGGAGCTGGTGGGAGTCCTGCAAAAGCCTTTAAAAAGTGGACCTTATAAGCGTAAATACTTAAGTGACGAAGATAAGGAATGCTCGGCAGTTGACTATCACGCTGCAAGGGGATTGCTGAGCGAGAAAAATACAATGCATGTCCATGAACATCAAGAACCACTTTAACCACATTCGGGTTATGGATTTCAGCGTGATTATCAATAACAACAGCTGCGGTTGCGATAGCGCAGTCAGGGTGATCCGCTAGGGCTTGGGCCACTTGATTAATCAGTTCTGGCGGAATAAAAGGTTCATCACCCTGAACATTCACCACAATCGCATCATCAGAAAGCCCGCGCATGAGCACCAACTCGCTTAAACGATCAGTCCCAGTCGGGTGTTGAGCGCTTGTTTTTACGACAGTGATCTGATGTTGTTGGCAGACTTGAATAATTTCATCACTATCGGTAGCGACCACCACTTGACTCGCAGAGCTCTTTGCCGCTTGCTCAGCAACACGCACTACCATAGGCGCTCCGCCAATATCTGCCAAAGGCTTACGCGGCAAACGCGTTGATGCCAGCCTTGCCGGAATCACCGCAATAAATGGCGTGCCCATGACTTAGTTATTCTT
>CANFUO010000144.1 GCA_947450225.1 Burkholderiaceae bacterium | reverse complement strand
TGAATAATTCTTGACCTTGATCCACCCATAAAGAGATTGGATTCATGCTCGGATCATTTTGTTGTTTGAGCATTTCTGGGCTCAGAAAGGCATTGCCCGATTGACGTGTATGATCTGCAAATGCAAGGTCCCAGAAAAGACCTAAGACAATGAGTAACAAACCAAACAAAAACTTCATGTGACTGCAATCAGTTTCTCGGCACGTCCTTGAACACCTTGATCGTCTCGCCATTCTACTGATATCACACCTCCTTGTGGAGGGACTTTGACAAATATACTCAGTAGTGGGTTAGCCGCAATACCCGTACCAAGGGTTGCTTGCATAATTGGATCTTGATTGAGTTTAATGATGACACTCTCAATAATATTTTTAGGTATTCTCTCATTACCGTCTAAACCCAAGCGATATCCTGTCTCCATAGGATGTCCAATTAAAACGCGTACCTCGACTTCTTGCCCTACTAAGGGGGTTCCGAGAATACTCAAACGAATGGGGTGGAGATTTAAAGTTGCCATATTGAAATATTAGGTAGCATCAAAACACGCATTTAATGTCACGACACAATGCAAGGATTGTCCGATCTTGGATCCATCGTCTAGTTGTACAATCACCCAAACATCTTGGCTCAGTGCCAATCGAATACGGGTCGATAAACGATAGCTTGATTGCGACTGGGGTAATGTGATCTGCATAACCATCGGATTAGGATTTTCCGGGGCAATGATTTCGAAAGACTGAATTCGGCGCTGCGCAGGTGCTTGAATTTGTATACTCATCGGAATTGAATTGCCCGTATCAGCCAAGGGGGGTAAATCGATGCTAACGCCCTCTTTTTTGATCGGCAAACTCTGAAGATTTTTTTGGGTGTAGTCGTTATTACTTGAACTGGCCCAACTTCCCCTGAAGTAAGGGGTCGCAAATAATACGGCAATCCCTTTTAATAATGATCGTTTGAGAACTTTTGATTGCATCATTTATTACTCTTCAAGGTTAATAATGCCTCTACTACCAACTGAATCTGCTCATCACTGAGGAGCGTTTTATTTTGATTTGGCAGCACTATGTCCTCAAGACTACCATAAGGTGGCATCATTGTCTGAGGATGAATTTTTCGCGCATCAGTTACCCACGCAGTGAGTTGATGCCGTGTATATTTACTTCCTACACCACTGAGCTCAGGCCCAAAGTTACCTTGTTTTTCAATTTGTCTCGAAGTCTGTGCGCCACTCACATGCATCGTGTGACAGGTAACACAGTTACCTAAATTACGGTTATAGATAATATCAAATCCGGCTTGTATTGCATTTTCAGATGGCGATTGAGCAAACGCAAAAACACCAACACTGGCAAAGTATACAATTCCATATTTTAAATATCGAATCAAGGGAACACACCTACTTCTGTATGAAAGATAGGCCTATTTTGCCACTAATTTAGGAAAAACTCTCTTAAGACTTCCAAGGTGCTTTTAAGTCAGTCAAGCTAGACAAAATCTTGGGCATCATCGATAAATAGCCACTCTGACGTCCAATAACCCACGCTTGAGCAATATCGACAGAACCTAAATTACGTTGCCCAAGCAAAATCTCAGCAGTGGCCAGATCATTCATCTTACCCAAGAGTTCTTGTGCTCGCGCAAGCGACTTCATATAACGAGAAATTCGTTTTCTTGGATAGATTTCCATAAAGAAATCAAAAGAATATCTCATTTTTTTTAACTCCAGTCGCAATTGATGACTTTGCTCTAAGTTGCGATTAGGTACTAAAACTTCACGCATAAAACGACGATGCTTACGCATTAATAAACGCGTAGCAAATTGATGTGTATCTTCTTCAACAATCGGTTCTGAAGTGCTTTGACTCTCAAGAATCATCTTTTGACGATTTTTTATCTCTGGATGTGTGGATAAACTCATCACCGCTTCAGCAAAAGAAATTAACTTCACCGAATAGTGACGACTACCAAAACTAGCAACTGCATTTGTATGTGCTTTAGCTCGTTGCTCTATTGCGAATTGTTCTAATTTTTCAATATCTGGATGTTGTGGAAAAGCTTCCTTCAATAGAGGAATCAACTCATAACAAAACACATCCCAATTTCTTGCGTCACCTAATTCATTTGCCAGGTCTCGCCATACACCATTCCATTGATTCACAAAACTCATTGGCAATACCGGCGAGAACAATTTAATGGCAGAGCGAATCCGGCGCATTGCTACCCGAGCTTGATGTATATATTCATCGTCATCATCCCGTAAAATACCGACGTCATTGACCTGTAAGTGATTTAAGCATTCCAGACAAACTCTCTCAAAGGTAACTAGGGGCGGGGCTTTTGCATCAATTGCAAGGGCTGGAGGCTTTAAGGGGCTGGGAAGAATATTTTGAAATAACTTATATCCCCTAGCAGCCTTTGAGTCGGCAGTTGGATGTAACCGCACGCGTCGACTAAGTACTCTCGCCAAACCAAATAAAGTAACTGGGTTACCATCTTTTAATTCGAGCTCAACTTCACAAATGGCTTCTTCATATAACTGACCATCACGTCGAGTGACAATCCATCCTTGATCTACTGCAATTTCAATTTTCGCCCCACGAAATAAGACTTCCCAGGAACGTCGCGTAAAGTCTGTTGTAAAAACAGGCATGAGCTGTGGCGCCATTAATGTCATTTTTTGCGCCATAACGGGATCATCAACTAAAGTATGGAAATCGAACTGTCCCTGAACCGTTGGAGCCTCCCATTCTGAACGGCTCGATAATCCGCCATTATTGGAATGGTTGATCTTTAAAGTGAGCAACAGTTTGCGTAAAATCTTACGCTCTCTAACAGCGATTCCCTGATGCATGAGGGATAATTCATGCGTGTCGTAATAAATGTTATAAAGTTTTTGTCTTTTGCCTGTTACTTGTAACAACGGATGCTCAAGTAGCATCGGCAAATCTTTTGAATTAAAGCTGAGTTTAAGTTCGGTTTCAATAGCCACTATGTATAGTTAACCTTTAAAAATTAAAAAAAGTAAAATTGTAACTAGAGCAGTATCTTAATCCTATTGTCACACAAATACTATCTAGATTATTAAACTAATAAAGAAATTTTTGTGACACCTTCACATTAAAGGCCCCTATAAATCAACCATCAATAAACCATTTTAAAGATTCATGACGACATACATGTCAACTGTTTGTGCCAAAATAAGTCTATGCGAATTAATCTATTTTATTCACTCGTCACCATTGGCATCCTTAGTGCATGCTCTCCTATCAATCCACCAGAAAATATACAGTCAGATAACCCACCTAAACCACTCACCGTTCTTATTTCTATTGATGGCTTCAAACCAGAATATCTCAGCAACACGAATAGTCCACATCTGTTTCAGTTAGCCAAGCAAGGCGCCACCGCTGAGGGTATGCTGCCCGTTTTTCCAAGTGTAACCTTCCCTAATCATTACAGCATGGTCACTGGCTTGTACCCAGACCATCATGGCATCGTCAATAACTCAATGAAGGATAGTGATATTACTGAGCCCTTTAGACTATCTTCAAAAAGTGCTGTGGGCAATCCAACTTGGTGGGAAGATGCCACTCCACTCTGGGTGAGTGCCCAAAGAAATGGCCTAAAAACATCCACCTTATTTTGGCCAGGAACTGAGGCAAAAATAAAAGGTGTTCAGCCAAATGACTGGTTACCTTATGATAAAAATTTATCTCCTCAAGCAAGGTCATTGAAACTTTTGGAGTGGCTCAATCGCCCTAATGCCTCTCGCGCAGATTTTGCAACCTTATATTTTGAAGATGTTGACTCTATGGGACATCGTTTTGGCCCACAAAGCTCAGAGGTTCTTGAAGCAGTTCAATCGGTCGATAACGCTATTGGATCTTTTCTGGCGGGCTTGAAAGATTTGGGATTATTTGACTTAACAACCATCATCATCGTTTCTGATCATGGGATGGCTTATGTGGATCCAAAAAATTATATCGACCTAAAACCTTTACTCAACCCATTTCCAAATATAAGTGTTGAGTGGCAGGGTCCTGTTGCAGGAATTAATCTGAATGGCAATCAAGCATCTCAAGTATTAAATACTCTCAATCAAAATAAAAATATGCAGTGCTGGGCAAAAAAAGATATCCCAGCTAAATATCATTTTGGATCACACCGCCGAATTCCAGATATTGTATGTCTGAGTCAACTCGGTTTTAGTGCTGTCTCAAGCATCCCAGCTTTTAAGATTCCAGGACAACATGGGTTTGATCCTGAATTAAAAGATATGCACGGTATTTTTATTGCCTCTGGTTATCGGGTGAAGAAAATGAAGCTAAATTATTTTGAAAATATTGAAGTTTATACGCTTCTTTGTCATTTACTCAATATTCAAGCTGAAAAAAATGATGCGAGAGATATTTTATTTCAACAAATCATCGAAAAGTAATAGGCGATCTTTACTGCTTATAAATGGT
>CANFUO010000143.1 GCA_947450225.1 Burkholderiaceae bacterium | reverse complement strand
GTGGCGTCATTGAACACTTTGAAGGTGATGGTGTAATGGTCTTTTTCAATGATCCTATATTGTTGGAAAACTTCTCAGTCATTGCCCTACAACTGGCTCAAAATATTCAACTATCTTTTGAACCCATACAAGAAAAATGGCATCGTCTTAAATTGGAAATTGGCATGGGTATCGGTGTTGCTCGAGGTTTTGCTACCATGGGAATGATTGGCTATGAGGGTCGCTCTGACTACGCCGCAATTGGTTCCGTTTGTAATTTAGCCTCCCGATTATGCAATGACGCAAAAGATGGTGAAATTCTATTTGATGGAAAATGCTTCTCTTCCATTAAGCCCTCCTCTGAAGTCGTCAACATTGGCTTCGTGACACTAAAAGGCTTTCCAAAGGCCATCGAAGTCTACAAGTTAGAGCGTGGCGCCCAACTTGTAGAAGTCAACGAATAAAGTCTTATTTATTAATATACAGGTACTTGGATTGATCTGAAATATTAAAGGCTTGCTCCTCAAGAACTTTGTTAATCATTTTGTAGTAATCCCACGGTTATTTCACCTCGGATGGGTTTTAACTTAAGGCTATAAGTGGATATTATTTTGTAAGCTCCTGGCGGAAGGGGCGGGATTCGAACCCGCGGTAGGCGATTAACCTACGCACGCTTTCCAGGCGTGTGACTTAAACCGCTCATCCACCCTTCCTTGGGAAGAATAGATTATACGGTGTTCTTGCGATTTATTGAATATTGCTTCATTTAAGCAGATTTTCAGCGTCGAAAAATGCCATAAAAAAGCCAAATAATGGAACCCCAGAACAATCCACCAAGTATCGATACCCATACACTTTTGAAGATACTCGGTAAATCAAAATCAAGGTTGAACAAACTTAAAACTCCAAAAACCAATGTAGAACACAAAATAAAATATTTTGCGGGAATCGGCTCCGAATAAAGCGTATTTTTTTGGCAAACAACACAATCATCAAAGCCAACAATAATTGCGTTTTGACAGCGGGGACATTTCATCATGCCTCCTCAATAAATAGTATTTTTTTATATTATCCCTAAAATCAATTTAGCACAATCATTACTTTTTCGTTTTGGAAATCAAAAAAGGGCACCGCAGTGCCCTGTGCTGGTCAGCTATTTTTTATAAAGCTTCTTTGAGCTGGTCCAAGATGGCTGGATTTTCGAGAGTCGAAGTATCTTGGGTAATATCTTCTCCCTTCGCTAAAACTCTTAATAAACGGCGCATGATTTTGCCAGATCGTGTTTTAGGCAGATTATCTCCAAACCGAATCTCTTTGGGTTTTGCAATAGGGCCAATACCTTTGTTGACCCAGTCTCTGAGCTCTTTAGCTTTTGCTGCGGCTGCAGCTCCCTCCAGTCTTGCTCCTTTGAGAACGACATAAGCAACAATCGCTTCACCACTAATGTCATCAGGTCGTCCTACAACAGCTGCTTCAGCAACATCATGGTGCGCCACAAGACATGATTCAATTTCCATGGTCCCCATGCGGTGGCCCGATACATTGAGGACATCATCGATACGGCCTGTAATCGTAAAGTACGCCGTTTTCGCATCTCGAATCGCGCCATCACCAGCAAGGTATAACTTACCACCTAATTCTTGCGGAAAATAACTCTTCACAAAACGCTCTGGATCATTCCAAATCGTCCGAATCATGGATGGCCATGGACGTTTAACAACCAAAAGCCCCCCATGTCCATTTTGCATATCATGTCCAACCTCATCGACAATCGCTGCCATAATACCCGGCAGTGGCAAGGTACATGATCCCGGCACAAGTGGTGTTGCGCCTGGAAGTGGCGTAATCATATGACCGCCTGTTTCGGTTTGCCAAAAGGTGTCCACTATCGGACAGTTCTCGCCACCAACTTCTTTGTGATACCACATCCAAGCTTCCGGATTAATCGGCTCACCAACAGAACCTAATATCCTTAAACTCTTGAGATTCGAGTTTCTTGGGTGTGCCTCTGGATTGGTATCTGATGCTTTGATTAAGGATCGAATCGCGGTTGGTGCAGTATAAAAAATAGAAACTTGATGGCGCTCAATCATCTGCCAAAAACGTCCTGCATTCGGGAATGTGGGTACCCCTTCAAAAACAATTTGGGTCGCTCCCACAGATAATGGCCCGTAGGCAATATAACTATGTCCAGTAATCCAACCAATGTCCGCGGTACACCAAAAGATGTCTTTCATGCGCAGATCAAATGTCCACTGCATGGTCAGATGTGTCCATAACAAATAACCACCTGTTGCATGCTGCACACCCTTTGGCTTACCAGTAGAACCTGATGTATATAAAACAAATAGTGGATGCTCGGATCCCACCCACTCTGGCTCACAACTGGTTGCTTGGCCTGCAACTAAATCATGCATCCAATGGTCTCTACCGGTTGTAAATGGAATGTCGCTACCGGTACGTTTGTAAACAACAACATGCTGAACTACTTTTCCAGCGCCAAGTGATAAGGCTTCATCAACGACTGTTTTGAGTGGTAATTTTTTACCTCCACGCATTTGCTCATCAGCAGTAATAACTACTGTGGCACCTACGTCAACAATTCGCTCTTCTAAAGATTTTGCTGAGAATCCACCAAATACGACTGAATGCGTCGCGCCAATGCGCGCACATGCTTGCATGGCTACAATGCCTTCAATTGACATTGCCATGTATAACACTACGCGATCACCTTTTTTAACGCCAATACTTTTTAAGCCATTGGCAAACTGACATACACGGGCATGTAATTCCGAATAAGAAACCTTGCTCACTTCACCAGCGTCGGATTCAAAAATAAGTGCGGTTTTATTACCAAGGCCCGCTTTGATGTTGCGGTCTAAACAGTTATAAGACGCATTAGTCGTACCGTCAGCAAACCATTCATAAAATGGTGCTTTGGATTCATCTAGAACTTTCTTAAAGGGCTTTTTCCAAAAGAGATTTTCTTTAGCAAGACGCGCCCAAGTACCTTCAAAATCTTTGTCAAATGCGTTACACATATCCTGATACTGGGACATACTATTGATCGCGGCTTGCTTACTAAAAGCCTTCGGTGGCGGAAAGACACGATTCTCTACCAATAGTTGTTCAATTTCAGACATGTTGTTTCTCCTCTAAAAGTGCGTTTTTATAACAAATAGTTAAAACTTTAAAGTATTAGTTTAAATTATCGAATGTCATTTTTATTATATAAAAATGAGAATTATGCAATTTTTCAGTCAATTTCAAGGTTTACCCTATAAAATAAGTGATAATTTTATAGACTCCTTATCTTAGAGACGACATCAATGACTACTATTCGCCAAGAAGACCTCATCCAAAGTGTTGCAGATGCATTTCAGTATATCTCCTACTATCATCCCATCGATTTCATTCAAGCCTTAGGTAAGTCCTATGATCGTGAAGAGAGTCCCGCAGCCAAGGATGCAATTGCTCAAATTTTAACCAATAGCAGAATGTGCGCAGAGGGTAAGCGTCCAATCTGCCAAGATACTGGTATTGCTGTCGTTTTTATTAAAGTCGGTATGAATGTGCAGTGGGATGCCACCATAAGCGTAGCCGATATGATTAATGAGGGTGTTAGACGCGCGTATGGTGATCATCACAATCCACTTCGTGCTTCTATTTTGCGCGATCCAGGTGGTAAGCGCACCAATACCAAGGACAATACTCCAGCAGTGATTCATTACGAAATCGTGCCTGGTGATAGTGTCGATGTCATCTGCGCTGCTAAAGGTGGTGGCTCTGAAAACAAGAGTAAATTGGCGATGCTCAATCCATCCGATTCGATTGTGGACTGGGTTCTAAAAACACTACCAACGATGGGTGCAGGCTGGTGCCCTCCTGGGATTTTAGGCATCGGTATTGGCGGCACGCCTGAAAAAGCCATGTTGATGGCCAAGGAGTCTTTAATGGATCCTGTTGATATTTATGATCTCATCGAAAGAGGTCCGCAAAATAAACTCGAGGAATTACGCTTAGAACTTTTTGAAAAAGTAAATGCTTTAGGTATTGGGGCCCAAGGTCTTGGGGGTTTAACCACTGTCGTTGATGTCAAAATCAACGACTACCCTACCCACGCTGCATCTTTACCTGTGGCAATGATTCCAAACTGTGCGGCAACTCGCCATATCCATTTCCATCTCGATGGCAGTGGTCCTGCGCACTTGCCCGTGCCTAATTTAGATGATTGGCCTGATGTTGCTTGGAAGCCTGATACTGAAAAATCAAAGCGTGTGAATCTCGATACTCTCACTCCCGCAGAGGTTGCTAGTTGGACGGTTGGTCAAACTCTCCTACTGAACGGCAAGATGTATACCGGTCGTGATGCTGCTCATAAACGGATTCAAGAAATGCTCGCTAAAGGTGAACCACTCCCTGTAGACTTTACGAATAAAGTCATTTACTACGTAGGGCCTGTAGATCCGATCGAAGGTGAAGTAGTTGGCCCAGCTGGCCCCACAACCTCTACC
>CANFUO010000142.1 GCA_947450225.1 Burkholderiaceae bacterium | reverse complement strand
TTCGTTCGCTCAGCATCTGAGCACAAATGGTTAGAAATGCATGGCATAGAACATTGGACACATTTTTATACTGATTATGGTCGTACCATGCAATTGAAGTTTTTTAACCACTTCCTCAAAGGCGAAAAAAATGGCTGGGATCAACAGCCCAAAGTATTGTTAAATGTTCGCCACCCTGGTGAGAAATTTACACAGCGCGCAGAAACTACTTGGCCACTCGCATCAACACAGTGGACAAAAATGTACATTGATGCGACAAGTACGAACATGGGGACTGGAGCTGTTGATAAAGAAGGCAAGTTGACCTATAAAGGCTTATCAGAAGGCGTTACTTTTTTAACCGCGCCGCTCGAGCAAGAAACAGAAATCACTGGACAGCTTGCGGCTAAATTATTTGTTTCTTCGAGCACTGTTGATGCAGACATGTTCTTGATTATGCGAATATTTGATGCAAACATGAAAGAGATTACCTTTCAAGGCGCATTAGATCCAAATACACCAATTGCACAAGGTTGGTTACGAGCATCGCATCGCGAGTTAGACCCTAAGTTATCCGTACCTTATCGTCCCTACCATCCGCATACGAAAAAAGAGCCACTAAAGCCAGGTGAAGTTTATGAACTCGATATCGAGATTTTGCCGACCAGTATTGTGGTACCTGCTGGATACAGAATTGGTCTTACAGTAAGAGGTAAAGATTATGTATACCCTGGCGCCACTGGAGCTAGGTTATCCAATATGAAATACCCATTCACTGGAGTTGGACCATTTACCCATAATCATCCAGGAGATCGTCCCCCTGAGATATTTGATGGTGAAGTCACACTGCATACGGGCCCAGCACATCAATCCTATTTATTGTGTCCTGTAATCCCGAAAAAGTAAGAACTTAGTTTTTACTCACAAAGCCAAGCTTGTATTTCAAGCTTGGCTTTTTAATTTCATATGTATGACTTACAATTGAAAAATATTCAATTAAAGAAAATTACGCATTGAAAGACACTCTTACCGAAGAAGCTGCTCCGCAAATGCAATGGGTAGTTCATTCACCTCAAAAAGCTAAATTAGTTTTAAGCGGGCATATCGACACGCAAACCATTTCAGGTATTTGGAATGAGGTCAGAGTAAGGCAAGCAGCGTGGCTAAAAGGTAATACCTCCTCGCAAAAAGAGTTGACGGTAGATGCATCTTCGATTCAATATCTCGATGGTTCTGGGGTAGCTTTTTTTATTGATTTGCAACACGAACAAGAGATTCATCAAGGCACATTAGAACTGATTGGACTTGATCCAAAGTATCAGGCATTACTGCGTCGCTTTCATCCGATTGATCCGCTATACCCAATTCCACCAATCAAAGAAAAAGAAGGCTTTATTTCTATGGTTGGTCGTGCAAGCTTTGATGTGTATCAAGACGCGAAAAATATGGTTATTTTCATTGGCAAAGTAACCGCTGGATTTTTATGGGTTTTACGTAAACCTAATGAGTTGAGATGGAGTGACTTAGTCAAAGTTGCATCGCAGGCAGGTATATTTGCATTGCCAATTATTACCTTAGTCGCATTCTTAATTGGTGTGATACTTGCCTTTCAGACAGCGGTGGGACTCATGCAATTCGGGGCATCTTCCTATGTGGCACCACTTGTATCTAAAGGTATATTTCGTGAATTAGGCCCGTTGATAACTGCTATTTTATTTGCGGGTAGATCTTCAGCAGCATTTGCCGCTGAAATTGGGACTATGACAGTCAATAATGAAGTCGATGCTTTAACTACTGCGGGGATTAATCCAGTCAGGTTTTTAGTGATGCCCCGAGTTATCGCAGGCATCATTGTTGTACCGATATTAACCATATTCTCTAATCTGATTAGCGTGACGGCAGTTGTACTCACGATGACACTGTACAAAATCCCATTAATCACATCCTATAACGGATTGATCAACATGGTTAACCTCAGTGATGTTTACTCAGGATTAGTTAAATCTGTCATTTTTGGCATTGTGATTTCTAGTATTGGCTGTATGCGAGGCATGCAAACCGGCACTGGTGCGGCTGCAGTTGGTATCTCAACCACCAGGTCCGTTGTGAGTAGCATCGTATTAATTGTATTTGTCGACGGAATATTTGCTTTCATCTCTTACAGGACGGGCTTCTAATGTACCCCATTGAAGTGATTGACCTGACAGTAGGTTATGGCGACCGCATCCTCTCCAAGAACTTGAATTTTGTCGTTAATTCAGGTGAGATTTTTGTGATTTTAGGTGGTTCAGGATGTGGTAAGTCGAGTTTATTAAAAAATCTCTTTGGCTTATATCAACCCTTAAGCGGCAAGATTTTGATTCAAGGTAAAGATTTAACATTGGCGCAGGGGCAAGAACGTCAAGATGTCATGTTAGATTTTGGGGTGATGTACCAACAAGGTGCATTATTTGGTTCGATGACCTTACTCGAAAATGTCAAACTGACCTTGCAGGAGTACACGGATCTATCTGAAGACCAAATGAATTTAATTGCACGGTGTACGCTTGACCTTGTAGGCTTATTGCCTTATGAAACAATGATGCCAAGTGAGATAAGTGGTGGCATGCAAAAACGTGCGGCAATTGCAAGAGCGATGGCTCTAAATCCGAAAATACTTTTTTTAGATGAGCCTTCTGCAGGATTGGATCCAGTCACATCGGCGGGGTTAGATCAACTTATTATTGATTTGGCACGCAATTTGGAAATTACATTTGTCATTGTGACGCATGAACTTGCTAGTATTGAGGCTATAGCAGATCGCGTCATTATGTTAGATAAGGATGCCCAAGGCATTATTGCCCAAGGAGATCCAAAGGTATTAAAGACCCAGAAAGAAAATCAAAAAGCCTATGAATTTTTTAACCGAATTAACACGAGCACATCATGAGTCGACAAAATGAAAACTATTTCCGCTTAGGCTTATTTGTATTAGCCGGCATCGCATTATTAATTGCGGTCACACTTATCTTTGGGGCGGGTAACTTTAATAAAAAAACGACCATTGTAGAAACCTACGTATCAGGCTCTGTCACAGGCCTTGAGGTGGGCGCACCAGCGCGTTATCGCGGCGTAAAAATTGGGAGTGTTTACTCTATAGCGCTTTCTGGTCCGATTTATGAAAAAAAAGTCCCCGTTGCTAACCAAAAACAATATGTCGTCATCCGCATTGAAATCTTGCGGCGTGATGATCAAGGCCCTGACGATATTGCTTCAGAGATTGAAAATCTCGTGGAGAAAAACTTAAGGGCTAGGGTGAGAGCTGCCGGCATTACAGGGGTTAACTATATTGAATTTGATTCCTTAGCAGATGCTGAAAACTATCCAGAGCTAGCATATAACTGGACTCCAAAATACCCGGTAGTACCATCACTTCCTAGCCAGGCAGATATGGTCTTTGCGGGTATCCAAAAAGCATTGCATATTGCCGATGATGTCAATTTAGCTGCCACTCAAGAAAAACTCAACCTACTTATTACGAACTTAAACAAATTGGTTGTTGGTGATGGCAAAAACCAGCGAGGCCTTGTGCAATCAGTATCAGACTTAGATCAGTTGATCAAGAATTTAAATAAAATAACATCCAATAAAGATCTTGAGGTCCTAACCCAACAGGCCACAAGTAGCATAGTTGCACTGCGTCAAAAATTAAATAGTATTGAAGGGGATTCGCAGATATCGATGGAGCAAATCAAGCAAACGGTAGAACAGTTAAATGATTTGTCCAGAAATTTAAGTCGCAACCCTTCTTCGGCTGTATTGGGTTCTCCCCCAGCTAAAGTTAACTTACCTGAGGTAGTGTCGAAATGAAAATAAAATATAAGTTCATAGGATGCCTATTCCTATTCCAACTCTTAGTGGCATGCTCAATTACCCAGGCACCACTTGAAATCGGACATTGGCGATTAATGCCTGAACGAGTCAGCGCACCTAAAAGCAATCAAATTAAATATTGGTTAACGCAAGGGACAATCAATGTAACCTCGCCATTTGATACCAAATCTTTTGTTTATCGGATGGATGATCAAAAATATGAAAAAGATTTTTATAACGACTATGTGACCTTACCCAGTGACATGATTGCGAGTGCAACGCGGCAGTGGTTAAATGCTTCAGGCATCTTTCAATTTGCGGTTGGAAACTCAAATGCCTTATTGCCGATGTATTTATTGCAAGGCACTATCGATGAAATGTATACGGATTTTCGTCCCGGCCAAACACCATCAGCAGTATTTACTATTGAATACTATTTAAGCAGTTCTGATGGCCTGAAAAAAAATAATGTTCTTTTTCGGAAAAAATACCATCAGAGCGAACCTATCAAAGATAACTCCGCAAAGAGTATTGCAAAAGCGCAACAAACTGCTCTAGGAAAAATATTGGCTCAACTTGAAGAAGACTTACACAAAGAAGCCCCCCAGTTAAATAAGCCCTAAAGGTCACAAGCTTAAGGGCTTATTAAGCAGTTTTAACCCGAGGGTGATAATATTGCA
>CANFUO010000141.1 GCA_947450225.1 Burkholderiaceae bacterium | reverse complement strand
TTTTACTTCTGAACTTATGTTTTGTGCAGACATCATTTGGACAGGGCATTGAACTTGGAAAAACGATTTACAGCCAATGTATTGCCTGTCATAGTTTAGATAACAACCTTCAGCAAATTGGACCTAGTTTAGTTGGAGTTGTGAATCGTAAAATGGGTTCGGTTGCAGATTATCGATATTCCAATGCCTTAAGAAATTCGAATGGGGTTTGGAGTCCAGAAAAGCTGAATGCTTTTCTAGAAAATCCCCAAGCGGCTCTTCCAGGCAATCGCATGCCTTACTCAGGCTTAACAAATCCCGCTGAAAGATCTGCTCTCATAGCTTATCTTGCAACCTTAAAACCTTAACTATTGATGAAGGAGGATGAATGGCAAATAATAATTCAGATCGAAGAGGTTTTCTCAAAGGCGCTTTAGTAGGAACATCTGCTGCTATAACATCATCGATGACTCCAAATGCTTTAGCCGCAGACAGTTCAACCACATCTAACAATCAAACAGGTGCAGCACAAGTGCAAGGATATGTTTTTTTTAATTTAGCAGAACAAGAATTTATTGAAAAAATTGTCAATCATATGATTCCGGCTGATGCATTAAGTCCGCAAGGGACAGATATAGGCATTCATCACTACATTGATCGGGCATTATCAGGTTCATGGGGGAAGGGCGATCGACTTTACCAGTCCGGTCCTTGGAAGAAGGGATTACCGACTCAAGGTTATCAATTGCCACTCACGCCAGCAGATTTATATCGAGTGTGTATTGAACAATCGAATCTGTATTGTGTTAAAAAATATGGCGTCAAAGTATCTAAGCTCCCCAGTAATCAGTTAGAAGAATTCTTGCTCAATTTAAGGGGCGGTAAAGTCACTTTTGCGGATGGACCACCGAGCACTATTTTCTTTTCGATGTTGTATCAAAATATTATGGAAGGAATGTTTTCTGACCCGATCTATGGTGGTAATCGAAACAAGGCGGGATGGAAGCTAGTTGGATTTCCTGGGGCTGTTGCAACTCACGCCCTAGATGTTGAAAATTATTTTGACAAGAAATACACGGCTCCGATGTTTGGCATATCGGACTTAAGTTAATAGGACAAATGATGCCCACTAAATTAAAAGAAGTTGATGTTGTGATTGTCGGCCTTGGTTGGACTGGGGGGATATTAGCTAAGGAGCTTTCTGAGGCTGGACTATCTGTTATTGCCCTCGAGCGTGGAGATTTTAAAACCACTGCCGATGACTACTCTTTACCTAATATACGAGATGAGCTAAGGTACGTAGTTCGTCAGGAGTTGATGCAAAATGCTTCAAAAGATACGCTGACTGCGAGAAATAACCCCAGTCAAGAAGCTCTTCCTGTTCGTCGACTAGGGTCTTTCTTGCCTGGTGAAGGCGTTGGCGGTTCCGCGATTCATTGGAGTGGAGGCACATGGCGTTGGACTGACATGGAGTTCAAGATTCGGACGAATTATGAAGACCGGTATGGTAAGAAATTTATACCACCAGATATGACGATTCAGGATTGGGGGATTACTTATACGGAGTTAGAACCTTATTATGATAAGTTTGAAAAAATTGCTGGAGTATCTGGAAAAGCTGGCAACATTAATGGAGTGATTCAATCTGGTGGGAATCCATTTGAGGGATCCAGAAAAAATGAGTATCCGTTGCCACCATTAAAAAATATTCTATCCGCAAAGATCTTTGAAGACGTCTCCAGAAATCATGGGTATCATCCATTTCCTAGACCATCAGCGAATGCCTCGAAGGCCTATACAAATCCAGATGGATCGCACTTTGGTGCTTGCCAATATTGTGGATATTGCCAGCGATTTGGATGTGAAGCAAATGCAAAAGGCGGTCCACAAATGACCGTGATACCGATTGCCATGAGCAAACCTAATTTTGAGTTGAAAACGCATTGTTGGGTCACAAAAATTAATAAAGACTCCAATGGGAAAAAAGTCACTGGGGTTACCTATACCAATCTCAATACTGGAGAAGAGTTTGAGCAACCGGCAGCCCTAGTGTTGATGTGTGCATTTGCATTTAATAATGTGCATTTAATGCTGTTATCCAATATTGGTGTTCCCTACGATCCAGTCACTGGCAAAGGCATTATTGGAAAAAATTATGCCTATGACACTGGTGTTGGAGCTGAGTTATTTTTTGAAGGACGCAATTTCAATCCCTTTATTAATGCCGGTGGGACCAATACAGTGATAGATGATTTTCATGGCAACTGGAACTTTGACAGAACACAAGCAGGTTTTGTAGGGGGTTATATCGTATCTGCTGGTCATAATACCAATTTGCCCATTGGTTATCGTCCAGTACCTAGCGGTACTCCTCAGTGGGGTAGTCAATGGAAAGCAGAAACCGCTAAGTGGTACCAAACCGCGATGAGTATTTCTACACGATCTGGTGTCTTACCGCATCGACATAATTATTATGACCTAGACCGAACCTATAAAAATGCCTTTGGCCAACCATTAATGCGCCTTACGTTTGATTACCAAGAGAATGAATTAAAGCTAGACACGCATGGCGCAAACACGATCAATGAAATGATCAAGACCTTAAACCCTACAAAATTCACAAAAGCAACTGCGACCAAGCGCTCTTGGAATATTGTTCCATATCAAAGCACGCATAGTACTGGCGGAACGATTATGGGGAGTTCGCCAGCAAACAGTGCCGTGAATAAATATCAACAGAGTTGGGATTGTCCTAATTTATTTATTCTTGGAGCTAGCGTTTTTCCGCATAACAGCGCATATCAACCAACCGGTCTTGTGGGTGCTTTGGCATATTGGACTGCTGATGCAATTAAAAATAAGTACCTCAAAAATCCTGGAAAACTACTAGCTTAATTTAATAGTTAAAGTGCTTAATATAAAAATTAATTTAATCATTAACTCATTAAGATGGATAATATGATTCATATTAAACTCAGCACAGATGGCGAGTAGAAAAATAAAGAGATGAAAAAATTAAATAGACTATTTTTTATATTATTGTGTTTACTACTTGTGTCATGTAAAAGCTTTGTTCAAGATATCTCGAAGTCTGGACCAGAATTAGTCGTATTGAACGCCAAGGTGATCACAGTAGATTCAACGCATCCAAGAGCAGAGGCTTTTGCAGTCCAAGCAGGTAAATTTATACAAGTCGGCAGTAATAACGAAATAAAGCAACTCATTCGAGACCATACAAAAGTTATCGATGCACAGAATAAAACCATTATTCCAGGCTTAAATGATGGCCATATCCATATGGTTCGAGCTGGCATGTATTGGCAATACGAAGTTCGATTAGATGAAGCAACGAAACTAGCAGACATCCTTCAGCTCATTCGTGCGCGTGCGCAAAGTACTCCCAAGGGAACCTGGATACTGACTCTAGGAGGATGGCATCCTAGTCAAATCAAAGAAGGTCGGATGCCGACCTTAGCAGAATTAGATCAGGTCGCACCTGATCATCCAGTCTACATTCAAGCATTAAGGGAAGTTGGGCAAATGAATTCCCAAGCGATGCAGAAAAGTGGCATCACAGCAACTACGCCAATGCCTGGTGGAGTCAGCATTGGCAAAGATACCAATGGCAATTTTAATGGCTTGATTAGGGGCTTTAATGGCCAAGTATTAGCGCTAAAACAATTTCCAAAATTAAGTCTAGAAGAAAAAATTGAAGGTTTTGTTTTAGCAATGAAAGACTTTAATCAAGCTGGTTTGACCAGTGTTGGTGAGACTTTTGGGATTGGGGTAGATGAAGGGGATTATGACATTTTGTTCGAGGCCTGGCGACGCAAGCGCCTGAGTGTCCGAGTCGGATTACATTTCCCAACAGTCAATTATAAAGATGCCGAAAAATGGATCGCCAATTCTGCCAAAGGAAAAAGTGACGACATGTTGCTTCTTAACGGACTAGGAGAAGGTGTATTAAATGCGGTAGGAGATGGTTACTTTCCCAAACAATTTCCGATTAGTAATGATGCAAAAGAAGAGCTTCGCCAGATCATTGCTTTGGGAGTGCCCAATAAGATTAACTTTCAATTTCATGCAACCCTAGAAACCACGATGAACGATATGCTAGATTCATTGGAGGCAGTTGATCAAAAAACATCAATTAAAGATATGCGCATCACCTTTTTGCATGCTGAGCAGATCACACCGGCGATTATGGCAAGGATGAAAAAGCTAGGAATGGGATTACAAATGCAAAATCGACAATCATTAGGAAGTGATTTGATGAAGAGTAATTGGGGTGATAGGGCAGTGGATAGCCCACCGGTAAAATCAGTCTATCAAAGTGGCATTCCATTAGCAGGAGGTACAGATGGCACTACGTCATCCTCTTACAGACCTTTTATCTCATTACATTGGTTAATCTCAGGAAAAAATTGGCGAGGTGATGTGGTCAGACCCACGCAAAAACTATCTAGAGAAGAAGCGCTTAAAATCTATACCCATGGAGGCGCTTGGTTTACTTGGGAGGAGAATAAGAAAGGCACAATAGCAAAAG
>CANFUO010000140.1 GCA_947450225.1 Burkholderiaceae bacterium | reverse complement strand
GCCACGTGAACGAACCTCTACGGATAGATCCGGGGGAGCTTTTCCAAACCACTCTTTAGACTCCAGAGGAGACATACTAACTTTCATGAGATCGCCAACTTTTTCACCAGAAAACAGCAGGTTTTCTTTAATTTGCTCATCACTTAAGCCAATATCTCTTAAGCGGTTATACCGAACACTGTGGGCGCCATGGCAATTTAAACAATAGTTCGTAAAGAGCTTAGCCCCATTTTGTAAGGAAGCCATATTATTCATACGGTTCGGTACTTTATCTAATGGAAAGCTATCTTCATTAGCTATTGCACTGATTGAAAATACGGTGATTCCAAAGGCCACAAAAGCCGTAGCAATATGGCGAAGAAAGTTAGGTAATGTATTTTTATTCATGTATAGAACCTTAATGCGCTGCAAAAGTAATACGATCAGGAACAGGTTTAAACGCACCTAATTTGCTCCAATAGGGCATTCCCAAGAAAAAGCCAAAGTACAGAATAGTACACAGTTGTGCGATTTTTTCTGCAATTGGTGATGGAGGCTGAATGCCTAAATATCCTAGAATCACAAAACAAACGACAAATACACCGTAAATATACTTATGGAATCCTGGGCGATAGCGAATCGATTTCACCGGTGACTTATCTAGCCAAGGCAAGAAGAAAATAATCACAACAGAACCACCCATTACTAAAACACCCCAGAACTTGGCATCAAGGAAATGAAATCCCAAAGCAAGTACTAACAAAATAGTTCCAAAGATCGCTTTAGTTTTTAATGCCGCACCGCGCGAGGCAAGCCAAAATAAAACCGCAATAAAAATCCACATCGGCAGCAAGAACTCAGACGTTGTCGCTCTTAGCATCGAGTAAAACGGTGTGAAATACCAGACTGGGGCAATGTGCGCAGGGGTTTGCAGAGGATTGGCAGGAATAAAGTTATTAGCCTCTAGGAAATAGCCGCCCATTTCCGGAGCAAAGAAAACGATAAATGCATAGATCATTCCAAATACACCAAGACCCATGATGTCATGCACTGTATAGAACGGGTGGAAAGGAATACCGTCTAATGGGATACCTTTGGCATCCAAAGTATCTTTAATCTCTACACCATCTGGATTATTAGAGCCTACTTCATGCAACGCAATAATATGTGCCGCCACAAGACCAACCAGAACTAATGGAATCGCAATCACGTGGAATGAGAAAAAGCGGTTTAGCGTTGCATCACCAACCACATAGTCGCCACGTATCCACAAGGATAGATCAGGGCCAATAACCGGAATGGCTGAGAACAGATTCACAATCACTTGCGCACCCCAGTAAGACATTTGTCCCCAAGGTAAGAGGTAGCCAAAGAAAGCTTCTGCCATTAAGCATAAGAAAATAGCACAACCAAAAATCCAAACGAGTTCACGAGGTTTTCTGTAAGAACCATAAATCAAGCCACGGAACATATGCATATAGATCACAATAAAAAACATTGAAGCGCCTGTAGAGTGCATGTACCGAACAAGCCAGCCCCAAGGAACTTCACGCATGATGTACTCTACTGATTCAAACGCTTTTTCTGCGTCAGGTTTGTAGTGCATCACTAAGAAAATACCAGTAACAATTTGTAAAGCTAAAACAACGATCGCTAATGAGCCAAAGAAATACCAAAAATTAAAGTTTTTGGGTGCGTAATACTCAGTCAAATGGTCTTTGACCATCGCACTTAAAGGGAAGCGAGAGTCAACCCAAGCCATTAATTTTTGTCCTGAAGTCGCGTTTGGCGGAACTTCTTTTTCATGAAATGCCATGGTTTAAATCTCCTTAAGCTTTTTTGTCTTCACCAATAACAATTTTGGTGTCACTTAAATACATGTGTGGGGGAACCTCGAGATTGTCTGGTGCAGGTTTATTTTTAAACACGCGTCCAGCAAGGTCAAAAGTGGAGCCATGGCATGGGCATAAAAATCCGCCTAACCAATCTGCTGGCAAAGAGGGCTGTGCGCCCATATCAAACTTAGCGGATGGTGAACAACCTAGGTGTGAACAAATACCAACGACCACCAAGTACTCTGGCTTGATAGAGCGTGCTTCGTTCCGTGCATAGGCTGGGGTCAAAGCATCTGGAGTTCTTTCAGATTTAGGATCTGCAAGATTAGCATCATTTTTTGTTAAGCCAGCTACTTGTTCAGGTGTGCGACGCACGACCCAAACTGGCTTTCCGCGCCACTCAATCGTTCTCATCTCACCGGGCTGCATTCCCGTAATATCCATCTCAACGGGAGCACCTGCAGCTTTTGCTTTTTCTGATGGCGCAAATGTATTGACTAACGGCAATACGATTGCTGTCCCGCCAATACCGCCCATGACAGAAGTAGCAATCATCCAGGTACGTCTTTCTTTATTCAGCTCTGCAGGAACAGGCTGTAAACTTGAATTTTCTTCAGCGCTCATTTGGTTCTCATTAAAATTAGTGTTTTCCCTGACATATTATATCTATTTTATCGATTATAAGATTCTTGTGTGAACATTCATCAAGTTTTATCATTTCTCATTTAAACTTTTCAAAATGTAATTTTTATAGGGGATTAGCATGAGTATTTTGAGTGAATTTAGAGAATTTGCCATGAAGGGCAATGTGATGGATTTGGCCGTTGGTGTCATCATTGGTGGCGCTTTCGGTAAGATCGTTGATTCTTTGGTTGGTGACATCATCATGCCTTTGGTCGCAGCACTTACAGGCGGAGGTCTGGACTTCCATAACTTATTTGTAGTTTTAGGCAATATTCCCGACGGGATTCCTAGGACATTAGATGCTCTCAAAAAAGCAGGTGTTCCTTTGTTTGCGTACGGCAGCTTCATAACTGTTCTTTTAAACTTTATTATTTTGGCATTTGTGATTTTTCAACTCGTCAAAATCATGAATCGTCTCAAGGGTGATGCTCCCGCTCCGCAAGCGCCTGCAACGCCAGAAGATATTCTTCTGCTTCGTGAAATCCGCGACAATCTGAAAAAATAGATCTAAACGGGGTTGGGTATATCTGCATGGATATGCCTAATCCCAAAGACTTTGGACACCTGAGCGCCCAAAGCTTGGACGCCATAGCTCTCGGTGGCATGGTGTCCAGCACTGATATAAGCAATACCTAGTTCTCTTGCGGCATGGGTGGTCTGCTCAGAAATCTCACCACTGATATAGACATCTGCCCCTAATTTTGCGGCTATATCAATATAGCCTTGTGCACCGCCTGTACACCAGGCCACTTTCTTGATGGACTGTTGTTCGTTCCCAATGACTAGTGGTGCTCTATGCAATTTCTTTTCTATATGTGCGGTTAATGCTTGTAAGGTTTTTTTCTGCGAGCCTTGGCTAGGTTTACCATACCAGACCAAGTCATTTTCTTTACTTTGTCCTTGGATTTCAAATCCCAAAACCCTGGCAAGTTGAACGTTATTGCCGAATACGGGATGTTGATCTAGTGGTAGATGGTAGGCATATAAATTGATGTCGTGCTGCATCAATAATTTAAGTCTTGCATGTAATTGGCGCACGATTCTTGCGTCATCATTCTTCCAAAACCAGCCGTGATGAACCAAAATAGCATCGGCTTTTAGCTCAATGGCTTTTTCGATGAAAGCTATTGAGGCTGTAACTCCAGAAACGATAGTTTTAATATGCGTTTTTCCTTGCACTTGCAACCCATTTGGGCAATAGTCTTTAAAATGAGAAATTCGCAATAAATCATTAAGATATGATTCAATGGTTTCACTTGTAGGCGTTTTGGTTTTCATTCGTGCAGTTTAATACAGACTAAAGAGAAAAAGTATGATGGCAAAGCGTTTATGGCTTATTTTTGCACAGGCAGTCACTGTCTTTTTGGCGGGCTATTTTGTGATCTCGACCTTAAAACCTAATTGGATAGGCTTACCGTTTTCTCAAGTGAAATCTGTGACGTTTTCAGAAGCTGCCAAAACCGGTGAGATTTCTCCAGGCTCTTATCATGAGGCTGTCAGTAAATCCATGCCCGCAATTGTGAACGTTTTTAGTAGTAAAAATGATAAAGCAACCCCCGCATCGCCAAAATCTAACCCACATGGCTCACGCCCCAAGCCTAAAGGTAAACCATCTCCTGATAATCAAGAAGAATGGTTTAACTTTTTCTTTGGCGATCCAAATGCTTCTCCACCAGAGGATGACTCCCCTGAATTTAGTACTGGGTCAGGTGTTTTGGTCAGTAAAGACGGTCTCATCCTAACGAATCACCATGTCATTGATGGGGCGGATAAAATTGAAATCGCCTTAGGCGATGGTAGAAAGACGATTGCTAAACTGATCGGTAGTGATCCAGATACGGACATCGCTGTTCTTAAAATAGATTTACCCGATTTACCAGAACCCATTGTGCTGGGTAATTTATCCTCTGTGCGTGTAGGGGATGTCGTACTTGCGATTGGTAACCCATTCGGTGTTGGTCAAACGGTAACGGCTGGAATCGTATCTGCCCTGGGTCGCGATCATTTGGGCATCAATACTTTTGAAAACTTTATTCAAACAGATGCTGCCATTAATCCTGGTAATTCTGGGGGGGGTCTTGTTGATACCAAAGGGCAACTCATTGGTATTAATACAGCGATTTTTTCAAAGAGTGGTGG
>CANFUO010000139.1 GCA_947450225.1 Burkholderiaceae bacterium | reverse complement strand
TTCATGATTGAGTCGCCTGAGCAAATGCATGATATCAACCGTCATCTTCGAGTCTAGTGCCCCTGTGGGCTCATCTGCCAAGATGAGGGCCGGATCATTGACCAGCGCCCGCGCAATCGCCACCCGCTGTTGTTGTCCGCCCGATAGTTCGGCAGGGGTGTGGTGCAGTCGATCACCTAACCCTACTTGTTCGAGTCGATGTTTGGCATGCGCCAACTGCTCTTGTTTTGTTAAGGATGCTAAGGGGCCTTCCCTTGCATACAAGAGCGGCATTGCAACATTCTCTAGAGCTGAGGTACGTGCCAATAAATTAAATTGTTGAAACACAAATCCAATGCGGCGATTACGCACATCTGCTAATGCATCAACACTGAGCTGACTGACCTGCTGTCCAGCGAGTTCATACACACCGCTAGTAGGTTGATCTAAACATCCAATCATATTCATGAACGTGGATTTACCAGACCCAGAGGCGCCAATAATGGCAACAAAATCCCCCTGCTCAATATCCAAACTCACGCCGTCAAGGGCCCGAACTTCGAGATCACCCTGACCATACGATTTAATGAGTTCTTGTGTAGAAATCAGCGCCATTGAACTATTGACCTAAAATAATCTGTTGTTGACGCTCTAAACATTGTTTCACTTTTGCAATCAATTGATCGCCTCCACCATATCTTTGAAGGTTTTTTATCAATTGCGCCGGAATCATTTCTTGGAGATGTAAAATCACATGTTGAGCTTGCGCATCACCAATACCTAACAAGGGAGCAATCTCAAGGGCATAACTCATCTTCGAGTGATGTTTGCCTGGCATGATGGCTAATTCTTGATAACCCAAATTGGTCATTTGCATCACCATATCAAATGCTGGGCTCAATCGGTATTGCCCCTGATCCACATGTAATACACCATGATTTTTGACATGATCATCCGTGTTATCAATGATTAAATTAAAGACTAAACGGAGAAATAATTGCTCTAAATCTTTCGCGGGTTGCATAGAAATTCTACGCAGAATATTGGCAAACTCAACATAACTGCCATCATGACTTTCATATGAAACATTCATTAATGCTGATGCTGACAAATAATGTTTTTTTGTTTCCTGTCCAATCAGTCCTTGACGATCAAAACGAGCAACTAACAGAGCATGACCTCTTCCCACAGGGAGCAATACGGATGGTGGTACTTCAATCCCACATTGCTGCGCTAGATCAAGGATACATTTTTCTAAAAGTTCTACATCATGATCATCTCCCAGCGCAGGAAATTTAGCCAAGTATCTTTGTTGCTCATGCACAATAGTTGTTTTAGGTCTTGCGCCTCCGAGTGACCCGCCATGCTGCAACAAGCGCCGCATCTCGGGTGATACTTCCATCGAAAGCTCTAGCTGTCTTGTTGCTTTGGAGATATCCTCAATCAAAAAAGTACTATGATTCATTTTTGGCACAACTATTGGTAACGCTTGAGAAAACATCAAAGCGCCAACGCGATCTTCATTGGTAATACACAGCGTCTCAATATCGGATAATCTTTTTTCAAATTGAGCCTCTAAAACTTTTCTGCCCCAAGAGTCTGGCAATGAATCTTGAAATGTAAGAGGTAATGCACCACCATCCCTTAATCGCTTCTCTGGAACTTGGAAGGCTTCTTTTCTTAAAGGAAAAATTTCCGGATGAATTGCAATGGCACTTTCATACTGCAGATAATGATTGCCATATACAAATTCTCCTGACTCGACCATTCCTTGCCGCTCGATTTTGAGCAAACCGATTGGAAGAGCCTCGGGCGTGCCGATATCAAAACCGACGAAAATGTTCTGTTCAGAAATCACGCTCGGCCTCACTAATCAATCGACCTTGTCCCATATTTTTGCGGGTGCGAACACGCTGGACAGTAACCGCTTCGATTGGTATGGGCGCGACCGTATTCAGAGTATCGATTTGACCAAATAACCATAATGCGCTTGCCATCACACCAAGGCTCGCTGAAGGTTTACCCATTTCAATGGATCGATAGGTATTTTGCGAACAATACAGTCGTTCTGCCATTTGCTTAATTGTCCAACCCCGGGCTATGCGCTGCGAACGTATTCGCTGACCGAGATGCTCCAAAGACTCTAGAGCCTCAGGATGGATACCTTCAATAGCAAGTGAATGTTTAGACATATCGATATTATAACTCAATAAAATGAATCTTAATTAAACTAACGATCATTATATTGAGTTATTTAGCATAAAATCCTAAAACATCCGCGGGCCACTACGCTGTGTATTATTGGGCGCATCTGTCTTCGAGCCCTCAATGCCAACAATGACCTGATCACCCACCTTTAACTCATTAGGTTGATCTTTTTTCAGCGGGAGTATTTCAGAATACTCACCGTCCGATAAGCCTAAACGAAATGCTTTTCGAACAGGTTTGGCATTACCCTCATTACCCTCTAAAACATATACGCTACGATAATTACTCATCCCGCCAGGAGGTCTTGGCGGAGGCTTCGGGCTGTCTTTGTTCGTTGCGGTCGGGGGCTTAGCATTTTTGTCGACCGGCATTCTAAAACGCAGTGCCGCATTGGTGATTTTTAATACTTTTTCATGCTCCTCCACAACAATCCGAGCATTCGCCGTCATACCTGGCAAGAGTTTTAAATCAGGATTATCAGCACTAATCAATACGGTATATGTCACCACGTTTTGGATATTGACGGGGGATTTTCTGACTTGCTTGACTTTGCCTTTGAATATCCGACCTGGAAAAGCGTCTACTGTAAAAGTCGCGTCTTGGCCTTCTGTAATTCGCCCAACATCCGATTCATCAATCGATGTTTCCACTTGCATTTCTGCTAAATTACGCGCAATGATAAAAATCTCTGGTGATTGCAAACTTGCGGCAACTGTTTGACCAACTTCAACACTGCGTTTGACAACAACGCCGTCTACAGGAGATCGTATGGTGGTGTCATCTAATGATTTCTTGGCAAGGTTGACAGCCCCAAGAGCAGCCTTTAAAGCTGAATCTGTCGTGATTAATGCTTGCTCAGAAATAAATCCTTCTTTCATCAATTTTTCGTTGTATTGATGATTTCTCAGGGCAAGATCATAGTTCGCCTGTGCCTGGTCAAATTTAGCCTGAAACTCTCGTGGATCAATTTTGGCAATAACTTGTCCTTGCTTGACGCGATCATTAAAGTCGACGGTTAACTCACGAATCATTCCAGATACACCCGTGCCAATCGTAACCGATCGAACCGGGTTGAGCGTACCACTTGCGCGTATGGTGGCGATCAACGGTCCCTCTTCGACACTCACCGTCATGTATTTAGTTTGGGTAAAGCCGAAATATTTCTGACCAAAATACCAGGCTGCCGCTAATGCTGCGATAAATAGCAACAGTAAAATAGTCCACTTCAAAAAAGGGCGTCGTTTTACATCTTTTTGCGATATTGGAGTATTAGAATGTGATATCAAGATAGTAATTAAAGTAAATTGTTTTTTAGTTGCGAGAAATAGGATTAATGTATGACATCATCAATTACACCTTTGCATCAAAATGATACTCCCGTTTGGAGTATTGTAAATGCTCGTCATAAAATGATTGAGCAACAAATTCGTCCTTGGGGAATTTCTGAAACCAAATACTTAGATGCCTTGGATATTGTCAAAAGAGAGTTATTTGTGGATGAGTCCCAAGTGCCTCTTGTGTTTTCAGATCTGCAACTCCCAATCCATGGCTCACAAGAAGTCATGATGGAACCCAAAGTGGAAGTTAGAATTTTGCAAGCCCTTGCTCCCTCCGGTAAAGATGAGGTTTTAGAGGTAGGCACCGGTTCTGGTTACATGGCGGCTTTATTAGGGTATTTTTCCAAGATGGTCAAAACTGTGGATATAAACCCACGATTAGTCGATTTTGCACACTCCAATCTCAACAAATGCCGTATTCCCAATGTCCGTGCGGAAGTAGGCGACGCTGTTAAGGGCTGGCATATCGAATCGAATCAAAGTTTTGACGTCATTTGTGTGTCCGGTGCTGTAGTCAAAATTTCTGAGGGACTCAAGTCGCAATTAAAGATTGGCGGCAGACTATTTGCTTTTGTGGGTCAAGAACCTGTCATGAGTGCTACTTTAGTGAAGCGCATTAGCCATGACTATTACCAATCACAGGTGCTTTTCGAAACTTTAGTCCCCATGTTGCAGGTCGATCAAGCGGAATTTAGTACTTTTGAGTTCTAATACATACACTCCCCATCATATTTTTTGCTTAGTAAGCGAAAAAATGGATAATAGAGGGTGATTATCAGAACACTTATTAAAAAAGCTTGAATGCATATCAAAAGACACACACCCATCCTGGTTGAGCAAACAATATCTTCATCTGCCCCTCGCTTTAATGTAGGGACTCGATTATTGGTTGGTGTTCTCACTTCTGTTATCGGTCTTACCCCGTTTTCGAGTGCTTTTGCGCAACGTAAAAACGCACCCATTACAAACAGTAATGCCACTGTAGTGATGCAAGCACCAGTTCAAGATCTTGGTCCGCGTTTAGTAGACCCTAAAAATCCTCAAGCCATGGATTTAATTAAGTTGTTTCAAGAGGCGGCTCAATATGACCCTGCTTATTTAAGTGCTAAAAATGCCTACCTTGCTGGTAAAGAAGCTTATTGGCAAGCATTCTCTGTTTTATT
>CANFUO010000138.1 GCA_947450225.1 Burkholderiaceae bacterium | reverse complement strand
ATATTCAGAAACCATCTATCCTAATAGCCGGAGCTGGGCCAGTTGGTTTAGTTGCTGCCAATATCTTTGCCGATGCTGGAATACCCGTTGCCGTATTTGAAGCCGAGGCTGAGCTACCAACTACTCTTCGTGCTTCTACTTTTCAACCGTCAACCCTAGATTATCTCGATCGATTTGGTATTAGTGAACAACTGATTTCTCAAGGATTAATCGCCCCGCGGATGCAATACCGCGATCGCAATGGTTGGATGGTAGAACTCGATTTTGGTTCAATTAGCCAAGATACTAATCATCCCTATCGCGTGCAATGTGAGCAATACAAACTAACGCAACTGTTGGCCAACCGATTACTTCAATATACACATGCCAACATCCATTTTTCAACTCAAGTCAGTGCAGTTAACCAAACCAATCAAGAGGTTTGTGTAACTCTAGAGAGCCCTCGAGGTCAGACAGTGATGACTGGCGATTGGTTAATTGGCGCAGATGGTGGTCGCAGTCTAGTACGCGATGCTCTCGGTATCAAATTAGGTGGATTTACCTGGCCCGAGCGCTTTCTCGTAGCAAGTACACCATTTGATTTTCGATCAGTCATCCCCAATCTTTGTGAAGTCAGCTATTTTGCTGATCCTCAAGAATGGTTTTTCTTGCTCTATGTATCTGGCCTGTGGAGGGTCATGATACCGATCAGCGCCGATGAAAACGATACCGATGCCT
Organism: Burkholderiaceae bacterium; assembly: GCA_947450225.1. Lineage (GTDB taxonomy): Bacteria > Pseudomonadota > Gammaproteobacteria > Burkholderiales > Burkholderiaceae > Polynucleobacter. The sequence goes on along the minus strand of CANFUO010000138.1, from coordinate 3,971 downwards.
TATCGGATCTGAGTATTCAGAAAAGACTGCAAAGAGTTTTTCAAAAACCCGGGGACTATGAAATTCGCCATCGCACAATTTATAACGTCCATCAGCGTGTAGCGGACAGTTACAGAAATGGTAGAGCCTTCCTTGCTGGGGACGCTGCCCACCTCAATAATCCACTTGGTGGTATGGGGATGAACGGCGGCATTCACGATGCTTTTACACTTGCCGATTTATTAGTCAAAGTTCAACAAGGCCAATTAACAACTTCCCAACTCGATCTCTATGAACAAAAGCGGCGTCCTATCGCACTCGAGTATGTGAACACGATCACAATCGCCAATAAGAAAAACCTCGAAACAAAAGATCCACAAGAGCAAAAAAACTGGCGTGAACAAATGACAAAGATTGCTTCTGATTCCTCCCTCGCCCGTGAATACCTGCTCAAAGTATCCATGATTGCTAGCTTAAGAAAACAAGAACAAGGAATTTATGAGATATAGATTAATGAATCCTATCAGCAAATACACTTTAATATTGCTATTGAGTCTGATGAGTCACTGCGTCATGGCTTCCGATTATCCGAACAAACCCATTACCATCCTTACGCCCTTCCCGCCAGGAAGTACAAGTGACCTGATCCCTCGTTTAGTAGCTCAGGTGATGGCTAAATCAATGGGCGTTAGTGTCTTAGTAGAAAATCGTCCAGGGGCTAATGGCTCAATTGGAGCCATCAAAGTTGCCTCATCTCCTGCTGACGGCTACACCATTCTTCTTGCCACAACAGGTGTTCTCGCAATTAATCAATGGGTATACCCTAAACTAGCCTACTCCCCAAGTAAAGATTTTGATCCAGTCATCAACGCAGCCGCTACTCCCAATATGATTGTTGTTCATCCTAGCGTAAAGGCAGAGAACCTCAATGAACTTATTGCTCTTGCTAAATCTCAGCCAGGGACATTAAGCTTTGCTTCTGCAGGGAATGGCAGCACTAGCCATTTATGCGGAGAAACATTGAAAGCTACCGCTGGTATTGATATTGTTCATATACCCTATCAAGGCCCCGCACCGGCAATACAGGATGTTTTAGGAGGTCGCGTCGGGATGATATGCGATAACTTCTCCAATGTGATACAGCACGTTCGAGCCGGTCGACTCAAAGCTATCGTCATTACTAGTCGAGAAAAAAGTCTTAAAATTACAGATATCCCCACTTCCGCTGATGCAGGAATGCCCGATCTTGAAGCGGGAATCTGGTATGGATTTGTGGCACCTGTTGGTACACCTAAGGAAATCATCAATCGACTGAATGTAGAGTTTGCAAAGGCTTTACAGGAACCAGATGTTACGCAGAAATTAGATGCGATTGGACTAAAGATTATCGCTGATCAACCGGATGAATTCCGGCGCTTTATTGCAAAAGAAGCCGCACGTATGCAAAAGGTAGTCAAGGCTACAGGCGCTCAGATTCAATAAAAATGGCGGGCTTTTAGCCCACCATCTCATCAATACTAAAGCCATCCTCTATGGAGTTTTTCCTAAACATATCGAAAAACCCCATATAACTTCCTGTATAAAAAAACGTAATCAACCAATTATTCAGCCCTGATTTTATTTTCAGTAATTAATTTTGAATACTTAGCATTTTCTGAGCTGAGAAAAGACTTAAATTCATCCATACTCGTCGCTTGCGCTTGAACACCTAAAGCCGCAAATCTCTCTTTGATTTCTGGATCACTCATAATTTTTACCAAAGCAGCATGGTATTTATCCTGAATATCCTTTGGTGTGCCAGCTGGCAGATATACCCCCCACCAGGATAAGGCGGCAAACCCTGGCAAGCCTGCTTCAGAAAAGGTTGGTACACCCGGTACTAATGGAGTTCTAGCACTACTCGTAATCGCTAATGGGCGGATTTTTCCTGATTTAATGTGCTCTGCTGCAGGTAACGCATCTGAAACGATAAAGTCAATTTGTCCTGCCATTAAATCAATCAATGCTAAACCACCGCCTTTATAGGGGATATGAGTCATTTTAATGTTTGCTTCACGCATAATCATTTCTGTTGCGATGTGCGACATACTCCCAGGTCCACTAGTACCAAAATTTAAAGTGTCTGGTTTCGCTTTTGCTGCACTCAGTAAATCCTGGAGTGTTTTATAAGGTGAATTTGCCGGCACAACGATAACATTAGGACCCGAGGCAGTCAGCGCAATCGGAATAAAGTCCTTATCCACGTTATAAGTAACTTTGCTGATCAAAGGATTAATCAATGCAGGGCCAATATTACCAAGTACAAAAGCATACCCATCCGCTGGTTGACGTGCTGCGTATTCCATACCAATAGAACCTGCCGCACCACCCTTGTTTTCAACAATAATAGGCTGACCCCAAAGATCATTTAATTTCTTAGCCATTAAGCGCCCCATTAAATCGGAACTACCACCTGCTGGGTAAGTAACAATAAAGCGCACTGGCTTGGTTGGGAAAGTTTGCGCAAAAACATTGAAAGAACAACACGCAACTAGAATACAAAAGAACTTTATTAGATTACGTTGGCACTTATTAGTCATGCGATTTCTCCTCCGTTAATTTTTTTAACTATTTATTTTTAATCTAATCGATTATATATCTCATTTATAGTGATTTATTAATCAACATTAATTAATAATGGCATTCTCACGATTGAGTAGACATCTGATTACTCCCCATAGCTAAAGCAAATGGCTTTACGCCGAGTTTGGCAAAGTGGGCCACTGAAATGAAGCGTAGACAATACCTAAGTATCTTTAATCGCGCAGAAAAGATGGGCTTTAGGCCCACCATCCTAGAGACATTAATGCCATAACCTAGCTTCGTCAAATTATTTTTTGACAGAGCAGCGCTTTTCTTGTGAGCAGTTATCCCCAATCACACCAATAGCCTGGATTTCAATTTCAATACCAGGTCTTGCAAAGTTAGTCACGGTGATTAATGCACTACCTGGGTAGTTGCCATTCTTAAAGACATCTTTACGCATTTCAACAAAACGATCGCCATAACGGGATTCTTTAATAAAGACTGTCATCTGCACCACATTATCCACAGAGCCACCAGCATCTTTTAACACTTGATCGATTTGACCAAATACTTGCTTGACTTGAGCTTCAAAGTTATTCGATATATCTTTGCCATCAAAGTCTCTAGTAGCCGTTTGACCGGCAACCCAAACCGTTTTGCCACCCTGTGTAATCACCCCAGGTGAGAAAGCTCTCGATAATTGAAAAGGCGTCTTATCCATATACTCAGCAGCAAAAGCCACATTTGAAGCAATGCTTAATATTCCAACACATATCGTAAGTAAGAATTTCATTTTTATCTCCATTGAATTGATTACTTTTATCTTAGCATGAGCCCAACAGATACTATCTAATTAGCCTCTAATTTGTTTTGATTGTGGCTTGAGATTTCTTTGAATTTGAAGCTGGTGTTTTTTGTATCGGTGCGGCTTGTTTGCTAACCTTTGAAGTGGTTGCTGTGGAAGTAATCATATTCAGTGTTGGCATAGAGCTTGCCTTTAACCAATTGGAGACCGAATAGGCGTCACGATCCTTGAGTTCAAAAGACGGTGGCGCAGTGTTGATGTCATTGACGCTATTTTCAAAAGCCTTTGCTAACAGGTATCCCTTTAATGCATAGCCCTTTTCTGTCAGATGGATATGATCAGCTCTTCCAAGCCCATAAGACACCCAAGTCTTCATCGCCCCCCTACCACCAGAAATGCGATACCAGTCATAGAATAAACAGTTATTTTGCAATGCAATCCGCCTTAATAACTGCGTCAAATCATTGGCTGATGTAATATCTCGACCTTTAAAAAACATATCTTGGGGTGGCATCATCACAATGAGCGCATTAGGCTGCGCAGTTCGAACTTTGGTAATCGTATTGATAATCGTGGCCTCTAGTGTAGATGCCACCTGATTTTTATACAAAATATCGTTAGT
>CANFUO010000137.1 GCA_947450225.1 Burkholderiaceae bacterium | reverse complement strand
TTATTTTTTTCTACTATAAATCATTTTATGTTAAATCTATATCAAGTTAAAACGTCCTGCCAAATATCTTTTGCCCACTGAAGTGCTTTTTGGTAGTCCTCTATCGAATCTTTACTAGATATCTCTTGAGAACCCTTTACAACAGCCATCGATTGAAGTTCAGGACTATATTCATGATCTGTACCCACATGAGCTGCCGTATTCGCCGTTAAGATACTATAGCAAAGGCTATTGTAATGTGGCTTTAGATCAAAAGTTTGCCCAAGCAATAGTTGCGTCACTGCTTCGGCACAGGCCTTACCTTGACCGTAGGCAACTTGAGCTGATTTTGGCATCAAGTCACCACCTTGAATAGCGTCACCGATGATATGAATCCTAGGGTTTACACTAGATTCAAAACTATCAAAATGAACACCACACCAACGTTTATTGATATTCGCTAAATTATTTTCAATAGCAATAAGACCTGCACGCATTGGCGGAATAATGTTGAGTATATCGGCCTTTATTTCATCTTGTACTTCGAAAATTAACTCATTTTCTTTCAGATTGACATCCATTAAAGTGTGATTATTTCTATATTCAATCATTTGAGGAAAATGAGTGGCCCAAGTCTTTTTAAACAGTAAAGATTTTGAAGTGATTTCAGGATTGGCATCCAGAATGAGGATTTTGCTCTTAGGTTTGAACTTTTTCAAATAAAGACCAACTTGGCAGGCTCTCTCATAGGGAGCTGGGGGACAACGATAGGGCGCAACTGGAATAGTGATGGCGAAGACGCCGCCGTCGGGCATTGCTTCAAGCTGCTTTTTCAATTGCAAAGTTTGTGGACCAGCTTGCATAGCATGGACAATCCCCGCACCACTTTTTTTATCAGTTATGCTGGGGAATTGATCAAACATTAACGAGATGCCAGGTGAAAGTACGAGACGATCAAAGTGCATTTCGTGACCGGACTGGAGCAGTATCTTATTTTTATCTGAGTCTATTTTGATAACAGTATCTTGAAGCAATTGAATGCCATATGTTTTGCACATCCTCTCACGCGAGAATGTGAGTTGAGCAATATTTTTTTGTCCAGAAAAAATAAGATTAGACAAAGGAGCAGACACAAAAGAAGCGCTAGGGTCAATTAGAACGACCTCAATTTTTTGCTTGGAGGTAATCCGAATATATTTCGCCACCGTTAAACCGCCAAAGCCAGCACCTACAACGATTACACGAGGTTTACCTTGAGCTTGACCTAAGTTAGCCGCAAGACTTTGGCGACCACTTGCGCCAAGAAGTAGGCCGGCACCTAATGAATGAATAAAGTTACGACGAAGCATGTTGCGATTATCCGATAAAATTTGAATCGAGACCGAATCAAGCAAAAAATAATAAAATCAATTATCGTCAATCAATACGTATGCTGACCTATGATTTTCTATTCACTCGGGCAAACCCTGATTGAAGTTAAATCATAGCAGTGGAAGTGAGCTTGTTTTCCCTAGAACAAAACGATAAGAATAAATAGAAACTATAAAAAATGAAGCATATCCTCTACTCCTATCGTCGATGCCCTTACGCGATGCGTGCAAGATGCGCATTGATTTATGCGAATATAGACTTCGAGATTCGAGAGATCGAGTTGCGTGCAAAGCCACTGAGTATGCTCAAATTATCACCCAAGGCTACGGTGCCTGTATTACTCACGAATCAACAACAAGTCATTGATCAAAGCCTAGACATCATGAACTGGGCATTGGCACAACATGACCCTGACCAGTGGTTATCTGAAAAGGGGACCGCGAATCAAGAGATCACCCAGAAGTGGATTGGTATTAATGACGGACCATTCAAACAACTCTTAGATCAATATAAATACCCCAATAGATATCCAGAACAATCACAAGAGCAGGTATTGGAGTTGGCACTCAACATATATTTATTACCATTAAATGATAGGATGAAGCATCACAAATTTTTATTAGGTAACCAGATGAGTATGTTGGATATCGCAATATTTCCATTTGTTCGGCAGTTTATGGGAGTAGATTCAAAAAAGTTTCATCAATTACCCCTAAAAGAACTATCTGAGTGGCTAAACTTCTTCATCTTGTCAGATTTATTTAATAAGGTTATGGCAAAGTATCCTATATGGAGAGATATTGAAACATGAACTTTACTGAATTTTTAACACTACCTTTGTTTCCTTTGGGAACAACCCTATATCCTGAAGGAATACTCAACTTAAAAATATTTGAGATTAGATATCTAGATATGATCAAGACCTGTGTTCGCGAACAAACTCCGTTTGGAGTGGTAACCATTGATCAAGGGAGTGAGGTTCGTGTTCCGAATGAAAGCATTAGTTTTGCAAGAATCGGAACTTTTGCCAACATCACGCATTTTGATGCAATAGAACCTAGTTTATTTGTGGTGCAGTGCCAAGGCGGTGCTCGATTTACCATACGCGCTTGTGAGCGTAAAAAAAATGGTTTGTGGATTGCTGATGTAGAAACGATGGATGACGATGTTTCTATGGTTATTCCACCCGAATTAAAAGCAGCATCAGAAACACTGGGAAAAGTGATTCAATCGATGACTGCAAAGGGTATTTCTGCGGAGCAGATGCCATTTACAGCACCTTACTTGCTGAACGATTGTGGGTGGGTGGCGAATCGTTGGTGTGAGTTATTGCCCTTGTCTGCAGGACAACGAGAGCATTTATTGGGACTAGCTAACCCGAGGTTACGTTTAGATTTAGTCAATGACATTCTTGAGGAAATAGGAATATCAAATATTCACAATAATTCGTAAAGATTTATTCTGTTTTGAAATGGGTTTACTTTGTTGCTGAGATATATTTTTAGACTTGCCAATGGATGACTAGGATTGGTCAACAATTAGATCATTAAGCTAGAGCAGAAAAAGTCTCGTCTATTTTTTGGGCGAGACTGATATCCTTTTTAGTTAAACCACCTAGGTCATGCGTGGATAAACGGATTTCAACACGGTTCCAAACATTGAACCATTCAGGATGGTGGTTCAGTGTTTCAGCAATTTGTGCAATTTGGGTCATAAAGGCAAAAGCCTCTTTAAAATCTTTAAAAATAAAGTTTTTATGAATGGCGTCAACGCCATCGACAAACTCCCAGCTGGGCATATCCGCATGGAGCTTTTTTCGTTCTAATGAGGTCAGTAAAGTATTCATAAGATTATTTTAAACAGGATGCCGAAATAATGCTTGGGGAGCATAAATCCCCCAAAAGTTTAGATCGTAATTCTGGGGCATTTGTTTTAGGATCAAACCAAATACTAAAGAACATTTTTGCAAAATGCGGATCGATTACTTTACCGACCATTCTGCCATTATGTAAAAAAGTAGTTGCACCGTTAGAATTATAAATAGCCATTAGATAATGACCTTGATCAACATCTGGAAATATTTTCTCTAATTCGATTTTCCATTGATTGATATCAGCATCAGAAGCGCCAAGACGCGTCATTTGTTTAATCGTTGCGCTAATCAAATCAGTATTTACTATTTTTCTAGCGTAATTCAGGCGGAGTGCAAACCCAGAATGACCCAAATCATCCGTCACATAATATTGGGCTTCATAGACTTTAAAGCCAAGGTAAGTTAAGGGGCCAGAGCCAACTTGGCGAGGATTGGTTAAATAATTTTTGAGTTCTTGTAGGGCAGAGTTTTGAGAAAAAGCCTGTGGTGCGAAACCTGATAATAGGGTTACGCTGAGAAGCATAATCCATTTAAATTTCATTACAAAAGACATATTAATATCTCACAGGTGATATTCGATTTTTAAACAACGATCCATAACGAACTCTAAACCTGCATTTTTTGCAATCTGATAAGACTCTTCGTTAATGATACCTAATTGCAGCCAAACAGATTTTGCATTGATTGCAACTGCGCTGTGAGTTATTTCAAGGCAGTCTTTTGCAGGTCTAAACACATTGACCATATCAACTGCAAATGGAATAGCTTCTAAATTCGGGTAGCATTTTTCCCCTAAAATATTAACCTCATTCGGATTGACTGGAACAATGGTGTAGCCATGGTTTTGCATAAATTCAGCTACTTGATAAGAAGCTTTGTTTTGATTATTGGACAAGCCTACTACCGCAATCGTTTGTGTAGTTTCAAGCAATTTCTTAATTAGGGGCATATTGTCTTTTTAGGTTTTATAGTGCCGAGCATTGATATTTTTTATGTTCAATAATTAATATACCCGACTTTTGTTCAAAGGCAATATTAGATTGATTTGTTGATGCAGGGCAATTCATATCAAAATAGCTATTAGGTCCAAGACTGCCACAGTAAAGATAGGCGTCGCTGGCGATGCTTAGTTTTGCTCCATGAACGATCATAGAGAAACTTTTTTCATTAGGAAGACTAGGCTGGCACTTCCAAGTAACATAATCCTGACGATCACAACCCAAAATGAAGATGGTGACAATCACAGAAATGGCAAATTTTATATAATGCATATGCAATGAAAAATCCAATCTCTACCTTAGTAGGTCAATGGGAGTTTAAAAAGAACTGTTCTTTTACGCCCCGGCAAGTTGGTCTATTTTATATGGCTCAATCAATGTTGTCCTTTATTGTGGCTGGATTCTTTATGTTGCAAGGAATATGGATTATTCTTCCTTTTACGCTATTGGAGTTGTTCGTTTTAGCCATTGC
>CANFUO010000136.1 GCA_947450225.1 Burkholderiaceae bacterium | reverse complement strand
CGTTTCACCTGTTGTTCAAGATGAATGGCAAACTTGGTTACAAGCAGCAGGAATTAAAAATAAAGAATTTAAAAACTTTATTAATTGTGATTATTTAATTACTACCTTGCACGCAGCTTCTGCTGGCCTAGGTATTGCCTTAGGTCGTTCAACGGTGGTTGACGATGATCTTGCCCTAGGAAGACTAGTTGAGCCGTTTACTTTTCGTCAGGAATCTATTTACAACTATCACCTAGTATCTCCTCATGGAAATTCCGATTTGGCTAAAGTGCAAACCTTTAAAAATTGGCTTCTAGAAAGTTTAAATAATGAGCGTTAATTTAAAATCCACATATTTAAAATTGCAAACACACCCATTAAATTAATCATCAAACCGATGATTAATTTAAATCTACTTTGAGAAGAAGTAATATTTAATTCAGTAATTTTCATAGTGCATTATCCAATATCATCATAAGTACAAATCCTAAAATTAAGCCTGCCGTGGGATATATTCCCTTACCATCGCGATGCGACTCAGGAATAATTTCATTACTAATCACAAACAACATAGCCCCTGCTGCCAAAGATAATCCAACGGGCATTAATTGCGGATGATTACCAATAACTACAGCACCAATTACTGCAGCAGCCGGCTCGACTAATCCTGACAAAACGCTTACTAAAACAGAGGTAATGCGACCATAGCCAATTCCCCTTAGAGCTAAAGCAACGACCATACCTTCGGGGATATCTTGTATAGATATTCCCGTAGTCAATGCTTTTGCAGACACTAGATCATCCCCGGAAAAAGCAAGTCCTATTGCCAATCCTTCCGGAAAGTTATGTAGGGTAATTGCAATCACAAATAACCAGATACGATTGAAAGATCCAATCGCCAGTCCTTCTCTTCCTTTGATAAAATGCTCGTGAGGCAACAATCTATCAATAAGGAGCATGAAGCCAGCTCCTAAAATAATCCCAACTCCAGCGGTTGCCGAGGCATAAAAGGGACTTAAGCCATTTTCTTTCGAAATATGTATTGCCGGCATGATTAAAGAAAAGAAACATGCCGCCAACATCACACCAGCACCAAAGCCTAGAAGAGTGTCATATGTTTTTTTCGAGTACTCCTGTGAAAAGAGGATGGGCAATGAGCCTAAGCAAGTCGCGCCAGCTGCCATAAGGCCGCCATGTAATGCATTTGATATTTTTAAATCCGCGATTTGATTGATATAAAAGAAAATAGCTAATAAAACAAAAACCCCAATTCCTAGCCATAGACTTGAGTCTTTTTTACTAGAGTCATGTAAAGGACTAAAAATTGAATTTTTTATTAGCTGATCCATGCTGTTTATCCCAAAGTAAATGGATCCCTTGGTTCCCCTGTCAATTCAACATAGACAGATTTTGTTTCTGTATATTCACGAATACTATCTATACCGTTCTCACGCCCCATACCACTTTCTTTAAAACCTCCAAATGGTGTCAAGAATGAAACAACTCGATAGGCGTTAATCCAAACTGTTCCCGCTCTTAATTGATGCGCAACACGATGGGCACGATGAATATTTTGAGTCCAAACGGCAGCAGCTAAGCCAAACCTCGTGTCATTGGCAATTTTTATAGCATCTGCCTCATCTTTAAAGCGTATAACACTGAGAATCGGACCGAATACTTCTTCGCGAGCAATCCGCATCTGGTTATTTACATCACCAAAAATGGTTGGCTCAACAAACATTTTTCCTAATACCTTATCCTGTTTGCCGCCGTACAACAGTCGTGCGCCATCTTTTTTTGCCACATCAATAAATTCTAAAATTTTCATCAATTGAGGCTCGTTTGCAACTGGGCCCATTTCCGTCGCGTTATCTGTTGGATCTCCTAATTTTATTTTTTGTGTTCTTGCAATGATTTTTTCCAACAAAGCATCATAAATACTTTCATGCACAAGCAATCTTGAACCCGCCATACAGGTTTGACCGGTGGCACCAAATATACCCGCAATCGCCCCATTTGCCGCAACATCTAAATCAGCATCTTCAAATACGATATTTGGAGATTTACCTCCCAATTCAAGTGAAACACGTGTGAGGTTTTTAGATGCTGATGCAGCGATTCTTTTCCCTGTATCGGTCGCCCCGGTAAAGGCCACCTTATCAACTTCTGGATGCTCTACAAGATGCGCTCCTACACCTCCCAGCCCCGTAATCACATTAAATACTCCTGGTGGGAATCCTGCCTCAACAAAACGCTTTGCTAGTTCAATCGTTGAAACGGATGCATGCTCAGAGGGCTTTACTACAAAGGTACAGCCTGCAGCTAAGCCAGGTGCTAATTTAAATACCAATAACAAACCGGGCGAGTTCCAAGGTGTAATTGCAGCAACGACACCGATAGGCTCACGCCTTGTATAAATGAAAAAGTTAGTCCGATCTGAAGGAATCGTGTCACCTTGCAACTTGTCAGCCATCCCAGCGAAATAATAAAAGAATTCAGGGATATATTTCCATTGACCAAGCATTTCACGGTATAACTTGCCATTATCTCGGGTCTCGCAGCTTGCTAATTCCTCTGCATCACGAGCAATAATATCTGCTAATTTACGGAGAAGTTTGGCGCGCTGAGTACCCGTCATCTTGCCCCAGGGGCCATTATCAAAAGCTTCTCTAGCTGCGCTGACAGCAAGATTAGCATCGTCTTGATTACTGTCAGGAATCGTTGCCCATGGTGTGCCTAAGCTCGGGTTCATACTCTCGATGGTTTTACCACTTACAGCAGATACAAATTGTCCATTGATATGCTGCTGGTAAGCAATTAAAGTCCCGTCAGTTTTCATTGATAAAGCTCCTTGGTTGTTTTTTATACGTCTAAATTAAAAATTCTTTTTGCATTTAAACCAAGAATATTTCTTTTCGATTGTTCTGAAAGAAAGTCGAGATCCCAAATGGTGCTAGGTAAATCCATATCCCAATGCGGGTAATCAGATGAGTACAGGAGTTGAGTATCTGCATTAATCATTTTGAAGGTTAATTCTAGAGCCTCCTTATTGTTGACCATTTCCATTGGCTGCGTGGTGTAGTACATATCACGCATATATTCACTTGGTAATTTCTTCAACGCTGGCGCCTCAGATGTTCTCATGCGGTAATCGTTATCTAAACGTTGCATCAACCATGGTACCCATGCAAGTCCAGACTCAATCCAAATCACCTTTAATTTAGGGAACCTCTCAGGCAAGCCATTGACAATCCAATTAGTACAGTGAACTGCATTAAAAAACGTAAAACCCAAAGCGTGTGCAGTGATAAAACGATTGGTCATTGAAATTAATTGGTCGTTCCAGTGATATGATGCGTGAAAAGATAGAGGTAAGTTCAATTCCTCTAATAGTGCATAGGTTTTCATAAATGCATTGTCGTAGACTGGCTTATATCGTGTAGATACCACCATAAACCCAATCACCCCTGGAGTTTTACCATACTCTTTCACCATCTGATAAGTTGCCTCAGGGTCATTAAATGGCAAATACAACATCGAACGAATGCGTGAATTTGCAGGCAATACTTTTTCAGTTAACCAACGATTGTAGGCTCTAGCCAGGGCTACTTCAATTTCATGTTGAGGGTGTAGCCCCATAAACAACATCGGCGTAGGAAATATACATGCAATATCAACGCTCAACGCATTCATCCACCGAAGCGTTTGCTCGACTTCTCGTGGTTGATTTGTTTTAGGAATAACTTCTCCCTTACGCTCTAAATAGCGAGTGACTCTTCCGCCAATATCTTGATATCCCGGCTGGTCATAAATCATAGCCGCAGCACCTTTGTAGGCGTACGTGTTAATTGCTGTCTGCTTAATAACAGGATCTTCGATGTACTCGAGAATCTCAGCAAAATTATCTGTTTCATAATGGTGGCAGTCTACATCCACAATTAATACATCATCTAAATTTCTTTCATCAGCCTGTTTTCTTGCATTGGCTAAATGCTCTCCTGTATGAAACCCTTGAATCGTTTGATCAAATTGCGGTGTGCTTGAACGAAATAACATAATAGAATCCCTTGATTTATCTTGAGCCAGACCATGATTGCCACATACCTAATTCAAAGATTTCTAAATTTCTCATCTTTAATAAGGACGATGCTGCAACAAGGGCTGTAGTAGCGGTAATTTCCGAATCTAATCCAATAATTGGCAAGCGCTGGCCATCATCAAATTTTTGACCGTATACCTGAATAATGACTTCTAGTAAATCTTGTAAAACCTCATATTCAAGTCGATCAGACTGATATAGGTTAAGTGTTTGTTGAATTAATCCAGTTAACTTTGTAGATAGTTTTTTTATCTCTTCTATGTTTTCAAGCGAACTTGGATGAAATTCAATATTCTGCTCAATTGAATTATTTAACTGTGACATATAAATCTCCATTTTTTTCTGTTACCGGAAATCTTCTCAATGCGAATTGGCCATCACCAGCACATCTGCCGGTTTCGACGTTAAATTCCCAACCATGCCAAGGACAAACAATATGTAAATCTTTTTCATGAAAACGCATTCCATGGTAAGTCTTATCCTCAGCAATGATCTCTTCAACGCGATGAATCAACAAACCATTACATGCCGGACCACCCTGGTGCGGACATATATTTAAAAATGCATGAAAAAGATTGTTTGCTTTGATAAGGCATAATTCCCCAACATCTGCTTGAAAGAAAACTTTGCTTCCCTCTACTAAATCTTTCGAATGCGCGACAAATATTTCTGCCATCCTGTCTCCCTTTTTGTAAATTTGAATTCAGCACAGTATTAAATTCATCGCATATCTTGGCAAATGATAATTTTTCTAATGGGTATGAATTAATTTAATCCACCCCAACATTTATTTATTTAT
>CANFUO010000135.1 GCA_947450225.1 Burkholderiaceae bacterium | reverse complement strand
TTAATCCCAAATGCTCATTCCCAAAATTTGGTGACTAGTGACTCCTTCCAAACCCCGAGTGGGAATATTTTTTGCGAGATGATCGACAGTGCAATACGCTGCGATCTAATGACTCAAACAAATCCACGACCACTTAAACCTGCAAGCTGTCCTGTGGAGTTTGGTGGTGCTTTTGCTATCGAATCAAGGGGCAAGGCATCGATTCTCTGCCATGGTGATACGCTAGCTAACCCAAGCTATCCTAAACTCCCCTATGGCGCAACTTGGACTAAAAATGGTATCACTTGTGAAAGTAAACAAACAGGCTTGACCTGCAAGAACATGATAGGTAAAGGTTTCTTTTTAAGTAAAGCTAACCAAGTATTATTTTGAATGACTATTTAAGGATGACAGCCATGACTTTAAGAAGTGTAGTAACTTTATGTTTATTCCTTTGCACTTTTGCTTCGCAGGCTCAATCAATCAATGAGCGGTGGCTAGGAACTTGGCAATCCGGTAATCAAAAAATCGTTATTACACCTACGAGTTTTGACAATTGCCGATGGTCAAACTCTAAACCTAAAGCGGCACATAAAAATTGTCTAGCCTATTATGATGGCCTTATTTCCAAGCAAGACTTACTTCAGTATGCAAAATCTGACATGGATAATGTCAATCGATGGTTAGCTGAAAAAAATATTTCGGCGAGTGAGTATCAAGGCTTTAAAAAAGATATTCAGAATTCAGCAAGTGTCTTAACCCAAGTCTCTCCAGATAAATTTAAACAAGTCCTACTTGACTATGGAGATATGGCTAATCCTGATGGGGGCACCATTTATTTTCTCGATAAAGAAAATATCTATGCCGTTTCTGTCCAAGAAGGAGCTATTGCTCCAATGTTCTCTATCAAAAAATTTTCACGCTAATTATTCCTCTTCAGCTCCCCACATCAAGACATAGGGTTTACCCTGATTCTTTTTGTGTTGCTTGATATTTTTTTCAAGTAGACTTACACACAAATAAATATTTATCTACAAAAATATTAAGGGGAAAATATGGAAAATGTGAAAGTTGCAATAGATTCGCTATTTATTATGCTTGGTGCTCTTATGGTGCTGGCAATGCATGCAGGCTTCGCCTTCCTCGAGTTAGGAACCGTCAGACATAAAAATCAAGTCAATGCACTCGTTAAAATATTATTGGACTTTAGTGTTTCAACCATCGCTTATTTTTTTGTTGGTTACGCCATCGCTTATGGCATCAACTTTTGGGATACCTCAGAAGTTTTAGTTCAAAAAAGTGGCTTTGAGCTACTCAAATTTTTCTTTTTATTAACTTTTGCTGCCGCAGTGCCTGCCATTGTTTCTGGCGGAATCGCTGAACGCGCTAAATTCAATCCACAACTGATTGCAACTTTTATCATTGTCGGTTTTGTGTATCCTTTTTTCGAAGGGATTGTCTGGAATCAACATTATGGAATTCAAGCATGGATTAAAGCAATTTCCGGTGCAGAGTTCCATGATTTTGCAGGGTCGGTAGTTGTTCACGCAGTCGGCGGATGGATTGCTTTGCCTGCAGTGATTCTATTAGGCGCCCGTTATGGTCGCTATAAAAAAGATGGGAAAGTTTCTGCTCACCCTCCTTCAAGTATTCCTTTCTTGGCATTGGGCGCTTGGGTTTTAGCTGTTGGTTGGTTTGGCTTTAATGTGATGAGCGCACAAACCATCGATAAGATTAGTGGTCTCGTCGCCATTAACTCACTGATGGCAATGGTGGGCGGTACTTTATCTGCTTGGGTCGTCGGAAAAAATGATCCTGGCTTTTCTTATAACGGTCCTTTAGCTGGTCTCGTTGCTGTTTGTGCTGGATCGGACATCATGCATCCTATTGGAGCCTTAATTGTTGGTTTGATTGCAGGGGCTCTTTTTGTTCGATTTTTTACTCTCGAACAAAACCAATGGAAAATCGATGATGTTTTAGGCGTTTGGCCTTTGCATGGACTGTGTGGTGTTTGGGGAGGCTTAGCAGCTGGTATTTTCGGGCAAACATCCTTAGGTGGGCTCGGGGGAGTTTCCTTTACCGCGCAGCTTATTGGTACAGGTTTGGGTGTTCTCGTTGGAGTCCTTGGTGGAACACTTGTATATGGTGCTTTGAAAATCACACTAGGCTTAAAAATGTCACCTGAAGAAGAACATCAAGGAGCAGATCTGACCATTCATCATATCTCGGCAACACCAGGAAGAGAAACTGATTGGTAAACATTGTGTAATACTTAATAATCATTTTAAAAAACAATAAAATCTAAGTGAGACTGGTTATGAAAATTAAAGCTATCCTCTTTTGTTTATGCTATATGGCATGCAATTTTGTTTTTGCTCAAACAAACCCTTGGTCCCCGTCTAAACCCGTTCGACTCATCATCCCTCAAGTAGCAGGTGGTGGCGCTGATGCTATTGGAAGAACCATTGGGCAAGCTTTGTCGGAAAGATTAGGTCAGCCTGTGATTGTGGATAATCGCCCTGGAACTAATGGTGGAGTTGGTATGGATGTTCTCATGAACGCTCCTGCTGATGGCTACAATCTCATTTTGGTATTTACCTCGATGATGGCTATCAATCCTGCTGTTTATGACAAAATCAACTATGACCCACTGCGTGATTTAAAAGCTTTAGGTGCCGTTTGTGAAGTACCTTTAGTCATGATAGCTAGCTCCAAAGTACCGGCTAACAATCTTAAAGAACTAATTTCATCATTAAAGTCTAACCCCCAAAGTGTTTTTGGTGCCTCTAGTGGAAACGGCTCTTTTTCACATATGATGATTGAAATTCTTAATACAAAAATTGGTGTCAAAATGACGCATATACCTTTCAAAGGTGAAGGTCCAGCAGTAGCCCATGTGTTAAGTGGTCAAGACTCTATTATTTACGTGGGTACACCCGCTATTATCTTGTCTCAGGTGCAAGCTGGCAAACTAAAAGCTCTGGGCGTAACGACTGCTGATCGTATGAAACAAATTCCCAATGTACCAACCTTAATTGAAGGTGGAATACCTGACTTTAATGAAAGCTTTTGGTACGGTATTGCCGCTTCTTCAAATACACCACCCAACATTATTGATGCTTATAATAAAGTACTGACCGATGTAGCACGTAACGATAATTTACAAACCAATCTTGGAAAAATGGGCTGTAATCCACTGCCACTCAATTCAACAGAGTTTACCGATAAAGTACGCAATGATATTAAAAAATATTCAACAATTGCAAAATCAGTCAACATGAAAGTCGATTAACATGTCTAAAATTCCTCAACTCAAACATCTTGGTATTTATGTAGATAATATTGCACAGATGGAATCTTTTTATACATCTGTTTTTGATCTCATTGTTACTGACCGTGGTCAAGTTCCAAGACTTGGAAACCGTAACATTGTCTTTATGAGTGGCAGTAATGATGCTCATCATCAAATAGTCCTCATTGATGGTAAAGACCCAGCAAGTGGGCCTAGCGTAGTTTTTCAAATGTCTTTTTTTGTTGATGAACTAGATGATCTGCGTCGGATAGAAAAAAAATTAATCCAAAATGGCATCACAAGTATTACCCCAATTACGCATGGTAATGCTTGGTCAATCTATTCGTATGACCCAGAAGGTAATGGTCTCGAAATTTATATGGATACTCCATGGCACGTATCACAACCCCATGGAAAACCATTTGATCTATCTCTGAGTAACGAACAAATTTATACCCTTACAGAAGATCTCATCAAAGATAATCCGAGCTTTAGTAGTCAAGAAGATTGGCGCAGAGAAATGCAATTACGCATTTCGGCAAACCATTAAACATTTTATTAACATCATCCACAGGAAATTATTATGAAATTAGTATCGTTTTTGCATGCTGGTAAACATCATTATGGTGTTCTAAAAGGCGATAAAGTCATTGATTTAAGCGCACGATTGGGAGGCACTTACCCAGACATCATCAGCTTCATTGCCAATGATGGTCAAGCAGTCGCACAGTCAATTATTCAAGAATCTGTCGGCGATTTTGATTACGCTAGCCTTGATCTTTTATCGGTTATTCCGAATCCTGGAAAAACATTTTGCGTGGGTCTTAACTATCACGATCACGTCGATGAGGCAAATCGTGCCATCGGTAATCGAAAAGCTCCTGACCGCGCGATGATTTTTGCTCGCTGGCCTGAGTCTTTAACTGGGCATAAAAAACCAATTCTACGCCCGAAAGTTTCTCATATGCTGGACTGGGAAGCGGAGATGTTAGTGGTCATTGGTAAACCAACCGGTCGTTACGTGCCTAAGGAAAAAGCCTTAAGTTATATTTTTGGATATGCCTGTCTCAATGAAGCATGTCTGAGGGATTATCAACGCCATTCTAGCCAAATTAATCCTGGAAAAAACTTTGAAAAGACTGGCGCTAATGGCCCATGGCTAGTTACTGCTGACGAAATCCCTGATCCGATGAATCTCAATATTGAAATGAGACTCAATGGTCAAGTCATGCAAAAAGCAAATACTTCGCAAATGATTCACTCCATTGAAGCCACGATCGAATATATTACTGAATGGACGACCTTACAACCTGGTGATTTGATCGCAACAGGCACCATGGGTGGCGTTGGTTTTGCAAGAACCCCTCCCATCTTCATGAAACCTGGTGATATTGCAGAAGTTGAAATTGAAAAAATTGGTATTTTAAGTAATCATATTGAAGACGAACCTACCAACTTAGGTCCACTCTAATTGGAGTAAAGACAAGATGCTCATGTTTAAGCATCTTGTCTTATTTTGATCTTCTGACCACTCCGCGCATCAATCAATTAAGCACTCAAAACTAATACGGGTAGCTTGCTATGTAATATAACTTCATGCGATTCACTTCTTAAGAAAAATC
>CANFUO010000134.1 GCA_947450225.1 Burkholderiaceae bacterium | reverse complement strand
GCGCCCATGACAATCAAATCAACCTTATCTTTATTTGCAAGTGCCATGATCTCATCAGCAACATGCCCACGTTTAATTACCATGTTGTGTTTAACGCGAGCCATATCCAAAACTTTTTGTGCGGCCTTTAGTTCTTTTTCACTTAATTCACGTAAGTAATCATCGACAACACTTTTGTCAATGAACTTCTTTACATACCCAAGTCCGGAATCATCATGGACATTAATTAAGGTAACAATGGTTGGACTACGTGAGTTTTTGGCCATTTTGGCAACATACTTTGCGGCATTGAGAGACGACTTAGACCCATCAATTGGGAGAAGTACTTTCATGGGAGTTCCTTTTTCATAAAAAAGCCCTATTAAAAATAGTTAGTTTCAGTCTAGGTGTGTAATCGACGATTAGCAAATACTAAATGCATGGATTGACGAATTTGTAGACTATGTTTGATCTATATCAAATAAATAAGCTTTAATGTTTTATAAATCGGCGCAAGTTACTGGTAGAGGGCATACTCACAAAATACTTTTGCGAGGCACTACATGATTCGAAAAAAAATGTTAGGTTTACTATTGTTAAGTTCTATGAAGATGGTTTTTTCTGCGACCCCTAATGAATTATTAAAGGGATATGAGGTTATGTCAGGTAAGGGATCTATGACCCGTGGCGAACAATTCTTTAATACCAAGCATGGCAAAGAATGGAGCTGTGCTTCATGTCATGAGAACCCTCCCAATCACGACACCAAGCATATTGTTACTGGCAAAGTGATTAAGCCTTTGTCGCCTAATATAAATATCGAGCGATTTACTGATCAAGCCAAGGTTGAAAAATGGTTTAAGCGTAATTGCAATGATGTCTTAGCGCGCGAATGTACCAATCAAGAAAAAGCAGATGTGCTCTCTTGGTTAATGATAGTTAAATGAGGTGTTTATGAAAACTTACTTTCTCTTACCATTATTAATTTTATTAGCAATGCCAGTTTCTGCCGCAAAGATGAGTACGCCATCAAAAGCACCTAAGTCTTATGAGGTTGAGTGTGCCAGTTGCCACATGGCATATCCGCCAGGATTGTTAGGCCAGAAGAATTGGCAGAATATTTTGGCTGGTCTTGATAAGCACTTTGGTGTAGATGCGAGCATTGATGCAAAAACACAAACTGAAATTACTCAATGGTTGATTAAAAATGCGGCTACCAAGGAAAAATATTCGAGCTTTGCCCCAGAGAATCGCATTACTAAGAGTGCGTGGTTTATTCGCGAACATGATGAAGTTAGGGCTGATGTATGGAAAAGAGATGCGATAAAAGGTCCAGCCAACTGTTCGGTTTGTCATACAGATGCGGCTAATGGCGGCTTTAGTGAAAATAATATTCGGATACCATCAAAATGAATACCTCTAATCAAAAGCAATCTGTTCTCATTTGGGATTTTCCTGTCAGAGTCTTTCATTGGCTCTTGGTTATTTCATTTGCAGGCGCTTGGCTCACCTCAGAGAGTGAAGCTCAGCAAATGATTCACTATGCGTTTGGATATTCAGCTTGTGCCCTTGTACTCTTTAGAATTGCTTGGGGAGTCGTTGGTACTAGGTATGCCCGATTTAGCCAGTTCATAAAAGGGCCCTTAGAAACTATTCGCCATATCAAGGCATTATTAACGGGCAATCAGCATCTTGGACTTGGGCATAATCCCGCAGGTGCTTTAGCGATGATCTCATTGATGATCTTGATCCTAATTATCGGCTTAACCGGTTATTGGGGCGTTAAAGAGTATTTTGGAGATTTCATAGGTGATGTGCATGATGCGGTTGCCAGTCTTGCAATGGCTGTTGTTATGATTCATATCGCGGCCGCAATCATCATGAGTTTTATACAAAAAGAAAATCTAATTCGTTCTATGGTTACAGGTAAAAAGCTGGGCACTATTAATCAAGAGATTAAGTTTCCAATGTACTTTGTTGGTATTGGTTTGGCACTCATCTGGGCTTATATATTTTATCTAGTGATTAGTGGATCTTTGCCGGCTTTAACACAATAATCTTTACCACCTTAAGAAAGCAAGTTAGATGAAGAATCAATCTGCTCTATTGTTAACTTTGGTAATGGCATTTTTAAGGCCAGTTTTTGCAGTTGAAAAGATTGATAGTGGCTCGCATATCTATAAAGAAGTCTGCTCTACATGTCATGATTCCGGAGTTGGAAGTGCCCCAAAGCTTGGCGATCAACATGCTTGGAAAAAACTAATTAGCGAGGGGCAGGTCATCATTACCGCGCACGGCTATGTTGGCGTAAGAGCAATGCCACCAAGAGGTGGCAAGGAAGAGCTGACAGTTGAGCAATTTGCGGAAGCCTTAAATTATATGGTGAATAAATCAGGAGGCCGATGGTCTTCACCAGATAAATCTATGCGTGAGGCAATTAATAACGAAATTACTAATCGAAAAAAGAAGCAGTAGGTAAGCATTATTTAGAGTGATGATCTAGGCGAATAATCGTAGACATGAATGTATACTGAATGATTTTTCTGAGAACGCACATCATGACTGGCAATTCATTAGACTTTTTTATCCAAGATATGAAAACCTCATGGGGACCTCTTTCTTCGGCAGTGGTGGCTAGCAGCCAAGCTCACCTTGAGGCTCTAGCTAGTACTTCACCAGATGAAGTTTGGTTAGCGTCCTTGCACAAGAATGCATCACCTTATGAGGAGTTGTATCGTGACCCAGTTTTTGGATTTGTGCTTTTGGCGCATACCGAAACAATCGGTCTGTACCGCCCGCCCCATGACCATGGAAGATCGTGGGTTATTTACGTAGTACAAAGTGGCGAAATTGAAATGAGGAGCTATGCTCGGATTGAAGATCAAGAAGGTAGGATTCAACTTGTAAAAAGAAATTCAACGCTAGTGAAATCTGGACAAGCAATGGTTTATCTACCTGGGGACATTCACGATACCCGCTGTATTAGTGAAACGGCACTTCTTTTTCGATTCACTGAACGTGATCTAAAGAAAGAGGATAAAGAAGATGGTAAGGTTACACGCTTTGTTGAGCGTGAAGGCCTTTGGACGGTATAAGTCAGTGCATCGAATCATCTAATGTTGACCTCACCGAGCCAAGCGCGTGATCACAGTGTGATGAAATGACTATTTAAGGACCGGCTAAATATCGAGTTAGGAATCCTAAGTCTCTACCGATGCAGTTTATAAAGACATAAAAATTAAATTGACCTTTGGTTAACTCTCTTCGATAGTTCCTCGGCACTCTCTTTTCGCTCACTGTATCGATCGGTAAGATAGGGCGTAACTGACCTAGTTAGCAAAGTGAATTTAACTAATTCTTCCATCACATCTACTACCCGATCGTAATTGGCCGAAGGTTTCATTCTATTGTTGTCATCAAATTCTAAAAATGCTTTGGGAACTGAGGATTGATTTGGGATAGTAATCATCCGCATCCATCTACCCAAGAGCCTCATTTGGTTAACGGCATTAAAAGATTGTGAACCGCCGCTTACTTGTAATAAAGCCAGAGTTTTTCCTTGGGAAGGTCTTACAGCACCGATACTCAGAGGAATCCAGTCGATTTGAGATTTCATCAGTCCTGTCATCGCACCATGACGCTCGGGACTACTCCAAACCATTCCTTCCGACCACTGTACAAGTCTTCTAAGTTCGACAACTTTGGGATGTGTTTCAGGGGCATCGTCTACCTGTGGCAGTTCGGTAGGATTAAAAAACTTAGTATCACAGCCCATTGCTTTTAGTATTCTTTCAGCTTCCTCAGCTAAAAGGCGACTAAATGATCTCTCTCTAAGAGATCCATATAAAAGCAATATCTTTGGCGGATGACTTTGGAAAGACTGGCTTTGAATTTTTTCAAGACTTGGCTTAAGAAAGAGTTCTTTATCGATATTGACAAGGTCGGTCATAGGTGAATATTCATTGAAATAGAGAAATATAACTTAATTTATCCATTAGACACGAGATTTCATAAAAGTGAAATATATTTCCATATAATTGGAAATATGAAAAACGCTAACGCAATCTCCGCTTTCCTTGCACTGGGTCAAGAAACCCGTCTTAATGTATTTCGCCTCATTGTTCAGCGGGGAGATGTTGGACTAACGCCGAGTCAAATTATAGAAATACTAGGTATTCCTAATGCGACACTGAGTTTTCACTTAAAAGATTTGGTCGATGCAGAATTGTTGTTAGTAGAGCGTCAAGGTCGAAATATGATCTACCGCCCTAACGCTTTTCATGTTCAAAGATTAAGCGAATTTTTATTAGATAACTGCTGTGGCGGTAAATCATGTATGCCAGCTAAACCCCTTAAGAAAGCCAAAGCCAAATGAAACAATACAACATACTATTTTTATGTACCCATAACTCTGCACGTTCAATCTTGGGGGAAGCGTTAGCATCAACTCATCCTAGAGGATTATTTGTTGGTTATTCCGCAGGCTCTACACCAGGAACTTCTGTCAATCCATTCGCCGCAGAATTGACCATGGAAATGGGTTACGATCAATCCAAACTAAGAAGTAAGAGTTGGGATGACTTTGGTTTGCCTGATGCGCCCAAAATGGATTTTATAATTACAGTTTGTGACAATGCTGCTGGCGAGCAATGCCCCTATTGGCCTGGTAATCCAGCCACTGCCCACTGGGGTTTTCCAGACCCATCCCAAGTTCAAGGTAGTGATGAGCAAAAGAAAAGAGCATTTAGAGATGTCATGATTGGTTTGAAAAAGCGTATTGATATCTTGGCCGCTATGCCGTTAGATAGCTTAGACTCATTGAGTCTAAAAGAGATTCATACCAAAGCATGAGAACTTATCTCGCCGAATTTGTCGGTACGGCTTTACTTCTAGCAATCGTCGCTGGTTCTGGCTTGATGGGAGACACATTGGGGGCTGGAAACGCCGCTGTAGCTTTGCTGGGAAATAGTATTGCTACAGGCGCTGGCCT
>CANFUO010000133.1 GCA_947450225.1 Burkholderiaceae bacterium | reverse complement strand
CCTGTGAAGAATGTATTAACTACCGAGGTAAGCTTCTTTTATTTTTGAATTATTGATTAACTCACTACTAGGGCCGCTCATCAAGATTTGCCCTGTCTGTAAAACATAGGCCCTTGAAGCAGTAGAAAGGGCATAACGCGCATTTTGTTCGACCAACAGTACGGTTGTACCTTCAGCATTAATTTGTCGAATAGTTTTAAAAATATCTTGCACAATAATTGGGGCCAGACCCAGAGAAGGCTCATCCATACAGAGCAGTCGTGGCTCAGACATAAGAGCGCGCCCAATCACTAACATCTGTTGTTCGCCGCCTGACAAAGTACCAGCATTCTGTTTAGCCCTTGATTTGAGCTTAGGAAACATCGTGACCATTTTTTCAATCAAAGAATTAAATTTAGCGCGGTCATTACGAAACTTATAGCCACCCATCTCTAGATTTTCCATGACAGTTAGATACGGAAAAACATGACGACCCTCTGGAACTAAAGCGATCCCTAATTGATTACGTTCAAAAGAGGGCATTCTCGTAATATCTTTTCCATCAAAGACAATCTTACCTTTGCGAGCAAACATGGCACCTGCAACAGCGCGCATCGTCGTTGATTTCCCAGCACCATTTGAGCCAATAAGAGTAACAATCTCACCTTGATCCACATGAAAATTAATATTTTTACAAGCGGCGACATCACCATAAGCAATTTCTAAGTCAATAGCTTCAATCAATTTACTCATGATCCACCTCAATATCAGCGCCTAAATAAGCAGCGATTACCTTAGGATTTGATTGGACCTCAGAAGGGACACCATCAAACAAATATTCACCATGATCCATGACAAAAATTTGATCTGCAACGTTCATCACTAGCTTCATATTATGTTCAACCACGACAATAGTCATCCCTTGATTTTTAAGACTAATCAGACGATCCATCAGAAATTGCACTTCAGTATCATTTAGACCTGCAGCAGGCTCATCTAACATAAATAATTGCGGGCGAGTTGCAAGTGCACGGGCGATTTCGAGCAATCGTTGCTGACCATATGCAAGAGAGCCAGCGCGGTCATTTGCACGATGAGCAAGTCCCACGAACTCAAGAAGGTCCATTGCTTCTTTTTGACAATCTTGCCGATCTTTTTTAAAGGCACCAGCTGGAATAATATATTCCCAAAAAGGTATTTTGTGATGAATATGAAAACCAGCAATCACATTATCTAAAACGGATAGTTGCTTAAACAAGCGAATTTTTTGGAACGTTCTTGCAATTCCAAGATGGACCCGTTGATGCAGAGCGAGGGAGCTTACATCTTTACCACGAAATTTAATATTTCCAGCAGTTGGAAAATAGGTGCCGGATAGTAAGTTTAGTGTAGTAGATTTACCAGCACCATTAGGACCGATGATGGCTTGTATCTTATGCTCAGGTATTTTTAATTGAATACCGTCCACAGCTTTTACACCACCAAAGTACTTACAAAGACCTTCGACTTCAAGAATAATTTCAGACATAATTTAAACCGGTGTAGACGACTTTTTGGGTTGAAGAGCTTTTAAGCCTTGCACAATACCGCCAGGCATAAATAAAATGACGAGCGTTAAAGTCACGCCGTAGACCAACAAACGGGCATCACCAATACTCCGAAGAACCTCAGGTAAAAGTGTCAAGACAATTGCGCCAATCACAGGGCCTATCATGGTACCCATGCCACCAACAATGACCATTGCAAGGTAGGTAAATGATTCCACCACAGAAAAAGAATCAGGTACCAAAGTTCCAACAAAGCTTGGATAAAAAGAGCCCGCTAATCCAGCAATTGAAGCGCCAACACCAAAGGAAAATATTTTCCATAATTTAGTATTGATACCTAAAGAAGCGGCAGATACCTCATCCTCTCGAACTGCCCTGAGGGTTTCGCCAATGGGAGAGCGCAAAATATTATCAAGAAAAATAAATACCAAAACTGCTATGGCAGAAACCAAATAAAATAAATTAACCTGATTACTAAATTTAATGACATTGCCAAAAATGGTGATTGCTGGAGGTGGGGCGATACCATAAAGCCCTAGAGGGCCGGCAGTCATGCTATCCCAATTCAGTAGTATTTGATGCAAAATAACGGCAAAGGCCATGGAAGCAATGGCTAGGTAATGACCCTTTAAGCGCGTTGCAAAAAACGCCAATAAAATCCCTATACAACCCGCTAACATTGAGCTTGCGACCATCGCAACCCAAAAGTTAAGACCTGCTTTTTGGATGAGAAGGGTCGTGGCATAAGCCCCAACCCCAAAAAATCCAGAGTGCCCTAAATGTAATTGTCCCGTATACCCAAGAATCAAGTTTAAGGACATGGCGAGCATAACATTGAGAGAAATGGAAATTAAAATACTTTTCCAATATGCTGAACCACCAACCAAAATGGGTAAGCCCGCAATGGCCAGGATCACAAGGGCGTACCAGATCCAGCGCGGAAAGGAAGATTTTTTATGCAGATGATCAGACATTTTCTTCTTTCTTTTCAGCAATCAAACCTGTCGGTTTGACGAGCAACATAACAAGTAACAATCCAAACACAACTAAGTCAATCACACCTGAGCCTAAATATTGGGTTGTAAAGGCCTCTATTAGACCAACCAATAATCCGGCGATGATCGTCCCTTCCATATTGCCAAATCCACCGATAATCACAATGGCAAAAGCCTTAACCACCACAGAGGCACCAGCAAACGGCGTTAACACTAGAATTGGTCCTAGCAGCGCTCCAGCCATGCCAGCCAATGCTGAAGCAATCACAATCGTGAGCATAATTAAAAATGCTTGATTAATACCCATCAAGCCAGCTGTTTCACGGTCTTGAGAAATAGCGCGAAGGGCTTTACCCGTAAAAGTGAATTTCATGAAAGCGTACAGTCCGGCGATTGCAGCTGAAGCCACAACGACAACGAACAAACTCTGCTCAGTAAAGAAAATTTTGCCAATACGAATGGTCTCAGCATAGGGAGTGTCATATTGATACGGGATTGGTCCAAACACTACGAGTGAGCCATTTTCTATCAAAATAGACGCGCCAATCGTAGCAATCAAAGGCCGTAATTCATCACCCCTATCGCGAAGAGGGGCGAAGATCATTAAGTTAATGAGATATCCGAGAATTCCTCCAGCAATAAAAGCAACACCGATACTCAAGAGGTATCCGCCGCCCATCCATTGCACAAAAAAATACGAAGCAAAAGCGCCAAGCGTTACAAAATCCGCATGGGCAAAATTAATTTGGTTCATCACCCCATAAATCAAGGTCAAGCCTAAAGCGACCATGACATATAAACAGCCCATCACAACACCATTGATGGATTGTTGGATGATTAAACTTGCTAAATCCGACATAAAGCCTCTGTTCTATAAACCAAGTAAAGTTAATATTTGAAAAAATGCCCAGTCACTTATCTTGACTGGGCATTATTCTTGAAGTCCCACTATCCACAATTACCAGTTGAGGGATTTCCAACTGAGATCAGGTTGAGTTTCGACATAGTGAATCACAGACATATTCTGATTTTGTCCGTCTGGACCGAAAGTGATTTTTCCGGTAGTTACTTCGACATCTTTCATCTTCAGCATTTCGTTTCTAATCGATTCTGAATCTGTAGCGCCCTTACGAACTGCTTCAGCAATGATCATAATCGTGTCATAGGCATGCGCATTGATATGTGTTGGAACCTTATCAGCACCGTATTTAGCTTTGTAAGCTTTTACGAAATTCTGCACCATAGGACGTGGCTCACTTGGATCAAATTGCGCAATTCTTGTATAACCTACAGAGGCCTTACCTGCTTTTTGATCAAATCCCCAAGGCAACCAAATCGTTCCAATTTGTACGGCTTTACCACCACCACCCTTAGTGATTCCAGCTTGAGCTAAGGCTTGCGCAAGTTTCACAGTTTGACCTTCGAGGGCAGAAGTTAACAGAACATCTACCGGACCAAGAGAAGCAATGCGGGTTGCAATAGAAGTAAAGTCATTGACATCGCGCGCAAAATCAATACGAGCTACCACTTTACCGCCCAACAAGGTAAACGTTCTTTCAAACGTATCAGAAATATCAATACCTGCATTGGTTTTTTCATACAAAAGCACGGCAGTTTTTGCATTCATTTTTCTATAGGCATTTACAGCAAGACTATCTGTTTGCTGACGTGCATTTGGGAAGATTCTGAAGGCATATTTATAACCAGACTCAGTTAACTTCATAGTTGCAGAGCCGGCGTTGAGAAGGGGCACTTTTGCCTCTTCTAAGATTGGAGCAACGGCCAAGGTTGCATCAGAACATTCTTCACCAACAACGATATGGGGCTTGAAGTTTTCTAAAGTTTTCTTCACCACATTTGTTGCAGCCAAGGGAGAGCACTGTGAGTCATTATAATCAACGACAAACTTATAACCTTTGACACCAGTTTTATTCAGTTGCTCAATTGCAAGATCAGTACCTTCACGGCCCATGACACCAAAATAAGAACCAGGCCCTGAAATCGGATATAAAAGTCCAATTCGGATCACTTTTTCTTGGGCGAAGGAATTAGTGGTAAACCCTAATGCCCCCAGAATGAATATTGGCGATAGCTTTACTATTAGTTTCAAACTCTTAAACATATCATCTCCACAGTTGCGTTTTGTAATTACAATTATTGCCTACACCTACTTTATTTGATTTAATATTTGTAGACAAGTGTTTTTTTTGATTCCAGGCTTTTTTAAAATAAATATAAAATAAAATGACAATTTTGGTAACAGGCGGCTTAGGTTTTATAGGGTTAAACCTAAGAGAATATTACTCTCATTTAAATTTTCCGTGCATTTTAATGTCCAACGATGCCCCAAATGAGGGCATCTTAAAATCATTAGAAAAGCATCAGCCTAACTTTGAGTGGGTGCAAGGAGATGTGAGAAGCGCAAAAGACTTAGATCGCGTTTGTCAACAATTTAACATCAAGAAAATTGTCAATGCAGCGGCAATCACCGCGGAATTAGCCCGAGAGAT
>CANFUO010000132.1 GCA_947450225.1 Burkholderiaceae bacterium | reverse complement strand
CCCAAGGGTATAGCCATCTGCTTTCGATTGATGGAGTTCACGATAACCAATAGAGCTTCCGGCACCTGGTCGATTGAGAACAATCACAGGTTGACCAAGAATCCGCGAGACACGATCCATTACTGCGCGGCCTAAAACGTCTCCATCAGAACCTGCTTCAATGGGGACGATAAAAGTGATGGGTTTGGTCGGAAATTTTTCCTGAGAAACAACCGTACAAGAAAGCATCATCGCAAAGATACAGCTGATGGACTTGAAAGTCAGATGTAAAAAATTACCTTGCATAGTTGTCCCCTCATTTTTTTATATAATTAGTTATAGCAATGATTCTATACAAATCCTCAGAACTTGGATGCTTTTTGTTAGTGAAGTAGGAGAGATCAGTTCAAAGTTTTTCAATCGTACTTGCAAAATCGTCAATGAGTTTTGTCAAAATGCGTCGCATTTGTTGAAATTCTGTTTTAGATAGATTGGCGAATAGGGAGTTATTAGTACTTCTTTGATAATTACCCAGTTGGATAAATTGTTTTTCTACACGCGTATGAATTTTTACAAGACGAGCTCGACGATCTTGGGGGTTAACATGAATCTCAACCCAACCCAATTGATTCAGTTTTTTAATTTCGTTGGTGATGTGGGCAATAGACACGTGCAAGTGTTTTGCTACCTCACTCAGGCTAATGCCTTCTAGATGCTGATATTGGGCTATCACCATCAGAATATTGTATTGTGGGGCAGAAACCCCGAGTTGACTTGCCAAATAGCCTCTAGCCACTTCAAGTTGCGCAGCAATAAGGGATAAATCATATAAAAATTGCCGGAATTTCTTATCCGTTGTTCCTGAGACATCTAATAACTCTTTTTTAGAGATAGTAAGAGGCGAATTAAAGAGTTTTTTCAATCTAAGCTTTCGAAATCTACAAATAGCTATTTTACTCGGATATAGATTTACACTGCCGCGCTCAATCTAGGTAGAAACACCCATAAAAAGGTATTTTTTTTATTCTATTTGTGGGTTATATTAAAAAAACTATAGTTACTTAACTAATTTTGAGGAGAAACCATGCGTACAAGAATTCGTCCTAAACTTATCGTGTTTTTAATCGGCTTGAACATGATGAGTATTGCAATGGCTCAAGGGAATAAAGACCCAGTCAAAATTGGTGTGATGACGGATATGTCGTCGTTATTTTCTGACATTGGTGGTCGCGGATCAGTGATTGCTGCTCAAATGGCGATTGAAGATTTTGGGGGCTCGGTACTAGGTAAGCCAATACAGTTAGTTACTTCAGACCATCAAAATAAGCCGGACGTCGCTTCTGCTAAAGCACGAGAGTGGTTTGATGAAGACAAGGTTAATGCCATTGTTGATTTATTACCGTCTGGCGTTGCACTGGCCGTGGCGGACGTGGCAAAACAAAAAAATAAAATCGTGCTCATCTCTGGTGGTGGTACGACCAGACTCACGAATGAAAATTGTTCTCGTAATACGGTTCACTATACATACGATACCTATGCATTAACGTCCAATACAGTGAATGCTTTGATGCAAAAGAATCTCAAGTCTTGGTATTTTTTAACGGTCGATTATGCCCTGGGTGCTTCTTTAGAAAAAGATGCTTCAGACGCTATATTAGCTGGCGGTGGGCAGGTGGTAGGGTCAATTAAGCATCCCACGAATTCATCAGACATGTCATCCTTTTTACTCAAAGCGCAATCGTCTAATGCCCAAGTGATTGCTCTAGCCAATGCCGGTGGTGATACAACCATGGCAGTCAATCAAGCCTATGAATTCGGCATACTCAATAGCGGCAAGCAAACGATTGCAGGCCTGCATGTCTTTATCTCGGATATCCATAGTGTTGGTCTGAAAAAGGCGCAAGGAATGCTGTTGACAACCGGATTTTATTGGGATTTAAACGATCAAACAAGAGCCTGGTCACGACGTTTTTTTGAAAAACATAAACGGATGCCAACGATGGTTCATGCGGGCGTTTACTCATCAATGATGCATTATCTGCAGGCGATTAAAGCCACAGGGACTGCCGATACCGAGCTGGTGATGGCAAAAATGAAGTCTATGCCTATCAATGATTTTTTTGCTAAAAATGGCTATATCCGTGAAGATGGCAGAATGATTCATGATATGTATTTAGTGCAAGTAAAAAGTCCTACAGAGGCTACGACACCTTGGGACTACTATAAAGTCGTGCGTACCATTCCAGGTAAAGATGCGTTTATGCCCTTATCAAAAAGCGTATGTTCGTTCATTAAAAAATAGCAAAGATATTGAGAGGAAGATTTTATGGTTAAAGACGGCAAACAGCACTTAGCGAGTTTAAAAGACAAGCGGGAGATCTTTCTTGATGGTGAGCTAGTGAAGAATCACACTACGCATTCTGCATTTAAGGAGTCGGTTAAATCGATTGCTAGCTTATACGATTTTCAGGCAAACCCAAAGCATCAAGAGTTAATGACATTTAAGTCACCGACTACAGGAGCTAACGTTAATCGTGCTTGGCAGTTACCAAAAAATTTAGCGGATTTAATTACAAGACGTAGGGCATTAGAAGCCTGGTCAGAGTTGTCTTGTGGTTTTTTAGGAAGGTCTCCAGATCACGTTGCTTCAGCATTAAGTGGGATGTATATGGGGATGGATGTCTTTCGCCAAAGCGATGAGCGCGGCGCCAATGCGTTAACGGATTACTTTCATTATGCGCGTGACAATGATTTGTATTTAACGTATGTGATTATTAATCCGCAAGCCGATAAGAGTAAGGCCGCTGGTGATCAAGCGCAAAACTTGATTGCTTCAATTGTTGATGAAGATGCTTATGGCATTACGATTCATGGTGCCAAGATGTTAGGAACTGGGTGTACCTTAGCCAATGAAGTATTTATTTCTTGCATACAACCCCTGCGACCTGGTGAGGAGAATTTAGCGTTTAGTGCAGCTATTCCGCTGGCAACGAAGGGTGTAAAGATGTTGTCCCGGAAGTCCTATGAGTTGTCGAGTGTTTCTACCTTTGATAATCCTTTATCGAGCCGTTTTGATGAGAATGATGCGGTGCTCTATTTTGATCAAGTCAAAATCCCATGGGACCGTGTATTTATACATAAAAATGTGCAAATGATATCTTCGCAGTGGCATGCCACCCCAGCACACGTCTATCAAAATTATCAATGTCAGATCAGGTTCACGGTCAAGATGCGTTTCTTGTTAGGTGTCGCCAGACGGATTGCAGAGACCAACGGTATTATTGATTTTCCGCCGGTGGTTGAGATTCTTGGGCAAATGGCGGCAGAGGTATCGATGGTTGAAGGTTTAGTAGAGGCTATGGAAGTATCTGGTTCGCAAAGGGGAGAGTACTTTATCCCGAACCCGACGCGTTTATATGCAGCTAATGTCCTTACACAGCAGCTCTATCCAAAATTTTTACAAAGTATTAGAGAATTATCTGGCGGGGGATTAATTATGGTGCCTTCCTCGGTGAATGACTTTTCCAATGCAGAAATGGCGAACCTGATTTCTCAAACGCAAACCTCGCCTGTGACAAACAGTACTGGGCGCGTCAAACTCTTTAAGCTGGCATGGGATGCCATTGGTTCAGAGTTTGGTTCACGTCATTTACAATACGAGATGTTTTATTCTGGTTCTAATATGGTTTCGCGTGGCCACTCGTATCGTAATTACAACTGGCAGCGTTCCTTAGATATCGTGGATCAGTTCATGGCGGGATATGGTTTACCAGAAAAGAAAAAAAATAAAATACTTGAACCAGTGATTGACTAGTCAAGAAAGGGAGATTTGATGGCTTTGATTAATTTGAAGTGCGGTACTAATTTGTTCCAGTCTAATATTGAACAACTAGTGATTGCTGGTTGGACAGGGCGGAACCGAGAAGCGGTTGAGCACCACATAAAAGAATTAGAAGCAATCGGTGTAGCGCGTCCTAAAACAGTACCTTGCTTTTACCGTGTTGCAGAATATTTACTCTCCACAAAATCAGAGTTTCAGTTCTGTGGTCCTGATTCGAGTGGTGAAGTTGAGTATGTCATTTTTTCTTTGCCGACCGGATTATTTGTAGGTTTGGGTTCCGATCATACAGATCGTAAAGTTGAAGCTTATGGCGTTACCGTATCCAAACAAATGTGTCCGAAGCCGATTTCTTCAGAGGTGTGGTCATTAGATTCTGTCAAAGATCACTGGGATCAACTGGTTACACGCTCATGGGTGACGAGAAATGGGCACCGTGAGTTATATCAAGAAGGTGCTTTAGCGCGCATGCTTACCCCACAGGATTTAATCTCTCAATATACTGGTTCTTCATTGCTGCCCGTAGGGACTGCGATGTTTTGTGGAACGCACTCCGTACTTGGACAAATCGGTGGTGGAGAGCTATTTGAAATGGAATTATTTGATCCGGTGACAAACTTATCGATACGTCATGCGTATCGAACACAAATACTAGATATAGTTGATTAACTCAAGGAGATAGAGATGGCACTCGATAAAGAATGGAAAGAATTTCATAAAGTAGATTTAGACACGGGTTGGGAAGTACCTCATGGCTATCCAGCAGGGATCCAGCAAAAAATATTAGCTGGTAAGTTAGATGAAAAGAATGGTACTGGCTCAAGAACGCGTCATCTTCGGTTCGCGCCTGGAGAGTACACAACGGCACCATTTGTCCATGAATACTGGGAAGAGGTTTATTTGGTGAGTGGTGATTTAACCGTTGGTAACGACGTCAATGGCAATGGTGGCATCTCGTTTGAGCCTGGAACTTATGCCTGTCGTCCGCCAGGAACTCCCCATGGCCCATTCAAGTCAGAAAAAGGCTGCTTACTTTTAGAGATTCATTATTTTGATAACCAAAAGTGATGAGTTTTTGAGCATCGATCAAAACGATTGAAGTGATTCACTCCACTTTGGGGCGTAACGTTTTCCTGTAAAGACGCATTTGACCTAAAGCATATGCGTTTAGCAGGTCGTGGGGAGGTACCCTATGAACTTCTTTCCTGCTCTAGATCACCTGTTATCAGATTTGCAAAGATGACTCATACTCAACCGATATAAGGGGAAATACCTAGGGTAAAACTTTGTTGAACCCCGAGTGAAAGTGTTAAATTAGTCATTACAAATAAATTAATGATAAGAGACAGAATAAGGTAAACCTTTGTCATCAGAAAT
>CANFUO010000131.1 GCA_947450225.1 Burkholderiaceae bacterium | reverse complement strand
CCGCTCATGTATCAGTTGTGACAACTCAATTGCACTATAGGTAATGAGATTTTGTTGCTTCATGAAAGACCTCAGTCAAATAAGATGATTCTACCTAACTTCTAGTCGGTTAAACATATAAAAATGTTGATCGAATCATCGAATGATTTAAGCTGTTTTTTGATATCAGAAGTAAAATGGTTAAATCTATGATATTCAATCGATCATCCTTGACCATCTCAAGAGAAGAAGCTTGGTGGGCACCCATGAGGAATCGGGTGTTTGCGATGCTTTGGCTAGCCTGGATGACATCCAATATCTGTATGTGGATGAATGATGTGGCTGCATCTTGGATGATGACGAGTCTATCTTCATCGCCAACCTTGATTGCATTAATTCAGACAGCGTCTAATTTGCCGGTTTTTTTACTTGGTCTTCCCAGCGGCGCCTTTGCTGACATCTTAAACCGTAAAAAATATTTTATAGCGACACAGTTGTGGATTGCCTTTAATGCCGCCGTTCTGTGTTTTATGACGTTTACAAACTCTCTCAATGCACCCCTGTTACTCTTTTTAACTTTTACCAATGGTATTGGTCTTGCCATGCGTTGGCCGGTATTTGCTGCAATCGTTCCAGATCTTGTAGTTCGCGAACAGCTACCCTCTGCTCTCGCCTTAAATGGTGTGGCGATGAATGCTTCAAGAATCATAGGCCCCCTTATAGCTGGAGCATTAATCGCGAGTGCTGGTACTGAGTATGTTTTTGCTCTCAATATGGTTTTATCTTTGGGATGCACCGTTCTCATTTGGCGCTGGAAATATACGTCGAATGTTTCTCCTTTGCCAGGTGAGCGATTCTTGGGTGCTATCCGTGTAGGGATTCAATACGTTAAATCATCGGCACGCATGAAAGCGGTCCTTTTGCGCGTCTTTATCTTTTTTGTGCAATCTTCCGCACTCATGGCATTATTGCCGGTCATCGCCAAAGATCACTTTAATGGCGATGCTAGAACGTTTACGATCTTGTTGTCTTGTCTTGGCTTTGGTGCGATTATTGCCGCTTCACAATTACCTCGCATTCGTCATAGTTTCGATAGAAATCAATTGGTTCCCTTAAGTCAGATTTTGCAAGCATTAACCTCCATCGGTGTAGTTCTTGCGCCGTCCTTATGGATGGCCTCCATCATGATGATGTTTAGTGGCGGCTTTTGGATTTTGACGGCAAACTCACTGTCGATTTCTGCGCAACTTGCACTTCCTAGTTGGATAAGAGCAAGGGGTATGTCCATATTCCAAATGTCACTCATGGGTGGAAGTGCTATTGGCGCTGCTATCTTTGGTACGATAACTTCGTATTCCAGTGTGACCTTTAGCGTCATCTGTGGCTCTGTTTTTGGGATTATTGCAGTTTTATTTACCAAGCATCTTAAGATTGAAGGAGGCCTTGAAGAGGATATGACTCCAGTATGCCCTGTGGAGCATCCAATCCCTGATCGTGATATTGATCTTCAGGCTGGTCCGGTCATGATCTCTGTTGAGTATAAGATTGCTGAAGTGTTTTTGCCAGCCTTCAAGGAGGTAATGCAACGCTCTAGAGACGCTCGCTTACGGCAAGGGGCTATGTCTTGGAGCATGTTTGAAGATGCCGAAAAAGCAGGCATGATGGTAGAAAACTTTGTCTTTGAGACTTGGGCTGATTATTTGCGACGTTTTGATCGCTTTACAACCAATGATTTAAATCTGCAAGAAGAACGTTTTAAATATCATGAGGGTACAGAGCCTCCTAAAATTATTCGCCGAGTAGCAACGAGCTTTAGTGAGCATAATTAAAACCAAATAGCTGTGCTCTTATTTTTTGATTAGTGCGTGCTTTGCTAGCGCAGCAAGTTTCCTATCATCTTGTATGTCGCTGCCACTCAGATGATCCAGCACTGCCTTATGATCGTCTTTTAGTCGGTTTTGACTAAACTTTAATTTACCTTCTATCGATTCAATTTGAAACTCTAATCCGCACAGCATCGAAATCATTCCATCCGTGAATTCGGTCGGGGCATCACTCACTTCCCAATCTGAGTTTCGTTTTACTTCCTGTGCGTTAGTCATTTTTTCTAAATGACTTCTAATCCACTCTTTATTTTCTTGGACATGTATTTTTCCTCGAACATGCACTACTGAATAGTTCCACGTTGGAACAACCTTACCTGTTTCTTTTTTGCTCGGATACCAACTTGGAGTGATATAAGCCTGTGGCCCTTGAAAAATAAGTAGTGCCTCGACTTTATTAGCCTCTCTTAAAAATGTATACAAGGGATTTACTTTTGGAATATGCGCTTGCAAGGTTTGCTCTTCATAAAACCAAGGCAAATGGTTGGCTTGTGCCAAGCCACTCTCAATGGTCACTAATACTCCAAGTGGGTGCTCTTGTATAAAAGGTAAGAGTAGCTCAGGGCGCTCTTCTTTAAAGTGTTTTGGCAAATACATTCATAGTCCTTAGGGTATATCGAATCATTTAAATATACCCCAAGCCAAATATCACAACCACTTTATTTTTTTGAAACGTAAAAAAAGCAGATAACAGCCACCAAAAATAATAGTTAAAGCCATGGGGTAGCCGAGCTTCCATTGCAACTCTGGCATGGCCTCAAAGTTCATCCCCCAAATACCAGCAAACGAAGTTGCAAGTCCAAAGATACCAGCCCAAGCAGCAAGTCGTTTGGTGATTTCAGTCTCATCAATCGTCACTAAGGAAAGGTTTACTTGTATGAGCTGTGACAAAGCGCTCTCGAGTGTATCAATCCGATCAACCACCCGTTTGAGGTGGTCTTGTAAGTCCCGAAAGTACTCGTTGAGCTGTCCACCTTCAAGAACCGCAGGTAATCTACCACCACTAAAGTTGGCAAACTTTTCTAACAAAGGTACACAAGCATGTTTGAGCGTTGAGACTTTTTGCTTCATGTAGTAAAGGGTTTCGACGTTACTTCGTCCCATCGTTTTCGTCTTCGTAAACACATCGCCCTCTACAACATCTAACTCTAACTCCATATCATTAAGTACTTCAAAATAGTGATCAACCACATAATCAACCAAGGCGTATAA
Organism: Burkholderiaceae bacterium; assembly: GCA_947450225.1. Lineage (GTDB taxonomy): Bacteria > Pseudomonadota > Gammaproteobacteria > Burkholderiales > Burkholderiaceae > Polynucleobacter. Next base: position 2,254 of record CANFUO010000131.1, on the reverse strand, counting down.
AACATAACACGAACCTAATTTGAGAAGATGTGGCTCATGTTCGCAGCGGTCTCTAACTCCTAAAAAATCCTGAGGACTATTTTTACGTATCGAAAGAACGAAGTTTTTTCCGGTAAATATATCTAATTCACCAATCTGCAGCTCTTTATTGGGCAATAAAGTGATTAAGTGGGCAACAGAAAATAAAACATCGCCGTACTCTTCTTTTTTTGGTCGTTGATTGCTATGCCGAACATCTTGAATCGCTAATTCATGCAGATCAAACTCTTCTTGCATGCCCTGTATTTCTTGATTCGTTGGATCTTTTAAAGCAACCCAGACAAATACATCTTCTTTTAAAAGATAGTCACTAATTTCTTCAAAAGTAATATCGGCTAATTTATAGCCATCTTTATAAGCTACGCAGTTAATCAACATAAAAAAACTCCTTCACAGTGTTCTGTAAAGGAGTTTAATGGCTAATTACTAAACTACAAAGTCAGGCGAGCTTATGCCTTAGCTGCGAACGCGCTACACCAGCCGTTACCAGATACTTGCTTGGCAGGGAAAATCTGGCATCCACCAGCCGCAGATCCAGCGGCACCTTTATACAAAGCACATCCTGAACACTTCTGGGTTGCTGCGTGCTTAGGGTATTTTGCTTTGTCTACTTTTGTAGTATCTGCTTTGTATCCTAATCCGACGGCTTGTGCATCTGTTTCCGCTAACATGGGATCAGCTGCAAAGGCGGTTCCAGCGGTGGCTACAGCTAAGCTAGATGCAGATAAGATCATAAATTGGCGACGGCTATTTTTCATTAAAGTTCCTTTCAATGGGGATTTGATTGCTACTAAGTTAAGAATAAACGATAAATATTGTTTTATTTTAAGACACGTAAGTTATTGATTTTTAATGCCTTACAAATGAAAATGATTCTCAATTGAATTCACCTATCAGGATTTGTATCGACTTCCTAGTAAGGAGAGAAACTCACGACGTAAATTAGGGTCCTTTAAGAAAGTACCGCGCATCACGCTGTTGAGCATCTTCGATTCAGAGTCCTTCACACCTCGCCATTGCATACACAGGTGGTCTGCATCCATCACTACGGCAAGCCCCAAGGGTTTCATTTTGCTTTCTAATATATCGGCTAACTGAATCACTGCCTCTTCTTGGATTTGCGGTCTTCCCATAATCCATTCAGTCATCCTGGCGTATTTGGATAAACCAATGAGATTACTGTTTTCGTTGGGCAATACCCCAATCCAGACTTTTCCCATAATCGGACAAAAATGATGGGAACAAGCACTCCTTACCGCGATTGGGCCTATGACCATTAATTCATTTAAATGAGAAATATTTGGAAACTCTGTAAGCACTGGCATTGATGAATATCGTCCAGCAAAGACTTCTTTAATAAACATCTTTGCAATGCGATTTGCTGTGTCTTGGGTATTGTGGTCGCCCTCAGTATCAATGACTAAGCTATCCAACACTTCTTTCATTTTGGATTTGACTTCAGCAAAAATACCATCAATATCACCCGGCTCCAAATAATCGGAAATATTATCGTTGGCATGAAATCGGACCTTGGCCGTTTTTAATCTTTCGCGAATTTTGACAGAAACAGGTATCCCTACATCTTCTGAAACTTCATTTTTCTTGTCTTGGGTCATAGTGGCTTTAATCAATAAGTTGTCATTCGATTTTCGCAGTAATTGAATAAATTTTCTTGACCTGTGCTTTTTTTATTTTTTCTGACCAATTTTTCCCTCAGTGCCATTCATTAATTTTTGGATATTCGATTGGTGGCGCCAAATTAATACAATCCCAATCATCAATACCGCAATACAGCTGATTTGCGATATTGTTTGCTGCAAGAAAAACATCAGGTAGGCAAATAAAGGGGCAAATATCGCTGTTGTTAATGCTGCGAGTGATGAATATCTGAAAAAGAATGCCATGATCAACCAGGTTGATAATGCCGCCAAACCTAATACCCAGTGCAGTCCGAATAACACACCTGCCGCAGTTGCAACCCCTTTCCCTCCCTGAAATCGATGCCATATGGGCAATACATGTCCTAAAAATACAGCCAATGCAACGCCGCCAATGAACCAAGCGGGCTCTGCTTGTTCTTGCAATATCCATTTGGCTAACATCACCGCGACAAACCCTTTTAATGAATCGCCCAATAAGGTAAGGATGGCGGCTTTTTTATTACCTGTCCTTAAAACGTTGGTCGCTCCAGGGTTTTTAGATCCGTAGGAATGTG
>CANFUO010000130.1 GCA_947450225.1 Burkholderiaceae bacterium | reverse complement strand
TAGGTGGCTACTACGCGCCTCGAGCAGCTGCTTTTGAAAAACGCTTAAAAGCTTGTATTGGTCTTGCAGGGCCTTATGATTTTTCTGATACTTGGGAGCAATTGCCACCACTTACTCGAGAGGCATTTCGGGTCAGAAGTCATTTGGCGACACAGGCACAGGCGAAGGAATATAGTCAAACACTGACGATGAAAAATGGCATTGCTCAACAAATTACTTGCCCCTTGTTTTTAGTTACTGGCAAGTTAGATCGTTTAATTCCTTGGCAGGATACTAAGCGAATGGCAGATGAGGCTTCTGGCCCAACAGAATTATTAATTGTCGAAGATGGTAACCATATTGCGAATAACCGCCCTTACCGATATCGACATCGAACAGCAGATTGGATGGCTGAGCAATTAGGTTTGCCACGCATTTAGTAATCTTTGAATAGGAAAAAAAATGACTCAATGGCTATCAACTAGAAGTAAAGCAATACACTTAACGTCTGTTTTGCTGTTGAGTATTGGTCTTGGACTAAGCCATTTAAACGGTTTTGCCCAAACCTTCCCGAGTAAACCCATCAAATTGATTTCCGGGGCAACTGCAGGTAGCGCCTCAGATATTATTGCTCGGTCTATTGCAGAAAAATTGCAGAATGAATTTGGCGTTTCTGTCATTGTAGAGAACAAGCCCGGAGCCTCTGGGACTCTTGCTATTCAAACTATTTTAAATTCTCCTGCAGATGGGCACTCTGTATTTGTTTATACGGGAGCGCACACTGTTTTGCCTTTAATCAACAAGGTAAGTTACGACCCAGTGAAAGATTTTTCTGCTGTAACACCTCTTGCAGTAGTCCCAAACGTCATGGTTGTATCGCCAAGTAAAGGTTATAAATCGGTCAAGGATGTCGTAGCAGCGGCTAAAGATAAGCCAGGACAACTCAATTATGCCTCGGCTGGGTTAGGCAGTGCAACGCATATGAGCGCAGAAAAATTTAAATTAGCAACTGGCATTGACGCGGTTCATGTACCCTACAAGGGTTCTCCTGAGGCAATTACTGAGACGATGACTGGGCGCATAGATTACTTTTTCGCTCCCTTAGTCTCAGCCTTACCCATGATTAAAGCGGGTAAATTAATTCCTTTAGCAGTGAGCACACCAAAGCGATCGTCCCAATTGCCGGATGTGCCTACATTAGCTGAGGCGGGTATTGCTAAATCAGAATATTTATTTTGGATTGGCATGTTGGTGTCTGCCAAAACTCCCCGCGACATTGTGAATAAATTAAATCAATCCACTTTAAAAGCGCTGCAAGACAACGAAGTCAAAGAGCGCTTAGTTAGTCTTGGAGCAGAAGCAATGCCCATGAGCCCTGAGCAGTTTGATCAATTAATTAAGGATGAACTCATTAGCAATGCTGCAGTTATTAAAGCTGCAGGGATTAAATCTGAGTAGTTAACCGGCTTCAACGAAAAGTTATCTGATTGGTATTTGAATAAGAACAAAAATAGTCTGTCCAATTGACCCTTCAATAGTTTTAAAAATCTACTCATTTTTAATGCGTTAATCCCAAAGCGGTGCTCTGCCAGCTGGATTTGCTATTCTTCCATCCGGTTTGGCTAGTGAGTGGATTTGCTCCATTTCAAAAGGAGATAGCGTGAAATTAAATATATCTAAGTTCTGCGCAATACGCTCGGGATTAGACGATCTTGGAATTGGAATAATCTGCCCTTGCTGAGTGAGCCAACGTAAAACAATTTGTGCGATGGATTTACCTTTATTTCTTGCCATCTGGGATAGAACTGGATCATCAAATAAACGACCACGCGCCAGTGGACAATAAGCCGTAAAAGTTAAGCCTTTGCTTTTACAAAACGCTAATAATTTACTCTGATCTAGGTAGGGATGATACTCCGCTTGTAAAGACACAATAGGTTCAGGGCAGAGCGACATAGCCTGCTCAAGTAGGGCAATATTAAAGTTCGCCACACCAATATGACGAGTTAATCCTTGTTGCTTTGCTAGCGCTAATGCAGTCATTGTTTCAGCCATTGGAATATTGTCAATCGTTGGCCAGTGGACGTGCAGCATATCAACATAATCGACTTGAAGATTTTTCAAACTCTCATCAACTGATTTCGCAAAAGCATCTTTAGAGAGGTATTCGTGGGAGACTTTTGTTACCAAGAATATCTCGCTTCGTGGCACGCCAGATGCGCGTATACCTTCGCCGACTCCTTTTTCTGAGCCGTATTTCCAGGCAGTATCAATATGTCGATATCCTAATTTTAAGGCATGGCAAACTAGTTCGGCGCAGTCTCCTAATTGAGAAGTTCCAAAGCCAATTTGAGGAATACTACATCCTTGAGAGGTAATAATAGGTACAGATGTTGCGTTAATCATATGCACTCCTTTTAGTCTTTAATTATAAGACGATCATCGTTGATCAGTACGTTTCGAACGTGCGAACATGTTTCTTAGACCGTGGGAACTATAAGTTTCCGATTTACCAATTGATTAATTTAAATCTTCAAATCTGGCAAATTGACGTGGATGGTTTTCCACAGAATATCTAAGTCACTTTGATCGGTACCCTCCCCCCTTGGCAACAGAACCAAAAACACGTGCATTACTGGCGTGATGAGATGCTATAAAACGGTTTTCCGCTAGTTGCCGAGCGAATTTTTCGCAATCGTAATGGTAGGCAACTAAGTGAATGAGGAAGAAATTCCGCGCTCGGACATGAGCGTCTAGCAGTAGGAATCCCTGTCTTTTAGGGCGGGGAGGATATCAAGTGTATGAACTGAGACATACTTTACACTTTATACCGGACACATACTTTACAGTTTTGAGTCCAATGCACTTCGTGCGTGATTAATCGATTAAGAGTAGGGCTTTAATATTTTCCCGGACAAGTCTGAGCTGAGTTGAGGTGATTTTGGCTTTAAATTTTGCTTTCCGCTCACGCCAGTCAAGCGATTTAACCTGGTCAGATAAAACAACGCTTGTTGTCTTGCCTATCACAACTTTAACTTCGAACGGATACCCTTTGACTTTGGTTGAAAGGGGACAACATACCGCCAAACTCACTTTATCATTGTAGATGGCAGGACTTAACACTAAAGCGGGTCGATGCCCAGCTTGTTCACGACCAGCCTGGGGATCAAACTCAAGCCAAACGATATCTCCAGCCTCAGGAATATAAGCTTTAGGCACTAAAGAATTTCCTTGCCAACCCGACTTCCAAAACTTTCTTCAGCGTGAATATTGTCTGAAGTGATCCCAGCTAATAAATCGTCTAGTCGAGTGTGTTTAGGGAGAATAGGTTCGATAATAATTTTACCTTTCAGCACATTGATATTTACAGATTGGTCCAATGTTAACTGAGCCAACTCCATGACCGAGGTTGATAATCTTAGTGCGGGGCTATTACCCCATTTTTTGATAATTGCTTGCATAATTGAACCCCCTATGTTTATACATTGTAGATACATTTTAGAATGCTGTCAATATACGTTTTCCACGTATTACTTAAAATGCAGTAGCAAGCGATGTTGGGAAATGCCATCGAGAATCCTTTTGGTCCCAAAGTATCGGGATGTGATCGGAAAAGTGTAAAGTATATGCTCGGTACAAAGTGTAAACCATGTGTCCGGTACAGACCTTTGATATTTTGGCCTGCCCAGCACGATTCGAACGTGCGAACTTGGGCTTCTTAGACCGTGGATATCATTACCCATTATCTAAAAGGTTGTCATTTGCTCAATTCAAAGTTTGGTAGCATAATGAAACTTATTCAAGGAGTTTTGAAATGATCAATTGGTCAAATTGTCACGCAGTTGAAAGTGCTAAAGAACGTGTTAGTGGTTCTTTGGCATTCGCTGGCTCGCGTGTACCAATTGCTGCGCTTTTTGAAAATCTTGAAGATGGGATTACTGCTCAAGAATTTACTGAAATCTTCCCAGGTATCAAATTAGAACAAGTCAAGGCTGTTTTAGATTTCGTTGCTAGAAATTCATTATATGCAGCGTGAAAATATTATTTGATCAGGGGACTCCTGCACCTTTAAGAGAGTTCTTACCAAAACATGAAGTTCTAACTGCGTTTGAGTATGGTTGACTGTCAGGGTTCCAGAATCCAAATAGTTGCTATCTACCATTATTCTGAGCAAATGGGTAATGGGAATGAGATTTATTCGGCAAGTTATCCAATAAAAGAATCAGATTGGTATTATCCGCCCCTGAATAGTCTTTCTGAGAAAAGCCTCAAAGTAGTGTGTGCCACTAATAGAAATCCGAAATCAGAATTAACACCAAAACCATTGCACTTGACAGAGTCTGATATTGCGGAAGAAAACAGAAAGATTGAAGAAGAAAAGCGTCAACTAGCTGAAGAGCGTAGAAAGCTTGAGGAAGAAAAGCGCAAGTTTAATACAAAACCACCTATTAATACCCCACAAGATATAAAACGTCAAAGGTGCATTAACTTGGGACTAGCCCCTAACTCAGCAGATTTTCAACAGTGCATGAATTGACCATGAAAAAACTACTCTTAATCTTCTACCTGTTCTCGATGACTGCTCATGCGGAAGAAATAAAACTTCAATGCAATATTGAAAGTAAATATACCGAGCCAAGTGGAAAATCTGAAGGAGCATCAGGAACAGCCATTATTGATATAAAAACTACTCCATTTCTTTTTATTCATGCTTCTTCCAGCGTTTATCCGTTCAACAGTGTCGTGTTAACTAATATTAGTGAAGATGATAATGAAACTATGTCTTCTTTTTTTGACTATTCCAATTCATCAAAATGGGAGATTTATAACGATAGATATTCCAAGGCAATAAAAATATCTCTTGAAGATAGTATTATTATTGACAGAAATACAGGAAACGTTATTTTTCGCAGGACTTTTAAGAAACCAAAGACAGAATATTTTGCAAAGGCAGAATATACTGCAGAGGCTTTTGGCACTTGTTGGAAAGTAAATGCCCCAAAAAAGAAATTCTAAAAGCCGTACTAGGTGGAATTACTGTTTAAACGATTTAAAAGATATTTCCTACCTACCTGCCGATTTTTTAAAAAACTCGGTGGCTTAGAACAGTTGTAAATATGGTCGATCAATTCAAGCCAAAGTTCTAAAAAAATAAAAAATTCGTGCAACCCCTCCGTAGCAGAGATGACCATTTCAAATTACCTACCCCCCCTTCGTCTGCCAGAGTCGATTTATTCTAGGCAACCTTGGAATATAGAAATACTTGTAGCTTATTGGTCTGTGTGGGCAAATTGACGGATTGAGAGTGCCAGGGGTGAACCCCCTGAAAAAACATCTGCAACTTATTGATTTAATTGGTCGGGACGGAGTGATTCGAACACTCGACCCCTTGCACCCCATGCAAGTACGCTACCAGGCTGCGCTACGCCCCGACGAATTTAAGATTGTATCAGTTTGGTAACTTGGATTGGTCGACTAACTTACGTAAGTC
>CANFUO010000129.1 GCA_947450225.1 Burkholderiaceae bacterium | reverse complement strand
TTTGATCGCGCAAGAAGTCTTGGTTTTGAAGTCGCAAAGTCCAGAGAAGACTTCTTTTCAAATGCTGATGTCATCAGTATTCATCTTCGCTATAACAAAGATACATTCGGCATAGTGAAGTTGGCAGATTTAATGATGATGAAGCCTACTGCTCTTTTAGTAAATACAGCAAGGGCTGAACTCATTGAAAGTGGCGCTTTAGAAAAAGCACTCGAAAGTGGGCGCCCAGGTTATGCGGCTGTCGATGTCTATGAAAATGAGCCTATTCTCAATGGTGACCACCCTCTTTTGAAGATGGATAACGTGGTTTGTTTACCTCACTTGGGTTGGGCCGATCACGATACTTTCGAATTATATTTTGGTGAAGCTTTTGATCAAGTAGATCGCTTTTTGAAAAAACAACCGCTTCGACTAGTAAACAAAGATGTGGTTTTTAAAAATTAATTTGGGTTTAACGCATTCATAAAAGGTGGGAATCATCATGCATGTATCAAAAAGATTGCTCTATGTGTCTGTTTTATGCCTTATAGGGGCTTCGTTTAGTAAGCTCAGTTTTAGTCAAGCCTATCCAAATCGTACTGTAAAAATTATTGTTGCTCAAGCTGCTGGATCCTCTCCGGATGTTGTGGCGAGAACCTTAGCAACAAAATTATCTGATATCTGGAAAACTTCAGTGATTGTAGAGAATAAACCTGGCGCCAATGGCAACTTAGGTATGGACTTGGTTGCTAAAGCGAGCCCAGATGGTTATACCTTAGGACTTGTTGTTCCAAGTGTGATGGTGATTAATCCCTTCGTTTACAAAAATATGCCATTTAAGCCAATGGAAGATTTGGCGCCTATTACGCAAATTTCCTCGATTATTTTTTCTCTTGTGAGTAATCCACAGCGCCCATATCAATCTGTAGATGATCTTATTTCTTATGCGAAAAAACGTCCGGGCGAAATCAATTACAGTTCTGCTGGTGTAGGGAATTTACAGCATTTGGCCGCCGAATTGTTTTCTCTCAAAGCTGGCATAAAAATGAATCATATCCCTAACAAAGGTGACTCTGCCGCAATCGTCGATGTCATGGGCGGTCAAACTGATTTGATGTTTGTGCCCCTTCCCTCGGCAATTAACCAAATTAAAGCTGGCAAGCTTCATCTAATGGCTCTTGCTAGCAAGAAACGGGTAAGCCAATTTCCGAATGTACCAACAATGATCGAACTAGGCCAACCAGATGTTGTGATTGAGGGCTGGACAGGTCTAGTAGCACCAAATGGAACTCCAGATAACATCCTAGAAGATATTCAAAAGGCGATTCATCAAATCGTATTTGATGCTAATACCAAAAACTCCATCGAATCCCAAGGCTTTGAAGTGGTAGCTTCTACGCCAAAAGAGTTTAAGCAATTTTTGCGGCAAGAATCTAGCAAATGGAGTAATGTTATTCAAAAATCAGCAATTAATTTAAGTAATTAATTATTTAAGGATTTGTATTATGAAACTACGTTTTTTATCTATCGTTTTTATTGCCTGCATCAATAGTCTCGCACTCGCTGACGAATATCCAAGCAAACCTATCCAACTCCTAGTACCTTTTGCTCCTGGCGGTACAACCGATATAGTTGCACGTGTCATTTCTGAACCTCTTACTAAAATTTTGGGGCAATCCGTTCTGGTGGTCAATCGCCCTGGTGGTGGGGGTGTAGTTGGTGCTAATGAAGTAGTTAAAGCAAATCCAGATGGTTATATTTTAGGAGTCGCTACAGTTTCCACTACGGCTGCCAATCCTGCAATTAATCCTAAAACACCTTATAACCCCCTTACCGATTTTTCTCCTATTACCAATATTGCAGCGACTCCCAATATTATTGCCGTCCACCCTTCTTTTCCTGCTAGAGACTATAAAGGCTTTGTAGCAGAGCTGAAGAAGAACCCAACCAAGTACTCCTATGCATCATCTGGTACAGGTGGAATTGGTCACTTACAAATGGAGCTGTTTAAAAGTATTGCGAAAGTATCTGTCACGCATATCCCTTATAAAGGTGCTGGTCCAGCATTAAATGATGTGGTTGCAGGACAAGTGCCTATTATTTTTGATAATTTACCGTCGGCACTTCCTTTTGTTTTAGATAATCGCCTAATACCTATCGTCGTGGCAGCTCCAAATCGTATTAGCGCCTTACCTAATACGCCGACCTTTCATGATGTTGGCGCAGATCCAGTTAATCGCATGGCTTATTATGGGATCCTTGGTCCAAAAGGTCTTTCAAAGGATGTAATTAACAAGATTAATGCCGCCGTCAAACAAGCGGTTGAAATTCCTGCCGTCAAAAAACGGATTGAAGATACAGGCTCCATCGTAATTGCAAATACGCCAGAAGAATTTGCAATCCAAATAAAAGCTGAACTTGAAACTTACCAAAAAGTGGTTCGCGAACAAAAACTCTCCCTCGATAGTAATTAATGCCTTAATAAGGATGCACACGCATGGAACGTAGAGAAGCATGTAAGTTAATTGGCGGTACATTCTTAGGCGCAGGACTGAGTCAATTCGCTGTTGCGGATAGTTATCCTTCAAGAACGATTACTATCGTTGTGCCTTTTACTGCTGGGGGTAGTATCGATCTAGGTGCACGCATTATGGCCGAACAAATTTCTAAAGCAACCGACCAAACCACTCTCGTAGAAAATAAAGTGGGTGCCAATGGTGGGATTGGCTGGGGATTTGTAGCAAAATCAAAACCCGATGGCTACACGCTCCTGAGTACAGATACATCTTTTACCATTGCACAAAGTCTTTCTAAATCAGGTGGTTTTGATGCCATTCAAAATTTCAATCACATTATTACGGCTATCAGTGTTCCAAATGTTTTAGTTGTGAACCCAAGCATCCCCGCAAAAACAATCCAAGAGTTCATCGCACTCATCAAAGCTAATCCAGGGAAATATTTTTATGGCTCTGGCGGCGTGGGCACGAACAACCATTTAAGCGTAGAACTATTTAAAGATGTTGCGGGCGGACTTTCAATTGATCATATTGCCTATAAGGGCGCATCGGCTGTTCAACAAGACTTAATCGCAGGAAGGGTTCATGCATTTATGGGCCCAGCGCCCACGATTACGCAGCAAATAAAAAGTGGCCAACTCAGAGCTCTTTTAGTCACTGGCGATAAAAGAATCATTTCCTTACCAGATGTACCATGCGCCTCTGAATCTGGTCTAAGTCAACTCAATATTAAATTTTGGGTTGGACTAGCTGCGCCTGCTGGAACCCCCGTTGATGTGATTAATAAATTAAACACTATTTTGGCCTCTGGCCTTAGGTTGCCTGCGGTGACTCAACGCTTAACTGAGATGGGATTTGAAGTTGTAGGAAAATCTCCAACCGAGACAACGCGCTTCGTCAAAGAAGAAGTTGATCGGTGGGCGGGACTTGTGAAGTCCCGCAACATCCAACTAGAGTAATTACTTCTTAAAGCCAAGTATTCCTGTTGCAAGTGAACGACTGTCCCGTAAAGTCCAGCGACCTGCAAGTACCGTGAAATAAAATTCCGTCAAATGACGATTGAAGATGTCAGGATCTTCAATGTTATTGGTATGACCTGCTTTACTAAAAATAACAAGTCCTGCACTTGGAATCATCCGCTTCATTAATAGCGCTGGCTCTAAGCATGGATCATCCTCATCACCAGTAATAATTAATGTAGGCACTGTAATTGTTTTCATGCCTTCTACCAACTCCCATAAGGAAGGACGCATTTTTTGTACGCCACGCAAGGTGTTAGCAGAACCAATAGCAGGATGTTCAGCCATTTGAGCAGCAAATTCCGCAAAACCTCTTGGGTCTTTATTTTGAAACTGAACACGTGTTGGCCCAATGGTGTATTTTTTAGCACCTTCAATATTGCCAACATCATCAAATAACTTAGCGGCAGATTCTACCTCGGCTTGGAAACTTTCTTTTTTGGCTGGCTCAGCGCCATATCCACAACCAGCTATGACTAATGAATGCACGCGGTGTGAATAAGAGATTCCCATATGGAGTGAGGCAAAACCTCCCATTGATAGGCCACAAATATGAGCCTTTTCAACGCCTAGATGATCCATCACGGCAACGATGTCTTTAACAGCGCGCTCTTGTGAGTAGTGCTTTGGGTCTTCAGGAATGTCTGATGGCAAATATCCTCTTGCTGAAAAAGTAACGCAGCGAAAATATCTTGCAAAATAACGCATCTGATATTCCCAACTACGGTAATCTCCTGCAAACTCATGTACAAATATTAAAGTTTGGCCTGAGCCCACCTCTTCATAATGTAAATTTATTCCATCATCGGTTTTTGCGAACGGCATTTTCTATCTCCTCATTAAACAATTTTGTTAGTAATCAATGTTTCTATTTCTGCTGCAGAATAATCTAATTCTTTTAAAATTTCTTGGGTGTTTTGCCCAAGCTCAGGTGTTGCAGTTTTCACCTTCGCAGGTGTTCTAGACAGTTTGAGTGCTTGATTGACCAATTTTAATTTTCCAATTTTTGGATGCGTAACTTCAGCAACCATCTCTTGAGAAATCACTTGAGGATCTGCAAACACTTCAGCCATATCATATATCGGACCAGTAGGAACACCAGCCTCATTGAGTAATTTCACCCAATATGTTTTTTCTTTAGACTTAAATACTTGTATAAAAATCGCATTTAAATCATCGCGATGTTTGACGCGAAGTGGCTCGGTAACAAAGCGAGGATCTTCTTTTAATTCTGGCTTGCCAATGGCGTCACATAAACTTAACCACATGACCTGCCCTGTGGCTGCAACATTGATATATCCATCTAAGCATTCATAACAAGAAGTGGGCATACTTGTTGGATGGTCATTGCCTACTTGCACAGGGATTTCTCCTTTTTGCAAATATTTTGCAGCCTGAAAATCCATCATTGCCACACCCGCTTGTATCAGAGAACTTTGCACCCACTGTCCTTGTCCTGATACTTCTCTTTCAAGCAGTGCCGTTAACATCCCGCACGCCGCCATATATCCCGCGGTGATATCTGTGATAGCAACACCTGCTCGCATAGGACCGCCGCCTGGCTTACCAGTAACCGACATGATGCCACTCATACCTTGCGCTATTTGATCAAACATCGGCCTTGCTACATAAGGCCCATCTTGCCCAAATCCAGAGATGGACATCAAAATAATGCGCGGATTGATCGCTTTTAAAGTTTCGTAATCAATGCCTAACCTAAACTTCACATCAGGACGAAAATTTTCAACCACAATATCTGCCGTTTTTACTAGACGATAAAAAATTTCTTTAGCTTCTTGTTTTTTTAAATCTAAAGTAATTGACCTTGAGTTACGGTGCAAATTTTGCATATCAAAACTATGTCGATCACCACTGAGTTGATTTCGCTCTCCACCATCTGCGGGCTGTTCAATCTTAATGACATCTGCACCAAAATCTGCAAATTGCTTAGTCGATGTAGGACCAGCTCTTGCTCTTGTAAGATCTAAAATCCGAAATCGTGATAATGCGCTCATAACATTTCCTCATGATGAGTAATAA
>CANFUO010000128.1 GCA_947450225.1 Burkholderiaceae bacterium | reverse complement strand
GTACTTTGGTTGGGATGATGCCGTAGTTACTCAGATGATGAAAAATGATAATTTGAACAGCAATTGTTTTTAAGAAATCCACAAAGAGATATTGGCTCTTAAGTTGTCGTGGCCTCAGTTTCATATGCATTTATTCATTGGCAAAGGGTGATTTTATATGAATAAAAAAAGGACTGGTAGTATCCAGTCCTCTTTTGGCAACAAAATTGATGAAAATGTATTAAATACCCATTTCTTTAAAAACTTCCTTTGCCACTCTAAAGCTATCAAGAGACGCCGGTACTCCACAATAAACAGCTGATTGCAGAAACACTTCTTTAATTTCATCTTTAGTGAGTCCGTTATTAATGGCTCCGCGCACATGAAGTTTGATTTCATGAGGACGATTCAATGCAGTAAGCATTCCAAGATTTAAAAAGCTTCTTGTGCGGCGATCAAGACCTGGGCGATTCCAGATATCACCCCAGCAATAAGAGGTTACAAACTCCTGTAATTCTTGAGTAAATGCATCTGCATTTTTAAGCGAGGCATCAACATACTCCGAGCCTAGAACTTCACGACGTGTTTTTAATCCTTTTTCAAATAATTCACTTGCCATTACTTTCTCCTATTTAGTTGGTTTTGTGGTATTTCATTATAAGGTCGACTTCATTCTTTGATCCTAAAATCACAGAAACTCTCTCATGTAATTGACTCGGCTGGATATCTAAAATACGAACCTCACCATTACAAGATGCTCCGCCTGCTTGCTCTACAAGGAAGCTCATGGGGTTAGCCTCATACAACAGCCTTAATTTACCAGGCTTATTAGGTTCGCGTTGATCCCAAGGGTACATAAAAACGCCGCCCCTTATTAAGATGCGGTGAACATCTGCAACCATAGAAGCAATCCAGCGCATATTAAAATCTTTATTGCGAACCCCTGTAGATCCCGACAAACATTCATTGACATAGCGAACTACTGGAGGGGCCCAGTGACGCATATTTGACATATTGATTGCAAATTCTTTCGTGTCCTTGGGAATTTGGACATTTTCATTACTTAAGAAAAACTGATTTTTTTGTTGATCAAGCGTAAACATATCTACACCAGCACCTACTGTTAAAACCAAGATAGTTTGTGGGCCATACAAAACATAGCCAGCAGCAACTTGACGCGAACCGGATTGCAAGAAATCAGCTTCACTAACGGTTGATGCGGATGAAGAATTTTTTAGAATAGAAAATATGGTCCCAATAGAAACATTGACATCAATATTAGAAGAGCCATCTAATGGGTCAAATAACAAGAGGTATTTACCAACTGGGTTTGGGACAGGATAAATATGTTCCATTTCTTCAGAAGCCATAGCGGCCAACCTACCCGTATGCGAATGGGCATTCAAAAGTACGTCATTTGCATAAATATCTAATTTTTGTTGCGTTTCTCCTTGCACATTACCAGTGCCTGCAGACCCTAAAATATTAGCTAAGGCACCCTGTTGGACTGCTTGAGAAATAGAAATACATGAAGCTGCTAAATCTTCAATGAGTAAGCTGAGATCTTGGTCGATGCCAGCATACTTGGTGGATTTTAAACATTCATGAAGTGAGGTAGGTTGACTAGAGGGCATAAAAAGTGATTTAAGAAAGGGCTTTATGAATTACTTCTGAAACATCATTTGATAGTTTATGTTGAACGGCATTTTCTAAGCATACTCGCATTTGATCTTGATATGGGTGACTGAATTTTCTCCAACGATCGAGTGCTCTGGCAAGTCGGGCTGCAACTTGAGGATTCACTGGATCTAATTCTAAGATACTTTCTAACCAAAATTCATAGCCTTTACCGGAAACATCATGAAACCCAGCTGGATTATTCATACAAAAAGCATGAATTAAGCTCCGCACGCGATTAGGGTTACGGATTTTGAATGCGGGATGGTCTTTCAACGTGCGGACCAGGTCAAGAGTACTGTGACTACCTGCATTTTGCCGACTAGCTTGAATGGCGAACCATTTATCGATGGCGAGTTCATCAGATGCATATTGCTCATAATATTCATCAAGACAAGCGGCGGCTAGGGGCGAATCAAATTGAACGAGGCCAGATAATGCAGCAAGGCGGTCAGTCATATTGTTACTCGACTTAAATTGACGCTCAGCCAAAAATGAGCCTTCAGATAAGTTATCTTCTAAAAGCATATTTAAGGCTAAGTTTTTGAGGGCTCTTTTGCCAGATTGTTCTGCGTTAGGTAAATAGGAGCCTGTTGTTTGAGAATTCTCAAAAACATCTAACCACGTTTGCTTTAAAGCGTGGGCCATTAATTGCCGAAATGATCTTTTTGCGTTATGAATTTCTTGAGGATCTACCACGAGAACTTGTTCATGCAAATACGTTTCGGCAGGAAGGGTCAGAATAAGATCTTTAAAAGCAGGATCAAGTTGAGGATTCAGAAGAAGGCTTTTCCAGATCTCAATCAGTCTTAAATCTGGTTCTTGACGCCCTAGAATAAGTTGAATAGCAATTTTTTGACCGGCTTCCCATTGGTTAAAGGGATTATCGTCATTCGCGAATAAAAAATAAAGATCTTCTACGTTTTGCTTAAAGTCCAGAATAATTGGTGCAGAAAAATCCCGATTAATGGATAAAACAGGTTGAGTGGCGATATTTTCAAAGATGAAAGTTTGAGATTTCTCTCTTAACTCAATTAAAAATTCATCTGAAGGAGCCTTGCTATTCAGTATTTTTGTTTTGAGTGGAATATGAAAGATTGGTTTTATTTCTTGCCCAGGAGTTGGTGGACATGACTGGGTAAGAGTGAGTGAATAAGTTTGATGAACCGAGTCATAATCATCTGCCACATGGACTCTTGGAGTACCAGCTTGACTATACCAATGTTTAAATTGCTCTAGATTGACATGATTCGCATCACTCATGGCATTAACAAAATCATCACAAGTAACCGCTTGTCCATCATGACGCTCAAAATAGAGATCCATACCTTTTCTAAAGCCTGACTCACCTAATATCGTGTGTTGCATGCGAATAATTTCTGCACCTTTTTCATAAATAGTCACGGTGTAGAAATTATTAATTTCTTGATAGCTATCGGGTCTAATTGGGTGAGCCATTGGGCCTGCATCTTCAGGGAACTGGACTTGCCTTAGTAAGCGTACATCTTCTATTCTTTTGACCGCTCTTCCTGATACAGAGCCCATTAAATCAGCTGAGAACTCTTGATCTCTAAAAACAGTTAGCCCTTCTTTGAGCGAAAGTTGGAACCAATCTCTACAGGTAACGCGATTACCCGTCCAATTGTGAAAATATTCGTGACCAACAACACTCTCAATATTGGCAAAATCAGTATCAGTAGCACTTTGAGCATCAGCTAAGACATATTTCGTATTAAAAATATTGAGGCCTTTGTTCTCCATAGCCCCCATATTGAAATCACTGACAGCAACGATCATGAACCGATCAAGGTCAAGTTCAAGTCCAAAACGTTGTTCATCCCATTCAATCGCTTTGATTAAGGACTGCATGGCATGTTCGGTTTTATGTAAATCTGCAGCCCGTACCCATACTTGCAGTAATTTTTCTACACCAGATTGAGTCGTAATTTTATGTTCTAGGCATTGCAGCTTTCCAGCAACAATAGCAAAAAGATAAGAGGGCTTTAAAAAGGGATCTTCCCACAAAGCGGTATGAAGGCCATTCTCAAGATCTTTTTGTTCAATTAAATTACCATTGGATAAAAGAACCGGATAATCATCCTTATTAGCTGTCAGACGAACTGTATAGCGTGTGAGGACATCTGGCTGATCCAAAAAGAAAGTAATTTTTCTAAACCCCTCAGCTTCACATTGAGTAAAGAAATTTCCTTCAGAAACATAAAGACCCATCAAACTCGTGTTTTTATCCGGTTGGATAGCGCAAACGATTTCTAGGGAAAAAGAATCAGGCAGATCATGTAAAACGAGATCCTTTGCCGACAACTCGAACGTAGTAAAGCGATTGCCATTGATCGACAAAGAAATCAGTTCAACATCTTCGCCCTTAAGGGCAAGCGATCCGGGAAGTAAGCGTTGTACGTTTATCTTCGACGTCACGATAGTTTTGATTGGATTGAGAGCAAAATCCAGTTCCACGCTTAAAAAGTGGAAACTGGGAGGGCGATATTGATCTCTAAAAAAAGTAAGAGCGTTTTCTGTGCGATTCATTAAGTTATTGTATTGCTTCTAGAAGTAAGGCGTAATGATGATAAAACTGAAGAATATGACATTTATATGAAGTTATAGCAAAAAACTATCATTATTTTTTATAAATACAATTTTCCTATTTAATAATTTATAGATACACTTCTGAAATCACCTCAAGGAATGGTTCTTTGATGTGAAAAGTGAGTTTTTTCAACCCAACAGGAGTATGTTATGCCAACTTTAAAAGGTACTAAAACAGAACAGTGCTTAAAGGACGCTTTCGCAGGCGAATCTCAAGCAAATCGTCGTTATTTATATTTCGCGAACAAAGCTGACGTAGAAGGTCAGAATGACGTTGCCTCATTATTTCGTTCAACAGCAGAAGGCGAAACTGGCCATGCACACGGCCATTTAGAATTTTTAGAATTGTCTGGTGATCCAGCAACTGGAATGCCAATTCATTCATCTAAAGATTGTTTAGCCTCTGCAGTTGCAGGTGAAACACATGAATATACCGATATGTATCCTGGTATGGCCAAGACAGCACGTGACGAAGGTTTTGACGAGATTGCTGACTGGTTTGAAACATTAGCAAAAGCGGAACGTTCACATGCGAACCGTTATCAAAAAGCTTTAGATGCATTTGTAGAGTAATTTGTTGTAGGGTTTTTTTTAGATTCCTGAGTAATTCGGGAATCTTCTAAAGAGTCTTATATCCATAAAAAAAGGAAATTATCATGAGTCGTGAAGGCAATTTAGAGGCACCAACCCGCCATCCTTTGGATTGGAAAAATCCTGATTTTTATAACCAGGATAAATTAGATGAAGAGTTAGAGCGCGTATTTGACGTCTGTCATGGTTGCCGCCGTTGCGTTAGCTTGTGTGGCTCGTTTCCAGCTTTGTTTGATCTGATTGATGCAACAGATGATGGTGAGGTGCATGGCATTGATAAGGCAGATTATGCGTCCGTGGTTGATCAATGCTATCTCTGTGACTTGTGTTACATGACCAAGTGTCCTTATGTACCGCCGCATGAATGGAATTTAGATTTCCCGCACCTGATGTTAAGGGCTAAAGCTGTTAAGCATAAGAATGGTGAATCCAACTTTAGAGATAATTTATTATCTTCAACCGATAAGATTGGTCGATTCGCGGGAATACCGGTTGTCACTCAAATCGTCAATGCAGTCAATCATAATAGTCTTACTAGGTCTGTCATGGAATCTACACTCGGGGTTGATAAGAATGCTTGGTTGCCAGATTTTGCTCCCCAAACGTTTAAGCAACTCGCTGAAAAATCATCATCATGGGTGGTGAAAAACGGTGAAAAAACACCAGGTAAAGTTGCTGTTTATGCCACGTGTTTCATTAACTATAACGAACCGG
>CANFUO010000127.1 GCA_947450225.1 Burkholderiaceae bacterium | reverse complement strand
GACGGTACGCTCTTTTCTCCCTTGACCAAATTGAATAGAGAGTTGGGTTATTTTTAAATGAGGCATCATGATGAACCTCGTCTTCTTGGGTCAAATGCATTTCGTAATGCCTCACCCATAAAGGTCAACAATAATAATGTACCAACTAATACCAAAAACGTTGCTAACGAAATCCACCAGGCATCTAAATTTGATTTACCTTGCGATAAGAGCTCTCCAAGACTTGGCGTGTCTGGGGGCACGCCTAAGCCTAAAAAGTCCAAGCTCGTTAGTGACAATATAGCCGCGCTCATTTGGAATGGTAAAAAAGTAATAACCGGAATTAAACTATTCGGCAGTATATGTTTGAGCATAATCTTCCAATTCGATAAGCCCAGTGCACGAGCTGCTTTGACATACTCAAGGCCACGATTCCTGAAAAACTCGACGCGTACATAGTCAGACAAATGAATCCAACTAAATAAAGATAATAAAATCACAAGCAACCAAATACTCGGTGTAAATACTGATGCAAAAATGATCAGCAAATACAACTCCGGCAGTGAGCGCCAAACGTCAATTACACGTTGTGTATACAGATCAAAGCGCCCCCCTAAATAACCCATTAAACCGCCCAGCAATACGCCAATGAGGACGCCAACAATCGTTAATGCCAAACCAAACAATACTGAGAGCCTAAATCCATAGATAAGTCTTGCAAGAACATCTCGACCACGATCATCCGTTCCTACCCAATTATCTTTCGATGGCGCCGCAGGATTAGGTTGAGAAGAAAAGTAATTGAGACTTAAATAACTGTATTCAATAAGAGGAAAAATAGCCCAATTACCTTTTTTACGTAAGTTATCCCGGATTAACGGATCATGAAAATCAGTCGGTGTATCAAAGTCGCCGCCAAAGGTCGTTTCAGAATAATCTTTGACAATCGGAAAATAAATATTACCTTCGTAAGAAACAATTAAAGGCCTATCATTGGCAACTAATTCAGCGCACAAACTAATGCCAAAAATAATCAGAAATATCCATAAACTGGCATAACCCAAACGATTACTTTTGAATCGTTGCCATGCTGTATTTTTCTTTTTTGTACTTGTAGCCATCTTATGATCCCTGCCCCTCAAATTGAATACGAGGATCTACTAAGACATACGCAATATCAGAGATTAATTTTGTAAATAAACCAATCAACGTAAAAATATATAAGGTTCCAAAAACAACTGGATAGTCTCTTCGCATCACTGCTTCAAAAGACATGAGACCTAATCCATCGAGGGAAAATAATGTTTCAATCAAAAGTGATCCAGCAAAGAATGCCCCGATGAATGCCGCAGGAAATCCGGTCACCAAAGGAATCATCGCATTACGAAAAATATGGCGCCACATCACCAGTCTTTCAGAAAGCCCTTTTGCCCTTGCCGTTATCACGTATTGTTTACGAATCTCTTCAATAAAGGAATTTTTGGTAAGCATGGTTATGACAGCAAAACTACCAAGTACTGATGCAGTAATCGGTAGTACAAGGTGCCATAAATAATCGGCTATCCGTGCTGACCACGAAAGTGATTCCCAATTATCAGAAACCAATCCCCTTAAGGGAAATAGTTGTAGGAAAGAACCCCCTCCAAAAATGACGAGCAATAAGACCCCCATCACAAAACCTGGAATGGCATATCCGATTAGAACCAGCATACTCGAGATCGTATCAAATCGTGTGCCATCACGTATCGCTTTAGAAATGCCCAAAGGAACGGATATCAGATAGGTGATGAAAAATGTCCATAAACCAATGCTGATAGAGACCGGCAACTTTGAAATAATCAGTTGCCAAACACTTTGATGCTGGTAGTAACTTTCACCTAAATCAAATTGCGCAAATTTACCAAGCATACGAAAATAACGCTCAATTGGTGGTTTATCAAATCCGTATAAAGCTTTAATTTCTGCTAAATTTTTTTCGTCGATTCCTTGGCGTCCTCTATACGTGCTTCCCCCGCCGGTAGACTCTCCAGCACCCACTCCGGCCCCACCTCGACCTTTTAATTCAAGCACCATTTGCTCTACTGGCCCGCCAGGCACAAATTGCACTACCGCAAAGGTGAGTGTAAGGACTCCAATTAAAGTCGGAATCATTAACAATAAGCGTTTGACAATGTATGGGGCTAGTCCGTGTCTCATCATCATTCTTTCTGTTCAGTACTGCTGGGATTGCGCCACCAGTTTCCTAGTATCCAACCTTCTGCAGTGTAATAGTCCGGCGGATTGGGGTATCCCAGTTGCGTGTTATAGGCTATCCGGTGGGTTGGGTTATACCAATGTGGAACCACGAAATAGTTGTGAATCATAATCCGGTCAAGGGCCCGGGTGGCGATATACAACTTGTCCCGATCTTCTGCACGAGTAATGAGTGATATGAGCTCGTCAACACTTTTCAAACGAACGCCAATCTGATTATCAGTTCCCTTTTGAGTAGCTGCCTCACTTCCAAAACGATCCCATAACTCATTTCCAGGACTTTGTGAATCTTGATAACGAATCGTGGTCATTTCAAAATCATGTTCATTGAGTCGCTGTTGATAGAGCGCATTATCTGTTGTACGAACATTCGCTTTGATTCCTAACTTTTCTAAATTGCGAACATAGGCAGTCAGGATCCGCAACAAAAAGGGGCTATCTTCTAACATCTCAAATTCAAAAGGCTTTCCAGCTTGATTGCGTAAGGCTCCATCACGATAGGTCCAGCCTGCTTGGGCTAATAATTCTTTTGCCTTGAGTAAATTAGACCGCAGAGAACTTGGGGCTGCAGTACTTGCAGCCGAGGGCATTGGGCCCAAAACGGAAGATGGTATTTCTCCCGGATATTTTTGTTGTAATTTCTTAAGTAGTTGTAACTCTTCTCCTGTTGGCGCACTATTGGCTTGATATGTAGCTCCTAGCAAGGAGTTCGAAAAATAACTATCAAGTCGCTTATATTGACTATAAAAAATCTGGCGATTTAACCATTCAAAGTCTAGGGCTAATCCTAGAGCCTGCCTTACCTTCGGATCTTTAAATATCTCTTTACGTGTATTCATGGCAAAGCCCTGCATGCCAGCACCGTTGTGATGCTCAAACTCTTTTTTTACCAATGAGCCTGAATTAAATTTTCGACCAACGTAACTTTTTGCCCATAATTTAGCTCGGTACTCCACGATGGCATCAAACTCACCGGCTTTAAAAGCCTCTAGTCGAACGGTGTCATCACTAAATAATTTATAAACAATTCGGTCAAAGTTATAGTTACCGACGCGCACATTTAAATTTTTTCCCCAATACTGCGGGTTCTTTTTAAAAACAATATTTCGACCTGTTTGATAAGACTCAATGATGTATGGCCCACTACCAATCGGGTTTTCAAATGCCAATTGATCAAATGGTGTTCTGGTACCATCCGGCTTTAAACCCCACTTAGAGGAAAAAATGGGCATTGTTCCAGCAAGTAATGGTGCCTCTCCTGTCCTACTCTTGAAATCAAATCGAACCAATCGATCTGAAAGAACGACAACTTGCTTAATATCTGCAAATACATTGCGATAGCTTGGGTGAGCAAGCTTACTCATCAGCGTGTCAAAGCTGTATTTAACGTCACTTGCTAAGATGGGACTACCATCACTAAACTTGGCTTCTGATCGCAAATGGAAGGTCATTGATAAATGATCAGGAGAAAGCGTCATATCATCGGCAATCAGACCATAGATGGTTGAGGTTTCATCCGCACTGCCAATCGCTAATGACTCAAATAGTAATCCTGCTATACCGGGTGCTGATACTCCGCGGAGGGTATAGGGATTAAATTTATCAAAACTGGTGCGGCGATCTGGATTTGCTAAGGTGATCGTACCGCCTTGAGGTGCTTGTGGATTAACAAAATCAAAATAAGCAAAGTCTTTGGGGTATTTGGGGTTTCCATATTGCGCAAAAGCATGTCCTGCCCACGCTGATTGAGGCAGCAGAAAAACGCTAAGGATAAATAGGAGTATTTTCATTCGATGTTTATCATTCTACCAACTTGAATTGCAGATCGATTTGAACAATTGTAGTAGTGCCATCAAGATTTTGGGATAATTCAGATACACCTCATTATCAAAAGGATATCAATATGGGCTTTCTCACAGGTAAAAAAATTCTTATTACTGGCTTATTATCAAACCGATCCATTGCTTATGGGATTGCAAAAGCGTGTCACCGCGAAGGTGCCGAACTAGCATTTACTTACGTCAGCGAGCGCTTTAGGGACCGTATTACTGAATTTGCCCAAGAGTTTAATAGCACCCTTATTTTTGATTGCGATGTGGGTAGCGATGAGCAAATAACACAACTTTTTCAGGATTTAAGTAAAACCTGGCCAAAATTCGATGGTTTTGTTCATTCAATCGGTTTTGCGCCTAAGGATGCGATTACTGGCGATTTTTTAGAGGGCCTGAGTCGCGAATCCTTCCGTATCGCTCATGATATTTCAGCCTATAGCTTCCCTGCAATGGCCAAGGCTGCGCAAGATATGCTCACCCCTAATGCCGCCTTACTGACATTAACCTACCTTGGTTCATTACGTGTGGTTCCAAACTACAATACGATGGGACTCGCTAAAGCTGCCCTAGAAGCTAGTGTTCGGTACTTAGCCCAGTCTTTAGGTGGTCGTGGAATTCGTGTAAATGGTATTTCTGCTGGCCCAATTAAAACTCTTGCCGCGAGTGGCATTAAAGACTTTAGCAAAATCCTCAGTAGCGTTGAAAAAAATGCTCCTTTACGGCGTAATGTGACAATCGACGACGTTGGTAATGCCGCTGCATTTTTCATGTCTGACTTAGCCGGTGGGATTACGGGTGAGATCACGTATGTGGATGCTGGCTTTAGCCAAGTGGTTGGCGGTATGATTGAAAACTAATCCAACTGATTTACAAACCCTACGGCACGTCTCTTTTCGAGAGGCTGTGTTGTTCTGGTTTAAGTTGGGTTTTATTAGTTTTGGAGGACCTGCCGGTCAAATTGCTACGGTTCATCACGAACTTGTTGAGCATAAACACTGGATTTCTGAGAAACGCTTTTTACATGCGCTGAACTATTGCATGATTTTGCCTGGTCCTGAAGCTCTTCAACTAGTGATCTATATGGGCTGGCTACTGCACCGGACGATCGGCGGTATTATTGCAGGCTTTTTGTTTATTTTTCCGGCTTTATTGCTATTAATTGCTTTATCCATTGTCTATGTCTTGTTCGGCAATACAGCCATCATTGCCGGCATTCTTCTGGGCATTAAACCAGCAGTTACCGCCATTGTGATTGCGGCAGGGTATCGTATTAGTAAGAAAATTCTTAAAAAACCTGTGCATGTTGTGATTGCAATTGCCGCGTTCTTGGCTATGCAATTACAAACGCCCTATCCCATCATCATTATTTGTGCAGGGCTGATTGGTTATTTAGTTCACAAAAGCCATCCACATTGGATGGCTGCTAGCTCTTCTTCCCATTCTGTGAAGGCTGCTAAGGCGTCGATAATCACAGCAGTCATTGATGATCAATCCCCTCCTTTAGCTCATACGCAATTCAATATAAAACGATTTTTGATGGTTCTTCTATTTTCATTTTTAGCATTTGCCATCCCTTTTG
>CANFUO010000126.1 GCA_947450225.1 Burkholderiaceae bacterium | reverse complement strand
GTAAATGAAACAGAATCAATCTCTAAACCTTTAGTCGCGGCGGAGACTGAGCTTGAAAATAAGCCCAAAGCGCCAGAGCTTGCTAAAGGGAACATTGGGGCTGATAAGGCAAACTTTAAAACATCGCGTCGAGAGTAGTTTTTCATGGGAATTTCTCTATGAATGAGGACGATTCATCTTATAGGAAAAAGATGACAATTTTAAAACATGAACTACAAGCAGTTGTAGGTCATTGATTAATAATTCAAATTGGGTATTCTGCAATGATGAACACACATCCTTTATGATTAAAGCTTGTACTTTGATCAATTGAACCAGTAAACATGAGCAAGCCGAAACCGATTCCTTTAGATAAAATCCTCTTTAGTCAAGGGTTTGGAACGCGACGTCATTGTGCTAATTTAATTATGTCGGAATTGGTCAAAATTGAAGGTCAGGTGGTAGATGATCCAGATATGCTTATTAGTATAGAAAACCTACAATTAGAGGTAGAGGGAGAAATATGGCCCTTTCATGAAAAGGCATACATTGCGTTTCATAAACCCATGAATTATGAGTGTTCTCACAAAACAAAACACCACCCAAGTGTGTATAACTTATTTCCGTCTCAACTGATAGAAAGAGGTATTCAATGTGTTGGCAGATTAGATCAAGACACAACGGGACTGTTATTGCTGTCCGATGATGGTCAGTTTATTCATCAAATGACAACTCCCAAAAAAAATATTGGTAAGGTCTATGTCATACAGACCGCGGAAAAAATCTTGGCAAAACAAATGGAACATTTATTGAATGGAGTTGTACTTGATGATGATCCAAAGCCATGTTTTGCGACTAAGTGTGAACAAACAGCAGATAACGTTTTAGAAATGACCATTGTTGAGGGGCGATATCATCAGGTCAAAAGGATGTTGGCGGCGGTGGGTAATCATGTCAGTGGCTTACATCGACAAGCTATTGGGCACTATGTCATGCCCAGTAACTTAATGGAAGGCCAGTGGACTTGGCTTAATCAAAACGATCGTGACCATCTTTATGGTCGTGGCACCAAAGACGAAAAATAAAAATGAAAAAACTATTACTAAAAAGTATATTGATTGCTGTTGGCACTTTAAATATAGGGTTCGTAATGGCATTAGAGTACCGAGTGTACTCGGCTGCTGGCATGAAAATACCAATGATTGAATTAACACAAGTCTTCAATCAAGCCAACCCATCCGCTATGGTGGTGAATGATTTTGATACTGCGGGTGCTGCAGAGAATAAGTTTCTTGCAGATAAAAGTAGCGCATGTTTGATCACTACGCAAAGTAGAATTGATCGTGCAATACAAACGGGAGCATTACAAGGGCATGGGGCATTACCTTTAGTAGATACCTTAGCGGGGATTGCTTTTTCTGGACCATTGAAACCAAAAATATCAAATACCGCAGAGCTTATTCAAGCTTTACAGCAAGCAAAATCCATCGCTTTTTCAGACCCAGCTAGAGGTGCGACCGTAGGTTTACATTTTCAAGAAATGATTAAGAAGTTAGGTGTGGAAAAAGAAGTCATGGCAAAAGCCATCTTAGCAAAAGACGGAGTGGAGACAATGCAGTTGGTTTCCACAAAAAAAGTAGAGTTAGGAATTACACAAGTCAGTGAGATTGTTCAGGCCGATGCTTCAACGCTTGTGGGGCCATTCCCGGCAGAGTTTGAGTTGTCCTCACGGTATGCCTTATGGTGTAAAAACCCGGCAGATGAGCGTATTCAGCAACTGATCAATTTATTAAAATCTGAGCGTGGTGCGCAAGTTCTAACACAGCATGGTTTGCGTGTAGTAAAGTAAGTTTTCTTACTAAAACTTTAATAAAAAATGAAAAAATATCTAGCGCTGTTCTTAGTGACTTTCATGCAGTGCGGATATGCGGCATATCCAGAAAAATCCATTCGTTTAGTCGTTCCTTTTGCCACAGGGGGCACTTCTGAAATCGTAGCCCGCTCAGTTGCTATTGGACTAACAAATGCCTTAGGACAATCTGTTTATGTAGAAAACAAACCTGGCGGAGCTGGCAATATAGCTATGGAAGAAGTCAAGCGAGCTAACCCAGATGGCTACACTCTAATGTTGGGACACGTTGGCACATTGGCTGTAAATCCTGCTTTGTTTGGCAAAAAACTACCCTATGACCCTAATAAGGACTTTGCACCGATTACCCTAGTTGCTAAAGTACCAAACGTTATTGCAGTGAGTGAAAAGAGCGCCTATAAGACGATTGGAGAATTTGTGGCAGACGCCAAAAAAAATCCTGGGAAAATCAATTATGGTTCTGCCGGCAATGGCAGTGCAGGTCACTTGGCCATGGAGTATTTTTCATCTGAGGCTGGCATAGACTTAGTTCATGTTCCTTATAAAGGGTCTGGACCTATGCTGACCGATTTAATTGGTGGGCAGATCCAAGCAACCTTTAATGGCCTGCCCTCTCTGATGGGACAAATTAAAGGATCGACACTTAGACCTCTTGCAATAGGGTCTGCTGAGCGCTCAAAAATATTACCAAAAGTCCCAACACTCGCCGAGTCAGGCTATAAGGGTTTTGAGACATCTCAGTGGTATGGCATTATTGCGCCAGCAGGAACACCACGACCAATTATTGATAAGCTGCAAAAAGAGATTGTCAAAATATTACAGTCAAAAGAAGACTCAAGTCGCATGATTGAAGATGGCGCGATACTCATAGGCAATACCCCGGAACAGTTTTCAAGCTTTATTTATGGTGAGCAAATAAGATGGGGCAAAGTAGTACAACAAGCAAAGATCACAATTGATTAAAAAGATTTACATCTCGATATGTGCCCTTAAGCCAAAAATATGAATTGGTCCTCTAGCAGCATTAAAGGCGGGATTTTCAATGCGTTGAAAATCCGCACTCAACCAAACCCCCTTATATGCTTTCATACTATAGAAGGTTTCAAAGATCCGCTCTCGCTCATATTGAATATTGCCATCACCAATAAACGCCGTCATACCACCGCGCTGTAAGTAATCAATTTCTGAAGCTGAAATGCCGCTGATGGCATAGCCAATGCCAATCGTATCTTCGGGCCGCCCCCATGAGGTGCCTTTAATCGAAACGCCACCCGAAAGAGATTGGCTAATATCTATAGTTTGAGTTTCTGTTTGACCAGTATTCCAACTCCAGCGGGCAAAAACGCCAACATCATTAGATATTGCCTGTTCAAGATTAATACCATAGCCCCAAAGTTTTTGATTGGCTAAACGCGTATTAAGAATGTCGGGCGTTGTATTCGTTTGCATACCTAAGTTAATCGAATCGCGATAATTGGACATAAAGGCATTAGCCCGGAAATAAAGAAGTCGAATAGCCCCCGGCTGCTCATACAGATTATGCTCACGGGTAAGCTCTATTTGATCACCATAGTTTTCGGATAACGAATAATCTAAATCAAACGTATTCGGAACTTTCGGCATGGCTAAGCGGGCAGCCTTTAAAAGCCAATTATCTTTGTACCACTCGGCAACCACACCAAACGTAAAGCCCTTTGGATCAGCAGCATAGTTGTATGCACCCATGGAAAAAATAGCAAAGTTTTGAAACTGTGTCCGAGGGTCATGACTATATGTGTTTGCATCAAAAAAATCTAAAGTGTTAAATTTTCCAGCGCTAATAACTAATCGATTGGTATCTACATAGCCAGCTAATTGATTAGCACTCGATTCAAGATACTCTCGCTCTCCTCCAAATTGAAATGTTTGCCTTGCAAATGCGCGGGCGGTGTAATAAACGGGTGGTGCGTAAGAACCCTTTTGAAGCTCTCCATTTTGCACACCACCCAATCCTACCAATGAGCCAGAAAATGGGGTGCCTGAAAACATCTCCGGGTTGTAATAGAGCTCTGTGTCTTTCCATAATCTGGCACCAAGAAAAATCGTACCACTAAGAGAATAGCTACGACCATCACTACCCTCAAAGCGACTGAGCAAACTATTCGCACCCGAATAAGAAGAATTAAAGTCGTTATGACGTTGATTGATATAAGTCATTTGAGCATGAAAGCTCAGGTTTTCGGTTTCTTGGTCTTCCGCAGGTACACGAGTCTGAACAAAATCTTTGACAGCTATCTCTTGACTATTGGCTTGTGCAATCGTCAAGTACGAAAATAATAGGAATACAAAAATGGCTATACGTTTAGTCATTTGAAAGATTTGAGGTTAGAGTTTGCATTCTATAGGACTTACATTACAAAACATCATCTGCGCCCACAATAGCAGAAGAGTTCTTTTTAATTTTTATCAAATGAAGCAATTTGATGTATTTGTAATAGGAGGCTTGTCCATTAGAGATCGCTAATGCAAGGCCGTGCCAACCATCCAAGAATCCTAAGCGAAGGACATAGGTTCTAAAAAAGGCCCAAGTACCGTGGGTGATGGCAGATGCTACCGAGGAGGTTTTACCCTCCTTAAAGGCTTGTTGTGCACCTAATGTTGAATAAGTATTCACTTTTTCAATAACTTGTTCAAAGTTGCGATAGCTAAAATGGATTAAAGAGTGGGTTAACTGAGCTGTTTTCCCGAAAGGTAAGAGTCTTTCGTGTACGAGGTGGTCAGAAAAGCGGGCTTGATTTCGAAGAAATAAGCGATCCACATAATCAGGGCGCCAACCACTATGACGAATAAATTTTCCACAATATTGACTCAGGCGCGGAATAGAAAAACAAACAATATCTTGAGGGTTGGCAATACGAGCTTGAATCTCAGCAATGAGTTCTGGCGTTAAACGCTCATCAGCATCGATCGAAAGCACCCATTCGCCGGTAGCTAAATCAAGGGCACGATTTTTTTGTGGCCCAAAGCCAGGCCAATCTGTTGTTTGTGTTACATGGGCACCAAGCTGAGTTGCAAGCTCAACAGTACCATCGGTGCTTTGACTATCAACGATGATGATTTCATCGACACAATTTTGCAGTGAAACAAGACAATCCTCTATATTTAGAATCTCATTTTTAGTAATTAAGATTGCGGATATTTTAGGAGTCATGAAATTTCAGGGCTAGTCTTAAAAAATGAATCAACCTGAACTTAGATTCAGATTGGGTTAATAAGATACATGATAACAACTGTGAATGTCCCTACCAAATCTTACGCGAAGACCAATTCTACTGATCAAAAACACTTAACCCACATGAAGTTAGGCCAAAATATCAGAGCTTAGGAGAAATAATCATCTTAAACGTTAATTGATCACCAGAGTCCCAGCCATAGCCTAAGCCCATATGAATATTCATGCCATTAAAAAAGGCGCCACGAGGTTGCATTTCTAGGATGGCGAAGAGTTGTTTGGGAGAGGCATTGGGGTTGCCATTATTCACAGCTGATTGGCCTTGATAAAATTCCAGTCCGTAACCCGTTATTAACCCCCCATCACCGACAAGGCGGATGGCGCGTGTATGGTAATTAAACTCCCAGTCACTATTGTGACCATCAGAGCGTCCAGCATCAATCACAGGATTAAAGGCGAGCGACCATTTGTTGTTTTTCCATGCAACGATACCGCGGACTTCCGCCCCTTTGCGAGGATCTTCCATGCCTGTATTTAAGACAGAGTATTCAAAGTTGACCCCTAATGCCCAAGGTTGAGTATCTGAATTCTGAATGGGGAGCCATTTCAAGCGCGGTTTATAGCCAGCAGATTCATAACCATACTGGGGGGTATAAATGGTTGGCAAATAAAACCCAAATTCAAGC
>CANFUO010000125.1 GCA_947450225.1 Burkholderiaceae bacterium | reverse complement strand
GAAAATTTAACTGGTCGTATTATCGATATGATCTCGCCAATTGGTTTTGGTCAACGCGGTCTGATTGTTGCCTCCCCTAAATCTGGTAAAACGGTCATGATGCAACACGTTGCTCATGCGATTTCATCTAACCACCCTGATGCTATTTTGATTGTTCTCTTAGTCGATGAGCGTCCTGAAGAGGTTACAGAAATGCAGCGCTCTGTGCGTGGTGAGGTGGTGGCATCGACGTTTGATGAACCTGCAGTTCGTCACGTGCAAGTCGCTGAAATGGTCATCGAAAAAGCAAAACGTCTTGTTGAAATGAAAAAAGATGTAATTATTTTGTTAGATTCGATTACGCGTCTGGCTCGTGCCTACAATACGGTCGTCCCATCCTCTGGTAAGGTCTTATCTGGTGGTGTGGATGCAAATGCTTTACAACGCCCGAAACGCTTTTTTGGCGCCGCTCGTAATATTGAAGAAGGTGGCTCCCTCACGATTATTGCAACTGCTCTCATCGAAACTGGTAGTCGTATGGATGACTTGATTTATGAAGAGTTCAAAGGTACCGGTAACCTTGAGGTGCATCTAGAGCGTCGTCTTGCTGAACGTCGTGTGTATCCTGCGATTAATCTGAATAAGTCTGGAACGCGTCGTGAAGAACTGTTAATTAAGCCGGATATCTTGCAAAAGGTATGGGTACTCCGTAAATTGCTTTCTGATATGGATGATATTGAGGCGATGAACTTTATTGTCGATAAACTTAAATCCACTAAAAATAATGCTGAATTCTTCGATTTAATGCGTCGGGGTGGCTAATTTAGGCATATTTTTTGTCTAAACACCCTCAAATTTGGCAATTTATGTCATAATATTTGTTTTCGTGGGAAAGTATTGCAGTCAAGATTTTTAATCTTTGCAATGGCTACCTCAACTTTTAAGGACTAATCATGAAGCCAGGTATTCACCCAGAATATAAAGAAGTTGT
This sequence comes from Burkholderiaceae bacterium, assembly GCA_947450225.1. Lineage (GTDB taxonomy): Bacteria > Pseudomonadota > Gammaproteobacteria > Burkholderiales > Burkholderiaceae > Polynucleobacter. Next base: position 4,784 of record CANFUO010000125.1, on the reverse strand, counting down.
TTTTGTTGATGTATCTAACAATTTCAGTTTTAAAACCCGCTCTACAATCGCTACCCGTGAAACAATTAAATGGGAAGACGGTAAAGAGTATCCTCTTTCTAAAATCGAAACATCTTCTGAATCTCATCCTTTTTATACTGGCACTCAGAAAATTATGGATACGGCCGGCCGTGTTGAGAAATTCAAGCAAAAATTTGGATCCAAAGCCAGTGGCAAAGCTTCTACTCAAAGCTAATTCTTTGAAGGCAATTCAAAGGCAGCCTCATGGCTGCCTTTTTTATTACTATGAATAAGCCACTCAAACTCACTGCTGCTTCAATGGCAAGTATGCCGCGTGTCATTATGGTGGCTCTTACCCTCATTTATGCTATTTCGGGGCTATTTAATCACGACCCCTGGAAAAATGATGATGCTGAAGGTTTTGGTGTCATGTGGACGCTAGCCCACGGCAACCTTCACGATTGGTTATTTCCACATATTTCTGGAAGAGATGTCCTTGCTGGCACTCCCTTACCCTACTGGATTGGTGGTCTGTCGATTCATTACCTAGGCCCCTTCATCGGCGAAATTAATGCTGCAAGGCTGATTTCTGGGTGTTGCTTTATTGGCACATCTCTGACGATTTGGTATGCAACTTATTTACTCGCTAGGCGAAGCGAGGTTCAACCAATGGCCTTTGCTTTTGGCGGCGAACCTAGTCCTAAGGAATATGGCAAAACAATTGCTGATGGTGCCCTTTTAATTTTTCTGGCTTGTGTTGGTCTAGCGATCCGAGTGCATGAAGCGTCTCCACTCATCATGGAACTTCTAGGGATTAGCCTTTTGCTTTACGGTACGATGCGTGGTTTTGATAAACCGATTCAAGGTGGCTGTATTGCTGGTTTGGCTTTAGGTATGATTGCTCTGTCAGGAAACTTATGGACGGCAATTTTTCTTTGTCTAACTAGTCTCATTAGCTTTCATTTTCGGATTAAAAAAATTATCTTCGCTTGGGTAATTGCATTACTTATTCCTTTTGTTTTGATTCTCGCTATTTGGCCGTTAATGTGGTATTTTGGCGGCGCATCTTCCTCAGAAATTGCTTCTGCAATGAGGGTTTGGTGGGGTATCAATCAATTTAAGCAATTCATTCCCCTAGGTAGCCTTGAGTTTCTCTTCATTAATTTTTGGAGTTATACATGGCCCGTTTGGCCACTGTGTTTTTGGAGTATTTATATTTGGGCTAAAAATGGTCGTCAAGGCTTAAGCCCTGCTCATCTCATTATTCCTGGCTTTCTATTGATCATTGAACTTTTCTTGTTCTTATTCAATGCCGACTTAAGTGAGCGATATCTCATGTTACTGATTCCACCGATGTCGATACTGGCCGCTTTTGGCTTACCCTTTTTAAGGCGTGGCTTGATTAGTTTTATTGATTGGCTTTCCCTGCTGTCCTTTACCTTGGTCGCTGGATTTATCTGGGTCATATGGTTTGCTAAGTTAACAGGTTACCCAACTGCCACAGCGAATAATGTGGCGCGTTATTTGCCAGGGTTTGTAGCCCAATTTAATCCATTCGATCTCTTCATAGCTCTCGTCATTACGACTGTTTGGATTTTTATTGTTCGCTGGCGACTATCAAGAGCACCAAAAGTGATTTGGCGGTGCCTGGTTATTTCCGCGTCAGGAACTACCCTCATGTGGGTTCTGCTCATGACTTTATGGCTTCCCACAATTAATTACGCAAAAACTTATCAACCGGTTGCGCAACGTTTTGCCAAAGCACTACCTTTGAGTGTCAAGTGTATCGATAGTAGCTTTTTAGGAGATGCTCAACTTGCCTCATTTGTCTTCTTTACGCGTTTACCGCTCGAGGATAATTCGGCTTGTGACTTTATCTTGACGCATACTTCTGAAGAGGCAAGAGCCTCCTCCATACTCAATCAACAACGCTTAACCTTAATCTGGGAAGATCGTCGTGACAGCGATAAAGATGAGCGTCTTCGTCTATATCGCGTCAATCAATAATTAAGGATTGTAATGACTGGTTTTTTTGTAAGTATCTTTAGACGCCTTGAACGTGATGTTCCAAAAATTCTTCACCTAGCAACCCCAATTCTGCTTGGCCAACTTGCTGTTATTACTTTTGGTGTCATGGACACAGCAATGACCGCTAGATTCTCAACAGACGATTTGGCAGCTCTTGGAATGGCATCGTCTATTTTTATTAGCGTCTATGTAGGACTCACTGGTATTTTATCGGCGCTCAATTCTATTGGTGGTCAACTTTTTGGCGCTAAAAAATTCCCCGAAATTGGTGAAGATACTCGCCAAACGCTTTGGTTAGCGATGGGAACTTCTATCGTCGGTATTTTCGTGCTATTGCACCCCGGCGCCTTTATCGCTCTTGGCGATGTGTCGCCAGCTATTGAGGAAAAAGCGCGCCTGTATTTAAAGATATTGGCATTTGGTACCCCTGGCACCATGATTATGAGAACGTATATGGCCTTTCATAATGCCATCTCAAAGCCTAAGGTAATTACGCAATTGCAAGTTGTTGGCCTGTGCCTCAAAGTGCCCCTAAATTATCTATTTATTTTTGGTGGCTTTGGTATTCCAGCGATGGGCGGTCCAGGTTGCGCTATAGCATCGGTGATTGTGCAATGGTTTTGGGTGATCTCCGTCACTACCTTGATTTGTACTCAAAGCATGTATAAGCCATTTGGTATTTTCTCCAAGTTCAGTCTACCAAATTGGCCTCGTATTTGGAACATCTTAAAGCTCGGTGCTCCTATTGGTTTTAGCTATTTAATTGAAGTCACTTCTTTTGCTTTTATGGCACTTTTTATTGCACGCTTTGGTACTAGCGTTTTAGCTGGGCACCAAATTATCGCCAATATGGGGACTGTCCTGTATATGATTCCCCTATCCTTATCCATTGCCACCATGACTGTGATCTCTCAACATCTTGGCGCTAAACAAACCTTTGAGGCTGAACAAGTGGGTTGGTCTGCAGTTATTTTTATTACCTCTGTCAGTGTTGGCTTAGGTATCATCGTTTGGTTTTTACAAGACTTTTTACTCGATCTGTATGCCCCAAAACCTGAGGCACGTTTAATGGCCGAGAAACTTTTTATTTTTATTGCTATCTATCAAATGGCTGATGCGTTGCAAGTGGCTGCGGCATTCATTTTACGGGGCTATCGTGTGGCATTTTGGCCGATGTTAATTTATGCAGGTTCTTTGTGGGGTGTAGGCTTACTTGGTGGCTACTTAATGGCGTTTAATCACCTTCCATTTGTCCCTGAATATTTCCATGGTGCTGCTGGTTTTTGGACCGGCAATAGCATTAGCCTTGTGATTGCAGCCTGTCTTTTATTAACCCTCTTTAAATTTACCGCCCGCAGAATTGCGCAAAAAGGTGTTGAACTACCCTTGTAGTCGATTTGATTCTCAGGGTTAATTGAGGCTTATTCTGGGCGAATATTTTGGCGCTGCGCGACCTTCGATAAGCTTTCAATATCTCTGGCTACTCTGGCCTTAAACTCCATTGGTGAGCTAGCATATGGCTTGCCTCCAAAGTCAATTAAACGCTGCTTAAAGTCGGCATCACTTAAGATCGCCCTCACTTCTTTATTAATACGTTCAATAATCTCAACTGGCATATTGGGTGGGCCTGCCACTCCTAACCATGACTCATAGGTAACAGACGGAAAAAGATCAGCAACGGTTTGTGCATTCGCGACAGGACTTGCTCCTTTAGGTGCTGTGGTTGCCAATAATTTCACGCGCTTATCTTTGAGTAAAGATGCTGTCAGGGTCATGGTGTCGATCATGACGTCAATCCTGCCACCGAGTAGCTCTTGAAATGGTTGTGTTCCACCTTTAAATGGCACGTGAACAACATTCACATTCGCCTCCGAAAAAGTCCACTCGCCAACAAGATGCATCGCTGAACCTACCCCTACAGATGAGTAGGTATATTTTCCGGGTTCATTTTTAGCAGCTTGTAAAAAATCAGATAAATTATTAAATTTAGAGCCTGGCAACACGGTAAATGCTATGGGGTAAGTCGTGACCATACTGATCCATGTGAAATCATTGACAGGATCATAGGGTAATTTGGGACGAATCGCGGCAGTACTGGCGTGCGCACTCGGGGCAAAATATAAGGTATAGCCATCTGGATTTGCTTTGGCTGCTAAATCAATAGCAATCGTACCGCCAGCTCCTGGATGATTTTCAACAAGTACATTTTGTCCAAGTCGCTCGCCGAGTTGCTTGGCGACTAAACGTGCCACGATGTCTGATCCGCCGCCTGGTGCGTATCCTAATAACATACGAATCGGTTTATTCGGCCAGTTTGGGTCAGCAGCCCATGTGATCGCAGAGAAGGTTACTAAGATACATCCTAAAATCGTACGTAAGATCATTGGGGAGCTTTCTGTGGATTCATTTTTGTATGCATCTTGGCTAACCACTCTTCTCTAGAACAAAACCCAGGTCGTGAAGATGCACTTTGAAACGCAATCTGCATAATCTCTTCTTCTGACAATTCAAAATCAATCATTTCCCGAAGAGGCTGCTCACAATACCAAGGGGTATCAAAAAAGATCTCAATACGGTTTCCTTCTGGATCCCGAAAATAAATCGACAATGCATTGCCATGACAAATACTGACAAGATCATGCGTTCCTGAATTGGCTTTAGCACGACTTAAAAATAACTTTAAAAACGCAATATTGGGTACCCGAAACGATATTTGGTTAATCGGATTAAAGGACAATTCTTGCGGTCGACCCGTT
>CANFUO010000124.1 GCA_947450225.1 Burkholderiaceae bacterium | reverse complement strand
CGTAATCCACAGATTCCAAATGTACCAACAATTGCTGAAACATTTCCAGGGTTTAAGGCTGAGACTTGGAATGGGCTTCTTGGTCCAGCAAATTTAAGTCCACAGATTGTTGATAAAATTTCTCAAGAAATACAGAAATCTTTGAAAGATCCCGAAATGCTTGGGAAATTGTCAAAACTTGGACTCACTGCAGTACCGACAACTCCTGCGTCCTTTAATACAGATATCAAAAATGATCATGCATTGTGGCGGGATTTGATTAAAAGCTCTTCAGTAGTAGTCGATTAAACATATGTTTTTAGATACTTTCAAAGGTCTAGATCAAGACAGCATAAAAAAAATGCTGTCGATTGGCCCCAAATGGGCTGAAGATATTATTAGTCATCGACAAATTGTTATTGATATTTATTCGTCTCTTTTACGGAATCGGGATCTCAAAAATATCCTTATCCAAAAGAACATTCCTTATGGGAGTGACCCACGACACGTCTTAGATATTTATCAGCAAGCTGATCTGAACTCCCCTGCTCCTGTTGTCATATTTGTCCATGGTGGCGCATTTGTGCGGGGTGAAAAGGATGCAAATGACCATATCTATTCCAATTTTTTAACTTATTTTGTACGTCATGGTTATGTTGGTATTAATCTCGAGTATCGTCATGCTACTGAGGCCCCATTTCCAGAGGGCTCAAAAGATATCGCATCTGGTGTTGCTTGGGTCGTCAAGCATGCCAAGGAACTGAACATTGATCCTAGTAGGATTTTTTTAGTTGGGCATTCCGCTGGAGGTACTCATGTAGCCTCCTATGTCATGGACCCAAATGTCCGGCCTCAACATGGACATTCTATTGCAGGATTAATATTAATTAGCGCTCGCTTAAGAGCTGATGTACGCTCAGATAATCCGAATGCTGGTGGTGTGAGGACTTATTACGGTGAAGATTCAGCTCTTTATGAATTTAGATCACCCTTAACTTGGGCAGATCATTTAGATATTCCCGTTTTAATTGCTATTTCAGAATTTGAAAATCCTGGTCTTGATGTATATGCTTCTGAGTTATTTCACCAAGTCTCAACGAAGAATTGGCGATCTCCTGCGTTCATCAAAGTCCCAAAACATAACCATACTTCAATCGTTGCCCATTTAGATACTGAAGAAGAAACATTTGGTCGGTTTATGAGATCTTTTATGTCTGAGGTTTCAACAAGTATTGTATAAGCCATGTGTGATGATTTTTTAATTAGTCAATATGCTGATAGGCTTGGTTGTGCCAAAACGCTGAATATCATTCCACAGATTTTCGTCAGTAACTAAATGACTAAATTTTATTTTCATATCTTCCCAATGGATTGGGTTGCCTGGATGGCCTTTTGATATTGCAACTTCAAATGTCTGTTGTTTACCACCTTTAAGATGTGCGATCAACTTGGCCGATGTGTATCCCATAGCTTTACTAGCTTTAATATTCAATAATTTTGTGAGCTGCAGTGTTTTTTGATTTTGTATGGCTTGCTCACTAAAGTCTTTCACCATCAAATCTGAATGATTTAATGCTAGGGCTACGCAATATTTAACATCAAATTTAGCTTCTAGTGGCGAAGAGGGCTTGCCAGTTTTATGGCCAGTAACCTGCATTGCTAACTCACCAACTTCGACCTCTATCGACTCAACTTCTTCTAACGATAGGGATGCCAACAATTTTTTTGCACAATCGACTGCTGGATGTGTCAGATGGCAAGCTGCATAGGGCTTAAAACTATTTTGTAAGATTTCCCAATGATCAAAATTAGCTGGCGTTAATCCTGATACTTTATCTTGAACGAGTGCCTGTACAAATCCACCATTCAAAGCAAACATATCTTGTTGAGCCACAAAACCATTCTTCGCTAATTTAGCACCCATTAAGCCATTAAAAGCAGCTTTGCCCGCATGGAAGGGTTTTGCCATTGTGCCAAATGAGACGGTAAAACCACTCGCCTGAGTAGCTGCTGCAGATAAAGCATTAATAATTTGTGATTCATTCAGTTTGAGTAGTACACACGCAGAAGCGGCAGATGCGATGGTACCGAAAATTCCTGTGCAATGCCAACCTCGCTCGGTAACTATCTCACCTATACCATAACCAACTCTGCAAGACACCTCAAATCCAGTGATAAAGGCTCTTAAGACTTCTTCTTCAGTTGCACCAAGTTCTTCCCCCAAAGCAAGCGTCGCCGCAAATAAAGGTGCGCTTGTATGAGTATTAGCCTTGATGTGCGTGTCATCAAAATCAAGGCAGTGCGCTAAAGTGCCGTTGCATAAAGCAGCTGTCAAAGCGTCTGCAACACCTCCTAATAATAAAGTAGATTTACCTCTTTGATGATTCTCTTTAGTGGTTTCGTATACAACACTTGCCGCTTCCTCACCCTTAGCACCTTTAGCCACTGAGAGCCAATCTGCTAAGCACATTCTGGCATAGTCAAGAACCTCCTCAGGGATCTTTCTTGTAGAAGCCTCATAAATATAATTTGCAATTTTTTGTGTATTGTTCATTTACTTATTAACCTTTTAATTTCTTCTTCTGAATAACCAATATTTTTCAAGATTTCTTCTGAATTCTCACCTAGCAACGGTGCTGGCTGATGTGATTGCAGCGCCAAACCAGATCTTGCTAGCGGATTGACTAAATAAGGGATTTTTCCTTCAATTGGATGCTCCATATAATCAATTGCGCCACGCTCTTTCACATGATCTAAATGCATTGCCTCTTCAGGTGAGCACACTGGAGCCAACGCAATTCCAGTCTTTAACATATGCTCCATAATTTGAGCCCATGTAAATTGTGAAAAATACTCTGTAAGTGCTTTCCTATATACGATACCTCTCTCACCATGGGTAGAGAGTCGATCTGCTGGTGTTTCATCCTGATAAATTAAATCAGGCCGATCAATTTTCAAACAAAACTCTTTCCAAATTTTAAATTCAAGCAGTGTAATTGCAATACTGCGTCCATCCTTAGATTGATATACAGAGTACCTCGGGTTACCGCCAAATGATTCCATCCTGGGTTCGCCACTATAGCCTGCGGATTTTGCAAAAGAGGAACTCAGGGGAATCAAGCACATATTAAACAAAGACTCATACATAGATATATCAATATCACAACCTTTACCTGTTTTTTCTCGTTGGGCTAAGGCAGCTTGTATAGCAATCACACAATATAGGGAACCTGCAAAGTCAGCAGACTGCATGCCAGGTACAGTTGCCCGTCCATCTGGAGCACAACCCATTAAACCTGTCATCGATTGAATCACTAAATCATGACCCGCAATATGAGAGAGAGATCCTGTCTTACCAAATCCGGAAATCGAGCAATAAATCGTTTTGGGATTGATTGCAGATGCCACCTCATAATCTAAGCCCAATTTTTTCATGAGCCCCGGCCGAAAAGATTCGACAACCACATCACAATGCTGAATTAAACGCTTCGCTACCTCTACTCCGGATGCTTGCCTTAAATCAATCGTAATACTCTTTTTACTGCCATTTGTGGCATGAAAATACACGCTATTTTCTTTATATCGTGGATACGAGTGTCTACTTGGGTCACCAATTTCTGGCTCTTCAACTTTATACACTTCTGCACCTAATTCAGCCAACATTTGAGTAGCCCAAGGGCCAGGAAGCAATCGACTAAAGTCGACGATTTTAATACCGCTTAAAGGTAATTGATTTGTTTTCATATTGATGTATTTAGTAAGTAATTATGGGAACCTAATGCAAATAAAATCTCTGGCTGAAATACTGCTTGCCCAAGAGGTGGGGAAATCAAATCAGCCAACTCATCATTATGGGTTTTAATTTGGTAATAAAATCCTCGCGCATTTAACGATTGATGATGAATCACTTCATCTATTTCCAGTACTGGTGCTGCCTCGATACCTAAGGTCTTTAGATACTGAACAAGCTCTTGCCGATTAAAGTCTTTTGGAGAGTTATCTACTTGGCGATGAGATACAACCCATCCATCTGTCGCCTCAATCTGAAACCCACTTGAGAGGGCATCAGATTCATTCCAAGTGAGTTGCGTCAACCATCCAATTGCATCAGACATCGCAATATCTACAACCTGCCCCTTTTGCGAGTGTCTACGATTGATCAAAGCCGCAATGACCCCAGCGGCTGCATAGTGCCCGGACAATTGATCTGCAATGGAATATCCTATTCGTACTGGATGATGACCATCACCCAAAAGACCAGTCAAACCCAAATGTCCTTGTATGACAGTATCAAGAGCAGCCAACTTAGGTCCATCAGAGCCATATCCAGAAATTGCACAATAAATCAAACTTGGATTTAATTTCATAACATCTTGAATACCAAATCCTAATTTGTCCATCGCTCCTGGACGCATATTATGTAATACAACATCTGCCGAATCAATTAATTGATTGACCTTCTTTTTATTATCAGCATCTTGTAAGTTGACTTCAATCGATTTTTTGCCGGCATTGTAGTTAATAAAATAGCCACTTGCCCCACCAAATTGTGGTTTAAATTTTCTACCCTCTTCACCTTTGGGTGGTTCAATCTTAATGACCTCAGCACCTAAAGATGCAAGTAAATAACCTGCCATGGGACCTGCGGCATAAGCAGTAAATTCAATGACCTTGATTCCTTCTAGCGGCAGGATTTTTTTGACTGGAACTTGCTTTAATTCACGACCTTTATCCCACTGCGTAATACGAATGGGTGTTCTTACAAACGATAAATGATTTTCATATTCAATGGTGCCTGCAGCTAATAAATCTTTATCTTTTGGAACATCTTTAGGGCTCAATGCTGGACCGCAAGGCATCCCAATGGGACGTAATTGCTCAACTACCTGAGCAACACTTAATGTACTTGTCCAAGACGTGACTATTTCATCAACCTGTACTTTATGATTACGTCTCAAAGTTACATTGCTAAACCGGCTATCTTGTAAAAAGTGTTCAACGTTCATTAACTTAAGTAATGAATACCAATGATCATCACTCGACGCACAAATAATTACCCATCCATCATTTGCCCGATAAACATCCCATGGACTACATAAAGGGTGTCCACAACCTAGCCGAAAAGACTCTTGACTATCACTAGGAAGCAAAGATATATGCGTTCTCAATTGATCAGCCATGATTTCCATCACACTTAGATCAATGAGTTGTTTGGCATCTGCAAAAACAGAGGCCATGATGGATAAAGCAGATATAACCGCAGCACTCATTTGTGCGATGGGAACCCTAGCAAACTCAGGTTTACTAGAAGGCAAACCACTGACCGCCATCAAACCACTCATTGCTTGCATCAATACATCACTTGCTTGATCTGACAAACCCGGCCAGCCAATGCCCTGGGGACTTATAGAACAGATGACTTGATTATCCATTTGATGAGGCAAGTAGGCATTGAAAAGCCTGCTTTGATTATCTGATGAATCTTGGATTGAGGTAATGATTACCCTAAAACTTTTAAAAAAATCATCCGCATTCTTTTCAGGGAACCGTGCAATTGTTTTACCATGCGTTCTAATCCGAGTTTCAACATTAGATGGTTCTTGAATATGAGTTATATCCATTCCAGGATGGCTAAGATAGCTTACGTGCGCACCTAATTCGCTGAGCAAAAACCCACAGGCAGCTACGGACAAATGATTTGATAGCTCTAGTACCTGTATGCCTCTTAAAGGCTTATTATCCATATTCATCTTAAGAAAACAAAGTTGCTTTCCTGCCTATTCCGTAATGTTAGATCTTTTAGCAACTTCTTTCCAGGTTGTTAACTCTTTTTGGACTAATTTTTTCATCTCCTCTGGAGACATTGGATATAACTCCAAACCAGGACTTTTTTCCAAGATAGCTGGCGTAATGACCTTTTTCAGTTCTTCGCGCCATTTATCCATAATAGGCTTAGGCGTGTTTTTAGGGGCAATTAATCCCCACCACTCTGCTGTATCAATTTCAGGATATCCAAGTTCTTTCAAGGATGGTGTATTGGGCAAGGTACTTGATCGAGTTCCAGAGCTAATTGCCAAAGGTTTAATTGCACCTGATT
>CANFUO010000123.1 GCA_947450225.1 Burkholderiaceae bacterium | reverse complement strand
GCATCTTTACCTGTGGCAATGATTCCAAACTGTGCGGCAACTCGCCATATCCATTTCCATCTCGATGGCAGTGGTCCCGCTCACTTGCCAGTTCCTAATTTAGACGATTGGCCTGATGTTGCTTGGAAGCCTGATACTGAAAAATCAAAACGTGTCAATCTCGATACTCTCACTCCCGCAGAGGTTGCTAGTTGGACGGTTGGTCAAACTCTCTTACTGAACGGCAAGATGTATACCGGTCGTGATGCTGCTCATAAACGCATTCAAGAAATGCTCGCTAAAGGTGAACCACTCCCTGTAGACTTTACGAATAAAGTCATTTACTACGTAGGGCCTGTAGATCCGATCGAAGGTGAAGTAGTTGGCCCAGCTGGCCCCACAACCTCTACCAGAATGGATAAATTTACTGAGATGATGCTTGGTCAAACTGGTCTGATCTCGATGATTGGTAAAGCTGAGCGTGGCCCTATTGCCATCGAAGCCATCAAGAAACATGGCTCTGCTTATTTAATGGCGGTTGGCGGCGCTGCTTACCTTGTCGCCAAAGCAATTGAAAAAGCCAAAGTTGTTGGCTTTGCAGATCTTGGTATGGAAGCTATTTATGAGTTCGAAGTAAAAGATATGCCTGTCACTGTAGCGGTTGATTCAAAAGGTATCTCCGCACATCAAACAGGACCTCGTGAATGGCAAATGAAGATTGGGAAAATTCCAGTCACGGTTGCGTAATGCCCCACCACTAAAATCGGGCTCAACTTCCATTGTCTACGATCGGCGTATTCGACTCAGGTATCGGGGGCCTCTCCGTTTTAAATGAGGCCCTAATCCAGTCGCCTGGACATCATTACCTGTATTTAGCTGATTCAGCAAATGCTCCTTACGGCGAAAAATCAACGCAATGGGTAACTGATCGTAGTTTACTCATGTGTTCTTGGTTGGCTTCTCATGGTTGTGATGCTATTGTCGTGGCCTGCAATACTGCCACCGCTCAGGCAATTTCCTTGATTCGTCAAGAATTAACACATGTTCCTATCATTGGTGTTGAACCAGGCATTAAACCTGCTACCCTCAAAAGTAAGAGCAAAATGATTGGTGTACTCGCTACTCAAAATACGCTAATTAGCGATAAATTTAAACAACTATTAGCGAGTCTCATTTCTGATTGTGAATTTATCCAACAAGCGGGTAACGGTTTAGTTCCTCTGATCGAAAAAGGTATTTTAGAGGGGCCCCAGATTGAAGCTTTATTACATCAATATATTGACCCTATGCTCGCTCAAGGAGCTGACACCATCGTTTTGGGTTGTACTCACTATCCCTTTTTACAGGCATCGATTCAAAAGCTGTATGGTGATCATTTAGACATTATTGATACAAGTCAGGCCATCGTTCGTCAAATGCGCCGTTTAATCAAAGATCCAAACTCTCAAGAAGTTGGCTCGGTAAACGTCTATTCCACCCTAGATGGTGCTGCCCTCTTAGGTCTTGCGCAAAAATTACTAGGTCAAGCTGATTTGCACAAAGCATCAGCCCATACGGTGATGATATAAATGTGGATTTCTATGAAAGATCTTCTCGTTCTTGGGGCGGTCGTTGGCGCTCATTTGCTGTTTTTTATCTTAGGACTTCTGCACCTACCAAACCCTGATAAAAAAGAACCTGAAGTTTTGCAAGCTGAACTCATTAGCCCTGCTCCTCCTAAATTAGCAAAGCCGCCTCCACCTCCACCCCCCACTCCCAAAGCTCCGCCGCCAAAGCTGATGTCTGTTGCCCCCGCTCAACAAAAGGAAACAAGTAAACCTAAAGAACTTGTCAAAGAGCAAGCGCAACAGAAATCTGAAGTCTCAAACCCGTCCAAGAGCGAACCAAGTGCATCGAATGAAAGTGCGAAAACACCGGATCCTGTTGCCCCAACGAATAATGCTAAATCTTCAGCACAAACTGGAACTGATGCTGGTCCAGTTGAATTGAACCAACTCGTCATGATTTATCGTCCAGAAACTGAGCTTTTTTACCCCCGTCTTTCTAAAGACATTGGGGAACAAGGAATCGTAGGAGTGCAGCTATTTATCAATGAGTCCGGGGAAGTCCGATCTGTCCAAATTGTGTACTCAAGTGGCTTTGATCGTCTTGATAAAGCAGCAGCCCAACTGGCTTCCCGTATCCGCTTCAAACCTTACCTCGTCAACGGTGTTGCTAGCCGCGTTAATGCAGGTATTTCTATAAAATTCCAACTCACACGATAATTTGCGAAAATACACTTATGAATACAACAACAAATGAATCTGATTTTGGTATGGCCCATCTTTGGTATCAAGGTGATACGGTATCGCATATCGTTGCAATTATTTTACTATTGATGTCGATTAGCTCGTGGTTCATCATCATTACGCGCTTTTTAGGTCTTTACCAAATTAAACCGCTCGCAGCAGAAATCGCCCTTTTTTGGAAAAAAACATCTTGGCAGGATGGCCTGAATGCATTTTCTAAACAAAATACCAATCCTTTTTTTCAACTCGCCTCCCGAGCGCATGTGATTTTGCAAGAACGCCAATTAGGTGCGAGTAGTCCTCAGTCCCTTCCCTTAGCAAACCAGATACAAACAGATGACTGGTTATCGAGCAATTTAAAAGCTGAACTCGATCTCATTATTGGCAAACTGCAGTATGGTTTAGCCTTGCTGGCGTCTACGGGCGCTACTGCGCCTTTTATTGGTTTGTTTGGCACTGTTTGGGGTATCTATCACGCGCTCATGACCATCGGCTCGTCTGGTTCAGCGTCGATTGACCAAGTGGCTGGCCCTATTGGTGAGGCACTGGTCATGACGGGCTTAGGTCTAGCAGTCGCTATTCCTGCAGTGCTTGGTTATAACGCCTTATCAAAAGCAAATCGAGATTTACTTCTGTCACTGCGTCGTTTTAATGACGATTTACATACCTACTTGATTCAAAATGAGGGGCAATAGTTATGGCCTTTTCTTCTCCTCAAGGTGATGATGATTCAGCCCTGATGGCTGAAATTAATATGACGCCTTTCGTGGATGTCATGTTAGTTTTATTGATTATTTTTATTGTTACTCTGCCTGTGATTCAACACTCCGTCAAAATTGAATTACCCAAAGCCGCTAGTTCGGCCAGTAATAGCAAACCTGAAACCATTCAGGTTTCAATTGATGCCAAGGGGCAAATTTTTTGGAATACAACACAAGTGACATTAGATGAGTATATCGTTAAGGCAAAACAAGCTGCCTCTCAAGACCCTATACCAGAGGTTAATCTTCGTGCTGATCGACGTGTGAAGTACGATTCAGTAGCGCAGGTGCTTAGTGCTAGCAAAAGAAATGGGCTTACCAAACTAGGGTTTGTGACTGAAACGCCTTGACATCCTCCCCACCCTAAAGGGCGGGGATTCCTACCGCTAGACGCTCATGTCCGAGCGCGAGAATATTTCTGGCCGCATTGAGGTCACGGTCATTGACCGAACCACAACCTGAACAAATCCACTCTCTTATTCGCAAACCTGCTCTACCTTTCGGACTGTTGCTATTGATACTTCCGCAACACGAACAAGTCTGGGTTGTATAAGCTTCATTCACCTCCTCAAATACTACGCCAGCGTAAGCGCTTTTGTATTCCAACATCGTTTTGAGTGATGACCATCCAGCATCAAGCGTAGATTTAGCCATCTTGGTTTGAATGAGACCTTTACTACTGACGTTCCCAACAAAGATCGCACCATATTCTTGTGTGAGCATGGTTGAGAACTTGTGCATCGCATCCTTGCGTCGATTTTTGATCTTCGCATGAATGTTTTTTACTTCTAATTTCTTATTAGCTCGTTGCAGAATACCTAATCGTTGTTCCAGCTTACGATATTCTCTGCCAATTAAGCGTTGGTTATCGCTCGTTACAGCACATTCTTTTAAGCCCAAATCGATACCAACTGATTTTGTTGCTGTATTCGATTTTGTTTCGACTTTCACCGTGGCGTTGAAATACCAACGACCACGAGAGTCCTCAGAAAATGAGCCTGTGCCAAACGCGTAATTTGCTAAACCGTAACTATCCCAAACATTGAACTTGAGGCCAGAAAAACGAAATTGACCACCTTTGTAGGAAATGCAATCACTGCGAAAGGGAATCCAACCAAGTGAACGATGTGAACCTTTGGATTTTCTCCAGCGTAGTTTGTGTTTCTTAAACTGCTTACGTCTAGTTGCAAATTCATGACCAACCATTTGCACACTTGCAGAGTTGAGATGTAATCCTTCTTTACCAGCCCCAGCAGTGTATTTTTGCAAGTCATAACCAGACATGAATTTGCCTGTCCTTTGGGTATGCTTCAAAGATAATTCGTTGCAGTAGTTCCAAACAAAATTCACCTCGTTAGCCAGCATACGCAGTACTTTTGCGTGCTTATCTTTGATGCGAACTCGTATTGTTTTGATGGATGCCATACTGTATATATTAACAGTACTGTACCGTTGAAGCAATAGATATAAAGACTTTACGAAATTCATCACCCACCTAAAGGAAGGAGATTTCTTTCGGATTTTTGTTAAGTGTTATTGGAGTTTCATGTCTGCGGATTTAACTACACTGCGCCACTGCTGTAGTTCATTGCTCAGTAACTTCTGCATTTGTACAGGGGTAGTTTGATAAAGTTGCGCGCCTTCTTTAAGAAGCCGTCCCTTCAATGGATCTTTACTAGATGCCTTTTGAATCTCTTGATTGAGTGTTTGTACGATCAAAGCTGGTGTACCAGCTGGTGCCACCACACCCCACCATGTCGAAATATCAAAACCAGGAATACCTGACTCAATCAGAGTTGGCGTATTGGGAAATAAAGGTGACCTTTTATCACTCGTCATCGCCAAAAGAGTCACTCGATTTGTTTCCACATATTGCAGCATCGTCGGCATCGTCGCAAAAAAGATTTGCACCCTACCCGCCAATAAATCCAGGGTTGCAGGACCGCTGCCCTTGTAGGGTATATGCGTCATTGGTATATTAGTTTTTTGCTTAAACAACTCGCCAGATAAATGGTTAATACTCCCAAGACCTGCTGAACAATAATTGATTCCATCAGAGGATTTTTTTGCATATGCAATCGCATCAGCAATGGTTTTAAATCCAAGTTCTTTATTTGCCACTACCATCAAAGGACCACGCCCCAGCATCGCAATGGGAGCAAAGTCTTTTTCAACATCATAGGATGGTGTGGTTTCCGTTGCCGCGTGGGTCACAAAGGTCGAGGTAATAAATAATAAGGTATGACCATCTGGCTCGGCTTTGGCAACCATTTGCGCGCCAATCGCTCCTCCACCCCCACCACGATTATCTACAATCACCGGTTGGCCTAAGGCGTCTGCTAATGCTTTAGCAAGATCACGCGCGATGCTATCAGTTCCACCCCCGGCAGCAAAAGGCACAACTATCGTGATGGGCTTTTGAGGATAGGAAGCACTATACGAAAAGTTAATAAAAATGAAAAAGAATAAATATAAAAAAATTTTTAATAGTTTTTGCATGATGCTCTAAGAAGAATCTAAATTGAAGGACTTATCATAACGGCTTACATCAAAACAGAAAATTAATAAATTATGATAATTCATAGTCTCTTCATAGAAGAGATTAATTGCGTGTTATTGGCATGTCAAACAGTTAATACGAGCAATACACTGACATGATTCCCCAATAGCTAAGGGATACTCAAATGAATAATTCAGATTGTGGGTATAAGATTACTTCACCCATTTAAAAATAAAGTCCTCTGCAAGAGTGTCGCCCATTTGATTTGAATGCTTTTCTTTTGTATCCTGGGGACTCTTTAAAAAATCTCCTTGAGCAACTTTTTTAAAGCCGACCTTTTGAAAATCCTCATCAACTGCAGCTGGATCTATCCGGTGCAATGTTCTAGTTGCTGACTTGCCAGCACCCTCTTTTGCAGCATGATCCCTCACGACTAAAATTCCACCAGGTTTTAACAAATCATAGATACGTCGATTCACAACTTCTATTTCAGGTTTGGCGTTCACCATATCGTGATAAGAATTAATAATCGTAATGAGATCAAATGATCCATTAGGCTCATTGCTTAAATCTTCAAT
>CANFUO010000122.1 GCA_947450225.1 Burkholderiaceae bacterium | reverse complement strand
ATTATCTAGAACATCAATCTTATTGTGAATCAAAGCATCCTCGTATTGATCAAAAAGGGCCTGAACTTCTGCGTGGATATTGGGGAGGTTAATTTGCATGGAATATGGTGAATTTCATTAGGTAGTAATGCTTTATTCTAGTATAAGTTGCAGAGGAGTGCGAAAGTTTTACGCAGAACTTATTGGAGGTACGGAGATACGAAATAATTACAGCACCAAGCCCCCTAAAAATACAATGTCATAATAAGATGGCACATCTAGTAAACTAGATTTAAAAATAACCTTATAAAAGGAGACAAACCATGAAACTACATTACAAACTACTAACATCTGCATTCTTCTCAATTAGCTTGGTAGCACCGAGTTATTCTCAGACGAACTTCCCCCAAAACCCAGTTACAATCGTTGTGCCTTATGGCCCAGGAGGAGGTGCCGATATATTCGCAAGAACTATAGCGCCAAAAATGGGTGAGAAATTAGGGCAGCCTATTGTGGTAGAGAATAAAGCTGGTGGCGGGACTGCTATAGCAGCATCTGACGTCACCCGTGCCAGACCAGATGGATATCGTATCTTGTTAGGTGACGTTTCTACGTTTTCAACGAATACCCATTTATATCAAAGACTGAGTTATGATCCTCGTGATTTGGCACCAATCCCCCTAGCGGGCCGTCCCCCATATCTTCTTTTGGTGAATCCTAAGGTGCATCCACAAACTTCACTGAAAGAATTTGTTTCATCAATCCAGAAGGCTCCAACTGGAACCGTCAATTATGGAAGCGCAGGTAATGGCGGACCTTCTCATCTGGCTGCTGAAATGTTCGTTAGAGGTGCAGGTGTTAGCTTAATTCATGTACCTTATAAGGGTTCAGGACCTGCTTTGCCAGATCTTCTTGCCGGCAACATCGGTATGATGTTTATGGATTATGCTCCAGCAAAGGCACAAATCTCAGGAGGAAAGTTGCGTGCGCTTGCAGTAACTTCAACACAGCCAACTCCAATACTTCCTGGCATCCCAACACTAGCTTCAATATACCCTGGCTTTGAAGCTTGGTTTTGGATAGCATTAGCGGCTCCGAAAGGAACTCCATCACCGATAATTGACAAAATACGTGAAGCTTATATATATGCTGTCAATGATCCAGAAACTAGAAAAACTTTAGTTGAGGTAGGAATTGAGCCTTTGCAAAGTACATCTTTAGAGATGGATACTTATGTCAAATCTGAGTCTGTAAGGTTAGGCCGTGTTATTAAAGAAGCCGGGATCCAGCTAGACTAATAAAACATGCGTCACCCTTAGAAATTAATAGGATTAGGGTGACGCTTCAAAAAGGTAATATTCCGTAATGATCAAAAATGAACTCGAGGATGAGTCACGTGTAGCGCTCGTGGTTGGTGCTAATGGCATCGTTGGTAGCAATATGCTGGAACATCTTCGTAAAAATACCAAATGGAAGTTATACGGTCTGGCTAGAAGGCCAATTACTCAAAATTCAAATGTCATTGGAGTGGTTACAGATTTACTTGATGAGAGTTTAAGCAGTAACGCAATTAACAGTATTGGTTCTGTGGATTATTTGTATTTTAGTGCCTTGGATGTAAGAGGTACCCAAGAAGATCAAATTATTCCGAACTTAACGATGCTAAAAAACGCTGTAATACCATTACTAGACCCGTTAAAAAACCTTAAACATATTTGTTTAGTACACGGTACGAAATGGTACGGAAGTCATCTTGGACCATATCGAACGCCAGCAAGAGAGAGTGATTCAAGACATGAAGGGCCAAATTTTTATTACGATCAATACGATTGGTTAATGGGTGCTCAAAAAAATCGAGACTGGAATTTTTCAACAATTAGACCGCATTTTATTAATGGGTTTAATGTCGGTAATCCGAATAATATGATGGCGGCTATTGGTGCTTACGCGGCTGTACAACGTGCAGAAGGTAAGCCCTTAGATTTTCCAGGAACATTAGCCGCTTATGAATCTTTAACGATGATTTCAGATGTGTCAATCGTAAACGCATCCATGTTATGGGCATCTATTTCGACGCATTGTGCCAATCATGATTTTAATATTCACAATGGAGATTATTTTCGATGGTGTAATGTTTGGCCTATGTTGGCGG
Source organism: Burkholderiaceae bacterium (assembly GCA_947450225.1). GTDB lineage: Bacteria > Pseudomonadota > Gammaproteobacteria > Burkholderiales > Burkholderiaceae > Polynucleobacter. Next base: position 3,976 of record CANFUO010000122.1, on the reverse strand, counting down.
AAGCTTTGGGGATGAGCTGCGGTAAGGTTGTACCTACGAAATTATCAGAGTACATGCTTGAAAAAGGATCAACCTGGGATCGTATTGTTTTAGAGAATGGGTTAATCCCTAATAAAATTGATCAAATCGTCAGTTGGAAGTGGGCTGATTTTTTCTTTCGCGGCGAGTGGGATGATATGTCCTCAATGTTGAAAGCCCGCAGCTTTGGGTTCGAGCAATTTATGGATACTCAAGAGGACATACTTGCTGGTTTTGCAAGATATCGTTCAGAAAAAATACTTCCATCAATTTAATATCAGAATTTTTGCAAATATTAAGTACAAAATTAAAATATTTTTAGGAGAATTGAAAAATGTTGTTAAAGGATAAAGTAGTCATTATTACAGGAGCTGGAAATGAATTAGGCATCGGCTTTGCTGCTGCCAAGCTCTTCATTTCTCATGGTGCAAAAGTAGCTCTTGTGGATTTGGATCAAGCTGCTGTTACTTCTGTTGCAAATATTCTAGGCGCAAATGCTATCGGTATTCAAGCTGATGTGCGCTCTGAAGATGAGTGTAAAGACGTCGCCCAGCAAGTCCAGAAAAAGTGGGGAGCTTTAGATGTGCTATTGAATAATGCAGGAGTTGTTGGGGCTCAACGAGTTACTCAAATTACACGCAAGGACTATGATGCGGTGCTTGATGTCAATTTGCGAGGCACACTGCATATGTCCCAAGCCTGTATCCCATACCTACCTCGCGAAGGAGCTATTATTTGTATGGCTTCAATTGCAGCGCAACGTGGGGGTGGCTTACTTGGGGGGGCACATTATGCGGCGTCAAAAGGAGGTATTTTAGGTCTTATGCGAGCGATGGCTAGAGAACTAGGGCCCTCAGGTATCCGAGTAAATGCCATTAACCCTGGATTAATTTTGACATCACTCAATCTGCATATATTTGATGAAGCAACTTGTGAACAATTTAAATCTCAAATTCCTATAGGGCGCTTAGGGGGTCCAGAAGATGTAGCTGGAGCTTGCCTTTTCTTAGCATCACCCTTGTCAACATATATAACTGGAGCATCTATAGATGTGAATGGTGGTATGCATATTCATTAAATAGATTATGAGGATTTTTGGGTGAGCTGACCCTATTTCGCAAAGATTTGGACGACTTCTTTTATTACAACTAATATAAATTATACTTTGTAGAGCTCCATCAAACTGAACAATAACTACTATTAGCCCTGTGACAGAAATATAAAAATGATAAATTCTAAAGAATGGCCTGCAGAAGGTGTATCACGAGCACCTTATTGGATTTATACCGACTCTGATATTTATGCGCGTGAACAAGAAAATATCTTTCGAGGAAAATCTTGGCACTATGTCGGTCTTGAAGCAGAAGTTCTGAAGCCTGGCAACTATAAAACTACCTATATAGGTGAGACTTCGGTGGTAATGACCCGCACAGAAGATGGCGAGGTACATGTCCTCACCAATCGCTGTGCTCATCGAGGGAATATGGTCTGCCGTGAAGCTTTCGGGTCAGCCAAAAGGCTCTATTGCGTTTATCACGCGTGGAGCTACCAACTTAATGGCGATTTAAGTAACGCCGCATTTAGTCAAGGTCTAAACGGACAGGGTGGCTTACCAAAAGATTTCGATAAAAAGAATCATGGTTTACAAAAACTGCGCGTAGCGCGTTTTTGTGGATTGGTCTTTGCAAGCTTTAAAGAAGATACCGAAGATTTTGAAACGTGGTTAGGCGATGTAGGAGATGGAATCAAAAGATTACTCAATCGACCTCTTAAAGTGCTGGGTTACGATACCCAACGCATCCATTCCAACTGGAAAAATTATCACGAGAATCCAAGAGACTCATATCACGCCAATATTTTGCATACGTTTTATGGCACCTTTGGTCTCTCTAGGCAAACCCAAGAGTCTGGCATGGTGCTCGACAAAACGGGACGTAATGTTTACTTTTATACCAAAGCGGGCACTGAGAAAAAAGATACAAATTACGATTCCACCAAAACAGAATTACGTTCAGTTAACGATCAGCTGCGTCTTGAAGATTCAAGCATCCTCAAGTGGACAGATGAAATCGGTGATGGTGTGAGTGTACAAATTCTGTCTCTTTACCCCTCCTTTGTATTGCATCAAATTGCAAATAGTTTGGCCACTCGCCAACTTCTGCCAAAAGGTCAGGGCCAATTAGATTTGGTATGGACCTATTTTGGCTTTGAAGATGACTCTCCTGAAATGACAAAAACACGTTTATTGCAAGCCAATTTAGCTGGCTCTGCAGGTATGATTTCCGTTGAAGATGCTGCGGTATGTGAGATGACCTATCGTGCAATTGCGGATGGCCAACACGGCGAATCATTTATTGAGATGGGCGGTACGGATCTCACCAGTGGTGGTTCACACAAACTCTCAGAACGTGCGATACGTAATTTTTGGCATAATTACCGTCAAGATATGGGGTTGTAAGTGAATACCACAAATACCCGAAAAGTAGATCTCATTCAACCTAATGAATACTTCATTATTCAAGATTTGATATTTGAGTGGGCACGAGCTATTGATGAAAATCGTGTCGAAGATATTGCTAAGCTTCTCAACAGTCAAGGTCGTTATACCGTTAAGTCGCGATTTAACCATGATCGTGATTTGCCCTTAGCGGTGATCGATTGTCATAGTGCAGCGCAATTGCGTGACCGAATTCTTTCGATGCGCTTAGCTAATGTCTATGAGCCTCAGCACTATCGCCACATGATCTCAGGGATACAAGTTACGGACCGTCAAGGGCAGATAATTCATACACGATCAAATTTCATGGTTGTCCGAACCATGGAACTTGATGGTGAAGTTAAAGTCATTTTTACTGGTCAAGCACAAGACATCATTGAACTTCAAGGATCTGATGCAAAGTTTAAAGAACGTTTAATGCTTTTTGATTCACGCGTGATAGAAACCCTCCTTGTCATTCCAATTTGAAAAATAATATGAAAAAAATCAATTTAAATCGTCGGGCAATTATTCAGTCCTCTGTTCTATTGCCAGGCCTTTGGTATGGGCAATCGGCCTTCGCGCAAAATGCTTGGCCTAATAAAGCTGTCCATATTCTTGTGCCAAATCCCGCTGGAGGGACTGCTGACTTATTGCCAAGACTCATATCTCAAGAGCTAGCAAAAAAGCTAGGGCAGTCGGTGATTATTGACAACAAGCCAGGTGCGGCAGGGAATATTGCTGCTGAAACTTTATACAATGCAGAGCCAGATGGCTACTTGATCATGTCAGCGCCACCACCATCTTTGACAATCAATATCTCACTCTACCAAAAGCTTAATTACAATCCTTCAAATTTTGTACCGATTACCATCATTGCCTCTGTACCCAATGCACTTATTGTTCATCCCTCACTGCCAGTGAACACTGTTAAAGAATTTATTGCGTATGCTAAAGATCGTCCCGGGGAGCTTACCTATGCCTCACAAGGGAGTGGTTCAACCGCGCATCTGACTGCAGAACTATTTCAACTTAAAACTGGCACCAAAATGTTACACGTTCCCTATAAAGGTGACGCGCCAGCACTTACTGATTTATTAGCAGGTCAAGTCAATGTGATGTTTGGTAATTTAGGCGCTACTAGTAACTATATTAAGTCTGGTAAATTAAAAATCATAGCGATGACTACCGCCAAGCGGGTGAAGTCATTCCCGAACGTTCCTCTCGTACAAGATGATGTGCCAGGTATGGTGGCCTATACGTGGTTTGCGATGGTAGCTCCTCCTAGGACACCAACAGAAATTACGAAAAAGATTTCTAACTATGTAAGAGAAATATTAAATCAACCAGATATTATTAATCGCATGGCTGATATGGGCGCAGAACCAGTAGGTAATACACCTGAAGAAATGGCCAAATTTATGGCAGAGGATACTGCTCGTTGGAAAGAGGTCATTATGGCAGCGAAGATCACCGTTTGAT
>CANFUO010000121.1 GCA_947450225.1 Burkholderiaceae bacterium | reverse complement strand
TTATTTACGGCTATTTTTGTGAAAACTTTAGGGTTAAATAAAAATAAATAAAGCTCAGAAAATGACTTGAAATGCCGTAATAGAAGGATGTATTCAATCTTTCTATTTTATAAAAAGTATAAAAATTTTCTTGTACTTTTCTATTGTCACCTCTTCTTCCTTTCGCCTATATTGCTTGCAGAGGATGAGCATACTTACATCCATCAAATTGCCAATCTGCTGAATGAAAAAAGAGGGGGACCTTTATATAGTCTTGAGCTTCACAAAACGGGACCTTTGGCTAATACGAGAGTATTTGAACAAGGTTTTTCAAGAGCATCTATGCCCAACCGCGTTTGTAATATCCGTTTAAATACGGAGTATATTAAAAACCATCAATTGTCAGTCAATGCTATTGCAGTCATCATTGGTCATGAGATGGGGCATTGTGAAAAAGAGACATTAGCCAGTGCTTTTAGCCATTTGTCTTATTCCGAAAAAAATTGGTCGAAAGAATATGAGGCTGACCTTTACGGAATCGAGTTAGCCACTAAAGTAGGGTTTAATGGCTTGGATGGATTTAAAGAGTTATCACCTATTATTGCCAGTATTAATACTTCTACACACCCTAACGGAGCTCTTCGGGTAAAGGCCATTGAGACAGGTGAGATGTCAATGAGAACCTCGCTCAAATTGAGTAGCTCGCCTTAGCTATTATCACAAAGGTTTAGATAGAAAGAACCACATCTAAATACATCACCGTGTGAAGAAGTTCCAACACCGTTAGGTCACATGACTTACTTTTTCAAAATTACGTAGAAAATCATCGGGCGGCAATGATGTAGCCCATTGAAATAGATTTTCATGTAAGGATGAGCCATGTGCATCCGCGACCTCTACCGTCCATTCTGAATGTTCCCCAATGAAATCGATATCCCAAAAGAGTTCACATAAACCACCCCAAGGATCTCTGATGTAATGAAAATAGTTGGATCCATATATATGCCTCCCAACACCCCAGCAATCTTGATATCCAGCATCAATTAGGCGCTGCGCACACAATTGCATTTGATCTAGATTGCCCATTTCCCAAGAACTGTGATGTAAGCCTACAGCATCACTCAGAGCAAGTGCTAAAGTATGATGATCACTATCACCTGAGCATCTTAAGAAAGCTAGCTCTTTTTCACCAATGCGGTCTGATAATTTCATGCCTAGAATAGTTGTATAGAAATCTACCAATCGATTGACGTCTGGTGTAAATTTCAAAATATGCCCTAATTTTCTAGGACGTGAATCAACCTGTCGATTTGGGGCTCCCCTTATCCCTACACGTTTAAAAACATCCCCGGGGTGATTTAATTTCACAGCAGTTCGGATTTGCTCAGCGGTATTAGCAACGATAATCTGAAGAAGTGTTCCGTCTGGATCTCGTAACCAAATATCATTTGGACTACTCGTACAGAACTGTGATTCATGTTTAGGGTCGTGTGGCTTTATTTGATGAGTTCGTAGATTATCTTTGATACGATTTAAGCCCTCAAGATTTGTGCTCCAGGTTACCCAAGCAATTTCCTTCTTTTTGCCCTGAATGAGCCTTAATTGATCTTGATTCTTTCCTTCACATCGAAACACATACGATTGCTTTTCAGAGTGGGGAGTGAGTCCCATACAACTATAAAAATCTTTACCTACCTCTAAATTAGGGACGTATAGAGAAAGACAGTGCAAGGATTTAATCATATGAAGCTCCTTTAGTAGACTTGATGAAAAAATGAATCTGTATTTAAATTTTCACAATTTTTAGCAAAATTTAATTTGATCTACATCAAGTCCACCATCGCAATTACAAGCTCATCAGGTCAGATATCAATTTAATCCTGAATTCAAGAGACTTTAATATAATCAATCTACGTAAATTAAAAAGGATTTTCATGAGACAAACAAATTCATACGTTTCGTTTTTTAACCCGCTCACTATTAAGAAGAGTGCGATTTTTTTTATTCTATGTTTATTTAGTTTCCAGGTTTTTGCACAATCGAACGCCAGAAAGTTAGGGGATGAAAAATACGAACCTAGACTGGGTCAGTCTGGCAAAGATGTGATCTGGTTGCCAACGAATACGGATTTAGTGACACAAATGTTGAATGAAGCTAAGGTAAGGCCAAGTGATATCGTTTATGACTTAGGGGCTGGAGATGGAAAAATAGCGATTAGTGCGGCGAAGGATTTTGGAGCGCAATCTTTTGGTATTGAATTCAATCCTGAGATGGCGGCTCTGGCGCAACGTAATGCTGATCGTGCTGGAGTCGGTGATCGTGTCAAGATCATCAATGGAGATATTTTTAAAGAAGATTTCTCTAAGGCAACCGTATTAACGCTGTACCTCCTTCCTGAATTAAATCTCCAACTCAAACCACAGATTTTGAATATGAAACCAGGTACAAGGGTGGTATCTAATACCTTTCATATGGGGGACTGGGAGCCTGATATCGAAATCGGTAATCCGGTCAGGGCGTATTACTGGGTCGTTCCTGCGAAAGTTGCTGGTACTTGGGCAATTTATGGTTTGCATCCCACGCAAAAAGCCACCTTAGATATCGTTCAATACCAACAACGGATTGGTGGTACTTTAGCGATTGATCAGAACATTTATCCTATTCTAAAGCCGATGTTGGAAGGTGAAAAACTTAAATTTAGTTTTGTGGATAAGGATCAAATGCTACATGACATGGAAATCGACATGAGCGGTGATGCCGCTGTTGGATTTGATCGATATGACTATAAAGTGACTAAATTAGTTGGTAAGCGAGAAAAAGTACGGTAAGTTGAACTTACACCTAATAAATCCATGTTTATAAGATAGGTTTTAGCTTAGATTTTTTATGGCGAAGATATTGGGTGACAAGTACGACTCCAAAGCCAATAAAGCCGGCAAGGTCGGCTAATGAGCTTGGATAAGCCAGGAAAACGCCTGAAGCAACCAAAATATAACGCTCTAGCCAATGCGTCTTCACAATAAACCAGCCTTGTAAGCCGCCCGCTAAAGCGATGATACCAACGATAGCGGTAAAGCTAATCCAAGCAATCGGAAGCCAATCAGCTGCCATCAGTCCTTTAATTGACCCCATCAAGAGTAAAGCGCTGCCAGAGGTATCAAGGACAAACATAAAAGGCACCAAAATGGCTGGTGCAACATATTTCCAGCTTTGTAAGGTCGTTTTATAAGGATTGCCTTTACAAATAGCTGCAGCAGCAAAAGGGGAGAGTGCCGTTGGCGGAGAAACTTCCGATAAAACCGCATAATAAAAAATAAACATATGAGCGGCGAAAGCTGGCACACCCAGATTAATCAGTGCTGGAGCGGTAATGACTGCGCAAATGATATACGAAGCAGTCACAGGTACCGCAAGACCAACAATCCACACAATCAGAGCCGTGTAAATGGTAGTGAGTAAAAGGGAGCCATGAGCTAAGCTAATAATGATCGAGCTAAATTTAAGGCCTAGCCCTGTTAGCGTAACCGTACCAACAATTAAGCCAGCAGAAGCGCAAGTAACGCCAATACTCAGAACACTCGTTGAGCCATTGGCTAATGCTTTGATCAGACCGGATTCGTAGAATTTTTTTACGCACTGACTCGGTGGACTGAATAAATCCCAAGGCAAAATAGCCGTATCCGCACGAAGCATGCTTGACACCGCAGATAATACGGTTGCCCAAAAAACAGAAGAAACCGGAGAGAACCCAAGTAACATAAAGACGACGATAGAGATGAGAGAGAAGAAGTGATACCAATACTTTTTGACAAGTTCCCAAGAGTTCGTAATTGCCTCAATGTGGATATCTTTCATCGCATATTTACGTACATCGATTTCAACCATGACAAATAAGCCAAGATAAAAAAGTAAAGTAGGGATGGTCGCCATCAATAGAACATCTAGATACGAAATTTTCAAAAAGTCAGCAATTAAAAAAGCTGCCGCACCTAAAACGGGCGGGGAGATAATCGCACCGAGTCCGCCCGCAGCAAGAAGTCCTCCAGCGGCATTGCGGTCATAACCTACTTTTTCTAAGAGGGGAGCTGCAACTGAGCCGACCGTAACAGTCGTGGCCACACCGGAGCCAGAAGGACCACCTAACAAAAATGAAGACAGAACAATCGTTTTTCCAACACTAGATGATTTACCACCCATCGCACTAAAAGCAAAATCAATAAAAAATTTACCCGCATGGGTGAACTGCAAAAAGGCTCCAAAAATGGTAAATAGAATGATTAAGGTAGCAGATACATCAACAGCAGTTCCAAAGATTCCCTCAAGCGTCATATACATAAAACCAACCAGACGGGGGATTTCATAGCCCTTGTGGGTCCAGGGGGCTGGTAAATAATTGCCAAAAAAAGCGTACATTAAAAAAGAACAGGTCACGACAACTAAAATCATGCCATTGGTACGACGCAAGGCTTCGATAATCAACACAATAAAAATGACACCAAACCAGACATCCGTACTTGTTGGCACAGTATTTCTATCGGCTAGATCATCGCCACCAACAAGAATATAGACAGAGCAAGCAATCGCAAGACAAGCAAGCACAATATCCCAAACCATGACTCTGTTTTTATAGCGACCCATGAGAGGAAATGAGAGAAAGGTCAGACAAAGAATCATGCCCACATGTAATACACGTAAAGAGATAGTGGGCACAATGGAGTAGGCTGCGTAGAGATGGAATAATGACATACCAACAGCGGCAAGGGTCAAGACAATGGCGAGGATACCCTTATATTCATGGGAGTCACCTTCTTCTTGACGGATCAGCGCATCAACTTCTTTTTTGGTATTTTCATCCATAAATTACATTCTAGGCATGATCAAAAATTAACGAGCTTAGAACTTGATCCCTTGTTCTTTAAGATACTTGATTGCACCAGGGTGGAAAGGAACGGAAGAGTTTTCTGCTTTTTGATTTTTAAGTATCACGTTTTCATATTCAGCATGCGTTGCGACTAACTCTTTTTTGTTATCGAAAATCGCTTTGACTATCTTATAGGCTTGATCATCAGACATAGAACTACTGACCACCAGCATATTAGCTACCGCTGAGACTTTGTTATCTTTAGTCATGCCTGAATACACCGATTTAGGAATAACATCCGTGTAGTACAGGTTGCCGTATTTTTTATTCATTGCAGCGACTTCAACATCATTTTCAATCATCACAATTTTATTACCTGGTGAATTAGCCAGATCAGTAACACTTGCTGTTGGAAGTCCCCCCACCCAGAAAAAAGCATCAATTTTCTTATCTTTAATAGCATTGACCGATTCAGCAACGCTCAAGCGTTCGTTTTGATAATCACGACCTTTTTCCAGACCTGCTGCCTCAAGAAGACGCAGAGCCATGACTTCAGTCGCACTTCCAGGACTACCGCTACTAATCCGTTTACCTTTAATATCTTTCATAGTTTTGATACCAGTAGATTCGACAGTGACCACATGCATACGGTTCGGGTAAAGAACGAGTAAATTACGCAATTCAACTTTTTTATTATTGAATTTACCAGTCCCTTGAATCGCATCATAGGCTGCATCGGCCATCGTAAAGCCGACATAAGGCTTACCAGTACCAATGAGATTTAAGTTATCAACTGAACCACCCGTAACTTCTGCAGTAGCCGACATCCCACTCACATATTTAGATAGAATCGAGGCTAGGCCACCACCCATGGGGTAATAAACGCCACCTGTCCCCCCGGTACCTACAGAAATATTTTGTGCGGATGCACAAAAAGCTATTGCGGCAAAAAGACTCAAGATGATTTTAAAAATTTTCATTGAAATTGTCTCCATAAATTAATCAAATGGCTCATGAACATTAAAACATGAGTGGTAACTTTCAGGCAAAAAATCGATACGGATGTTTACCCTTATCAAAAAGTGCATTGAAGAATACGCCCTGAGGAATAGACTCAATAAGCTAAGTTGTTTAATTCCTTCAATATGCTGATTAGCCTTGATATTTTGCTAAAATTTATAATAATTCATGAAAAACATGTTTATTGAATTACTTTACTTCGATAATTTTTGCCTGTGAAGCTTGTGGTGAAAATCTTGAAATTTTTATACGAAATAAATTCATAAGGCGCTTATCTC
>CANFUO010000120.1 GCA_947450225.1 Burkholderiaceae bacterium | reverse complement strand
AGACTTTTCTCATCGAGTTGCATGCCGCTTAAGCGTTCTGCCGTTGGTCTAAACTCATCAAAGATGCGGATTTCTTTAACAATGTCGGGTGCTGCCTTTTGCATCGCGTCCAGGACTTGTTGTCCCGGGATATGGGCCTTTAAGACAATCGCAAGGTCACGCTCAGCTGCTTGAAACTTACTTGGCTCGATGAGTTTTGGTAAGCTTAACTGTGCAATACCGTCCCAATCGATTTCAAAGAGAATCGGCGCTAAGGCAAAGCCATAATGTTGCTGTAATTTTGGATGGAGTTCACCAATCATGCCAATAGCAATCTGTTGATCACCCTCTTTTTTGAAGATCTTGGCACTTCTCCCCGGATGAAAGGCTGGATGCTCTCCCGATCCGGTGATGATCTGCAAGGGTTCTAATATCGCTTGCACATCTGCTTTGATATCAAAGAAATCGATTTTGCGTGCGACCGCACCCCACTGTTCGGTAAGTGCCTCGCCATACGCCAAACCACCAATCCGCATCGGTTGATCTATGCCTGCTACAGATAATGGACCATTGCTGATCTGTGGATTACGATTAAAGACTCTACCGATCTCAAATAAACGTACGCGCGTTGCTTTGCGATTGAGGTTGCTTTTTAAGTTCTGTAATAAACCAGCGAGCAATGAGCTACGCATGACTGCAAATTGTTCTGCAAGTGGATTTTGTACTTGGATGGCTTGTGTATTGCCACTCATGAGGGTTTCTGATTCTTGATCAATAAAACCGTAATTAACGACTTCTTGATAATTTTGCGCGGCAATGATGTGGCGCACGTCATGGATGGTACGTTGTGTCTCGGGCTGTGCCTGAATCCTGATCGTTGCTTGAGGGGCTAGCTCTGGAATGTTTTCAAATCCGTACAGGCGCGCGATTTCTTCGATCAGATCTTCTTCAATGTGAAGGTCAAATCGATACCTGGGTGTTTCCACAACAAAAACTTCTTGCGGGGTACCAGGATGCATTCTTGCGTACGAAAAATCTAATCGATCAAAGTATTCACCGATTTGATTACCGTCAATGGCAATGCCTAATATTTTTTCGACCCGTGGGACGCGTAACTGGATTTGTTCACTTTTTGGCAGTTCTACAATCTGATCATCTAATGGTCCAATGTCGCCACCACAGATTTCTTGTACTAACTGCGTCACATAATCTAAATATTTAACCGTTCGATCTGGATCGACACCACGCTCAAATCGAAACGCTGCATCGGTTGAGAACTTGAGTTGTCTTGCTCTGCCTTGGATTGCACTTGGCCACCAAAAAGCGGATTCAATATAAATGTTCTTTGTCTCTAGAGTAACGGCTGAGTGATCGCCTCCCATAATGCCGGCAATACTTTCTACACCCCGGTCATCGGCAATCACACCGACTGGCAATCCCACTGTAGCTAAATCAATTTCCTGACCATTGAGCAAGAGTACTTTTTCTCCAGGCTTGGCAAAGCGGACTTGAATCTCGCCTTGTATTTTGTCCAGATCAAAAATATGTGTGGGCTGCCCCATCTCTAACATCACATAGTTTGATATATCCACGAGGGCGGAGATACTTCTCTGTCCACTACTAGCTAATCGTTGCGCCATCCACTGAGGTGTCACTGCTTTGGCATTAACGCCTTTCATGACGCGTCCTGCGAACCTGCCACATAACTGTTTTTCTTGTAAATGAACTTTTAAGCTGTCTTTAATTGTTTCTTTAATCTTAAAATTAGGACGCTCAATCAACGGCGATCCGGTTAAGGCACTAACTTCGCGCGCGATACCAAAGACAGATAAACAGTCTGCTTTATTGGGCGTTAATTTGATCGTAAAGATCGTGTCATCGAGTCCTAAATACTCACGGATATTCGTGCCAACTGGTGCGTCGAGTGGGAGTTCGTAAATACCGGCGTGGTCTTCACCAAGTCCTAACTCTCGTCCTGAACAGAGCATGCCAAAACTTTCAACACCACGTAATTTACCAATCTTGATCTTGAAACTTTTACCGTCTTCGCCAGGAGGAAGTTCTGCACCAACCATGGCGCAAGGGATCTTAATCCCGACTCTGGCATTGGGTGCGCCGCACACAATTTGTAATGGCTCTGCTGAGAGACTACCGACGGATACTTTGCAGACGCGTAAGCGATCTGCGTCTGGGTGTTGTGTTGCTTCTAAGATTTCTGCAACAACGACGGACTCAAATGGGGGCGCGAGTTTTCTGGTCTCTTCAACTTCTAATCCTGCCATCGTCATTAAATGCTCAAGCGCATCTGTCGTGATGGGGGGATTCACAAATTGTCTTAGCCATGATTCGGAAAATTGCATATTAACTCTCTAATGACTCTCTAATAACTCTCAATGGACTCTCTAAGGACTATCTAATAACTATCAAATAACTATCAACTAAGCCGGAAATTGGCTTAAAAAACGTGTGTCGTTTTCAAAGAACAAGCGTAAATCATCAACGCCGTACCGCAGCATTGTTAAACGCTCAAGTCCTGATCCAAAGGCAAAGCCAATGTAATGCTCGGGGTCAAGGCCCATATTGCGAATCACTGCTGGGTGAACTTGTCCTGATCCCGAAATCTCTAACCAACGCCCTGCTAACTTACCCGATGGAAAGGCAATATCAATCTCGGCAGATGGTTCTGTAAACGGAAAATACGATGGCCGAAAACGTAAGTTCAAAGCGTCGTTTTCAAAAAACGCTTTTAAGAATTGTGTGTAAATACCTTTTAATGCAGCAAAGGTAACATCTTTGCCAATCCATAAACCCTCGACTTGATGAAACATCGGTGAGTGTGTCGCATCGCTATCAACGCGGTAAGTCCTACCTGGTGCGATGACCCGTATATCGGGCATGTCATCTAAGTTACCAAACTCTTGTACATGGTTTTTAACCGCTTCACTCGCAAACCGAATTTGCATAGGGCTGGTATGGGTTCGCAGTAACAAGGGTTTGCCGGTCGTATCAAGTCCTTCGATATAAAAGGTGTCTTGCATCGAGCGGGCCGGATGGTTTTCTGGGCTATTGAGCGCGGTAAAGTTAAACCAATCATTTTCGATTTCAGGGCCTTGTGCCACTTCAAAACCGATCGAATGAAAGATATGCTCAACGCGTTCCCATGTCCGCATCACGGGATGTAAACTGCCCATGCCGCGACCGCGTCCTGGTAAGGATACGTCAATAGCTTCTTGTGAGAGTCTGGCTTGTAAGAGGTCGTCAGCTAGTTGCGAGCGCCGATGTTGTAAAGCGCCTTCGATGGCAGCCTTAGCAATATTGATGCGTGCACCTTCTGTTTTTCTGATCTCTGGGTCTAGCTTGCCAAGTCCTTTGAGCATTTCTGTCAAAAGACCTGACTTACCGAGATATTTTGCTTTGACCTCCTCCAGAGCGACTGCGTCGCTGGTGGAGGAGAAACTTTCAGTAGCTTCTTTTACCAGTTGATCTAAATCAACCATAAACTACTTACTTAAGCTGCAGCTGCTTGAACAGACTTGATCTTTTCGACCAAAGCAGCAAAAGCTGGCTTGTCATGGATGGCCATGTCAGACAACACTTTGCGATCGAGATCAATTTCCGCTTTCTTCAGGCCATTGATAAATACACTGTAGCTTAAATCGTGTTCACGAACAGCAGCGTTAATACGCGCAATCCATAAGGCACGGAAAGTACGCTTCTTGTTGCGACGGTCACGATAGGCATATTGCCCAGCGCGCATCACCGCTTCTTTAGCGATTCTAAATACGTTACTACGACGACCGCGATAGCCTTTGGCTGCGTCGGTTACTTTTTTGTGACGGGCACGTGCTGTGACTCCGCGTTTTACTCTAGGCATGAGATTCTCCTTTTATCAATTAACCGTACGGCAACATTGCACGTACTGATTTCACATTGGTTTCATGAACCGCTGCTGAACCACGTAAGTGACGTTTGTTTTTCGTTGTCTTTTTGGTTAGGATATGGCGCTTAAAAGCCTGTCCACGCTTGATAGATCCGCTTGCACGAACCTTAAAGCGCTTGGCTGCACCGCTTTTGCTCTTCATTTTGGGCATAATTGCTCCCTTTTCACTAATTTGTATTGCTCAGGTGGTTATTCATTTCAATAACACTTTTAAAACCCAGCCATACTTATATTGAGCTTGACGCTCTCACTACGTTGAGCTTTCGCTCCTTTAAAAGCTTACGCTTTTATCACTACTTCTTTTTAACAGGTGATAAAACCATTACCATCTGTCTGCCTTCCATCTTCGGAAACTGTTCTACAACTCCGAAAGGCTCTAAATCTATCTTCAAGCGATCTAACATGCGCATCCCAATTTCTTGGTGGGCCATTTCTCGACCCCTAAATCTCAGCGTAATCTTTGTTTTATCGCCTTCTTCTAAAAAGCGGATCAGATTTCGCAACTTCACACCATAATCACCGTCATCAGTTCCAGGTCTAAACTTCACTTCCTTGACCTGAATCACTTTCTGTTTCAACTTCGCTTCATGCGCTTTCTTGGCCTCTTGATACTTGAACTTACCGTAGTCCATGATCTTACAAACAGGCGGAACAGCCGTTGGAGCAATCTCCACTAAATCTGTTTCTTCCTCTTCAGCTAACTTGAGCGCATCAAATACTTTATATACGCCTAATGCTTGTCCTTGTGAGCCAATCAATCGCACTTCAGGAACATTGATTTCCCGGTTAATACGATGCAGTTTTTCTGTAGCGATATCTTTACCTCTTCCCTAAATTTAATCAATAACCATTCATGCCTCAACAGGTCTCAGACATCTTTTTTAGAAATATCCTCATGGAGTCTGCTAGTAAAGTCTTCAATAGACATCACGCCTAAATCCACTCCACCGCGCGCACGAACAGCAACTAAGTTGCCATCACGCTCTTTATCACCCACAACAACAAGGTATGGATGTTTTTGTAAAGCATGGTCTCGTATTTTATACGTTATTTTCTCATTACGCAAATCTGCAAATGCTCTAAATCCTTGTTTTTTCAGTAAATGGGCCACTTGTTGCGCATATGCAGCAGAATTTTCTGAAATATTGAGCACTACAGCCTGGGTCGGAGATAGCCAGGTTGGCATCGCGCCAGCATGATTTTCAATCAAAATCCCGATAAAACGCTCAAGAGACCCTACAATTGCCCGGTGCAACATCACGGGCACCTTGCGGCTATTGTCTTCAGCGACATATTCAGCGCCCAAGCGTCCCGGCATGGAGAAGTCGACCTGTACGGTGCCGCACTGCCATGACCGGCCAATGGAGTCTTTAAGGTGATATTCGAGTTTGGGACCATAAAAAGCCCCTTCCCCTGGTAATTCTTCCCACTCTTGACCGGAGGCTTTAATCGCCGCGCGCAGCGCATCTTCTGCTTTATCCCAAATCGCATCTTCACCAACGCGCTTTTCTGGACGAAGTGCGAGTTTGACGGCGACTTCTTTAAAGCCAAAGTCTTGATAGACACTTCTGACTAATCTGTCGAAATCGGCCACTTCTTGCTGAATCTGATTCTCTGTGCAGAAAATATGGCCATCATCTTGGGTAAATCCACGCACGCGCATGAGTCCATGCAATGCTCCTGATGGTTCATTTCTGACGCATTGTCCAAATTCACCAAAACGCAGTGGTAAATCTCGGTAGCTATGTAAACCTGAATTAAAGATCAGGACGTGTCCTGGACAATTCATCGGCTTGAGGGCGTAGGTTCTGTTCTCCGACTCGGTGGTGAACATATTGTCTTTGTAGTTATCCCAGTGTCCTGACTTTTCCCACAAGACTCGGTCTAAGATTTGTGGTGCTTTAACTTCTTGATAGCCATAGTCTTGGTAGATTTTGCGCATGTATTGCTCTACCTGCTGCCAGATACTCCATCCTTTGGGATGCCAGAAAATCAGTCCTGGTGCTTCTTCTTGAAAATGGAATAAATCGAGTTGTTTACCTAACTTACGATGATCGCGCTTCTCTGCCTCTTCAAGCATATGAAGATATTGTTCGAGATCTTCTTTCTTAGTCCATGCTGTGCCGTAGATCCGCTGGAGCATTTCATTTTTCGAATCACCACGCCAATAAGCACCGGCGACCTTCATGAGTTTGAAGACTTTGAGTTTGCCTGTACTGGGTACGTGAGGTCCGCGACATAAATCAGTGAAGTTGCCTT
>CANFUO010000119.1 GCA_947450225.1 Burkholderiaceae bacterium | reverse complement strand
CCAGGATCGGCAGACTATAAAGTAAAGGGCAATATCCATTGGATAAGCGCTCCTCATGCAGTCAGTGCCGAGTTACGTATCTACGATCGTCTTTTTACTGATCCCCACCCCGCAAGTGGTGATAAAGATTTCTTGACTCTACTCAATGGTGAATCAAAAAAAGTGTTACATGCCTTTGTTGAACCTAGTTTAGCTAAAGCAAAGCCTGAACAACGCTTTCAGTTTGAGCGACACGGTTACTTCGTGGCTGATCGTCTTGATTATTCTGAAAATAAACCTGTTTTTAATTTTGCAGTTGGTCTAAAAGATCAATGGAAAAAATAATCTAAAAAAGCGCTTCTTGTCGATCGGTCTGCGTTTTTAAAAAGTCTTCTACCCTTGGGTATTCAAATTGAAAGCCAATCTCAGCAAGTCGATGATTTTCTAGCCGTCTGGATTCTTTCATAAAACTTAACATCTGGGGTGTGACTTGTGCTCTTAATTCCTCAAAACTAACCCTTTTGGGTGGGTTTAAATCAAATGTTTTTGCAACAAGATCAAAATACTCCCCCATTTTTAACCAACTGGAATCACTCGCGTTGAAGACCCGCTGTGGCAATCCCCGATAAAATGCATATAAAATGATTCGTGCAAGATCATCTGCATGGATATGGTTGGTATACACATCTTCATCATGATTTAATGCTGGTGTGCCGGCTTTTAAGCGCTCAATTGGTAAGCGATTACTTGCGTAGATACCTGGCACTCGCAGAATGCTTACAAGGGCACGCTGTGTAATGGCCCATGACCTTAACTGCTGCTCTGCATCAAAGCGCCTTTGACCGCGAGGACTCGTTGGTGCTGCTGCCCTAGTCTCATCAACAAAAGCCCCCTTACAGTCTCCATAAACCCCTGAGGTACTCACATAAATTAAACGCTGTACTCGCCCCCCTCGCGCAAGAACATGGAGGAGATTTCTGGTTCGAAGATCTCTAGGACCTTCATTGTTGGGTGGTGCAAGATGAATCACATTGGGGGCTAAATGAGCAATTTTGATGATACTTTTACGGTCATCTAAATTACCCATCATGGGGACGGCTCCCATATTGCGTAAGATAGATGTTTTGGCGTCTTGTGTGGTTAAAACAAAAACTTTGTGAGTTTTGATTAAAATAGGCAATAATCTCATTCCAACATCACCACATCCAATGATGAGAACTCTTGGTTTATGAATGGTAGATGGTTGAATTGCCATAAATAATAGTAACCCTTTTATGAAAGGAAGTGTTTTGGATTCCAATGCAAGTTTTGTAGTGACCCTTCAAGGAAGCGGTAAAAGCTTCTCCGTTCAAGCCGATGAATCAATTTTAGATGCTTCCCTTAAGGCTGGGATTATTCTAGCCTATGGTTGTAAAAATGGCGCCTGCGGGTCATGCAAAGGGAAGATCGTTGCTGGTGAAATCAAAATGGGCCCTCATAGCGCTTCTACTTTGACTGAAGAAGAAGAGCAACGCAAAATGGCGCTTCTTTGTTGCTCTTTTCCACTAAGTGATTGCACAGTTCTCGCCAGAGAAATAGAGGCTGGAGAAATCCCTATTAAGAAAATTCCGTGTCGTGTTGCAGATTTAGTTCAATCAGCGCCTGATGTGATGGTGATGAAACTACAACTTCCGTCCACAGAACGCTTTCAATACCGTGCTGGACAATATGTAGAATTTTTACTAAAAGACAACCAACGTAGGGCATATTCAATTGCAACCCCACCCCATCAAGATGGCCCTATCGAGCTGCATATTCGGCATATGCCTGGCGGACTTTTTACAGACCATGTGTTTGGCGTCAATCCCAACCTGGTGATGAAGGTGAAAGACATTCTTCGTTTTGAGGGTCCCTTAGGTAGTTTTTTCCTTCGCGAAAACTCCGATAAGCCCATGATTTTTATCGCCTCAGGAACAGGTTTTGCACCTATTCAAGCCATTATTGAACACACTTTGCATGAAAATATGACTAGACCAATTCATCTCTATTGGGGTGGACGTCGGCCAGAAGATTTATATCAGCACGAAAAATGCCTTCAATGGGCTCATGATCATGCGCATATTCAGTATATTCCTGTGATCTCCAATGCGCTTCCTGAAGATGCTTGGA
Organism: Burkholderiaceae bacterium; assembly: GCA_947450225.1. Classification (GTDB taxonomy): domain Bacteria; phylum Pseudomonadota; class Gammaproteobacteria; order Burkholderiales; family Burkholderiaceae; genus Polynucleobacter. The sequence continues at coordinate 4,455 of CANFUO010000119.1, read as the reverse complement.
ATGGTAGGGCTGGTTTTGTCCATCAAGCTGCCATGGTCGATTTCCCCGACATGAGCGGTCATCAGGTTTATGCTTGTGGTGCTCCAGTCGTTGTTTCATCAGCGCAACGAGACTTCATTAGTCAATGCCAACTCCCTGAAGATGAGTTTTATGCAGATTCCTTTACATCTGCAGCTGATCTTGCCAAATAAAGGAATATTGTCATCATCAGACTTTAAAATCATTTCATTATTAATTTTTCTTTCGAGGAATCTATGCACGACCCCCATTCATTAATGTTTATTACTAAGAGACCAGATGTTGAAATGGTTTCCGGCAAAGGCTCTTGGTTAGAAGATAACAATGGCAAACATTACCTCGATTTTATGCAAGGCTGGGCTGTTAATTGCCTGGGTCATAGCAATCCGGGGATGATTAGCGCCCTTGAAACACAAGCCCGTAAAGTAATTAATCCAAGCCCCGCTTTTTATAATCAACCCATGATTGCCTTGGCTGATCTTCTAACGAAACACAGTTGTTTTGATAAAGTGTTTTTTGCCAATAGTGGCGCTGAGGCGAATGAAGGGGCAATTAAGCTCGCTCGTAAATGGGGGCAAGTTCATAAGAACTCCGCTTATGAAATTATTACTTTTGACCATAGTTTTCATGGCAGAACCATTGCAACGATGAGTGCCTCTGGTAAACCCGGGTGGGATACGATGTTTGCTCCTCAAGTTCCCGGCTTCCCTAAGGCAGATTTAAATGATTTAGCCTCTGTTGAAAAACTGATTAATGAAAAAACTGTCGCGGTCATGGTAGAGCCTGTCCAAGGTGAGGGCGGCGTTATTCCTGCGACTCCGGAATTTATGAAAGCCTTGCGTGAGTTAACTACTCAAAAAGGGATTTTGCTGATTGTGGATGAAGTGCAAGCGGGCTGCGGACGCACGGGTAGATTATTTGCGTACCAATTATTTGATGTTGAGCCCGACATCATGACGCTTGGTAAAGGTATTGGTGGTGGCGTTCCTCTTTCTGCACTTTTATGTACCGATGCTGTTGCCTGTTTTGTGCCTGGTGATCAAGGTGGAACCTATAACGGCAACCCTCTGATGACCGCCGTCGGGGTAAGCGTCATTGAACAATTAACTGCTCCTGGCTTTTTGGAAGAGGTCCGCGCAAAAGGAGAGTACCTTCAACAAAAGCTACTTCATCTCTCGCAGAAGCATCACTTGGTAGGTGAACGTGGTGAAGGTTTATTGCGCGCCTTAATTTTAGACAGAGACATTGGTCCGGATTTGGTTGAAAAAGCACGCACTAATAATCCTATTGGCTTATTGATTAATTCGCCGCGACCGAATCTGCTCAGGTTCATGCCGGCACTCAATGTCAGCCGTGATGAAATCGATCAAATGATCGATATGCTCGATGAGCTGATTCATCAAGCGCCTAAATAAGCTTCATGAATACGAGGATCTTTACTAAGATCCTCGCCTGATCCTGTCATTGTGATTTCACCACTTTCCATGACATAAGCTCGGTTTGACATAGATAGCGCAATTTTGGCATTTTGCTCTACAAGCAATATCGTCATCCCCTGCTTCGAAATAGTTCGAATCACTGCAAAAATATTTTCAACCATCAATGGTGATAAACCCATCGTGGGCTCATCGAGAAGGAGTAGTTTAGGTTTAGACATCAACGCCCTGGCAATGGCTAACATCTGCTGCTCCCCACCAGACATGGTGCCTGCTAACTGATTGGCCCGCTCCTTAATGCGCGGGAAATAGGTAAACATGAGGTCTACATCTTCTTCGATCTGCGCATCATGTCGAAGATAAGCTCCCATCAATAAGTTTTCTGCAACAGTCATTCGGGTAAAAATACCGCGCCCCTCTGGAACAAGTGCCAGCCCCTTCTCTACGAGCTCATGAGGATTCCCTGAGCTTTGCATACCTTCAAATACAATTTGCCCTGACCGAGGTGATAATAAACCCGCAATCGCCTTTAAGGTACTTGTTTTGCCAGCTCCATTCGAGCCAATCAAACTGACTAACTCACCTTGCTCAACGTATAAATCAATTTTCTTGACCGCCTCAATACCGCCATAAGCCACAACCAATTGCGATAGCTCTAAAATTTTAGAGCTACTCATGATGAGCAACCCCCAAATACGCCTGGATCACCGCAGGATTGTTTCTTACACTTTCTGGTGAGCCTTGTGCAATAACTCGTCCCTCATCAAGGACGGTAATCTCACTACAAAGTCCCATCACTAACCGAACATCGTGCTCAATCATCAAAATGGTTGTACCATCATCACGAATCTTTTGTAGCAATAACTGCAGGTCTTTTTTTTCTGTTTGATTCATTCCTGCTGCAGGCTCATCTAACGCCAGTAAAAGTGGTTCCGTTGCTAATGCCCTTGCAATTTCTAGCCGTCGTTGAGAGCCATACGATAAATTTTTAGAAATTTGTTGCGCCTCTTTTTCAATGCCGACGTAGGCTAATAATTGCATTGCATCTGCAATGATTTGTTTTTCTTCAGTACGGTTAAATGAAGTTCTAAAAATCGTACTAAATAAACCAGATTGTGTTCTCGTATGACGCCCAACCATCACGTTTTCTAATACCGTCATTTCTTTGAAGAGTCGAATATTTTGGAAGGTTCTTGCAATTCCAGCTTTTAGTACTTGATCTACAGCGCTTGGGTTATATGGGACTCCATTTAAAATAAATGTGCCACTATCAGCTGGGTACAAACCTGTCATCACATTAAAGAAACTTGTTTTACCGGCGCCATTGGGTCCAATAAGTCCAACAATAGAACCTGCGGGTACTTTTAGGTGCGCATCCTGTAATGCTTGTAAGCCACCGAATCGTTTGGAAACACCGCTGATGTCTAGTAATGTCATTACGCAACTCTCATTTTTGGCCAGACCCCATGAGGGCGAAATCGAATCACCAAAATCAAAGCACAGCCATAAATAAACTGACGAATCACTTCCGCATCAATCACTACATGTCCAAATAACATTGTTTGCAATGGTACCAATGTTGATCTTAAGAATTCAGGGAAAACAGCCAAGAGTAAACTGCCGAAAATAACCCCCGGAATATGTCCCATACCGCCAAGTACCACCATAGCAAGAATCACAATCGACTCCGATAGGGAAAATGACTCCGGCGAAATAAAGCCCTGAAAGGATGCAAATAAAGCACCTGATACACCACCAAATGAAGCTCCTATCGCGAATGCTAATAACTTTAAATTTCTGGTATTGATACCCATTGCCTTGGCAGCAATTTCGTCTTCTCTAATGGCTACCCACGCTCTACCTATTCTTGAATCTTGTAACCGAATACAAATAATGACTACTCCAATGACGAGCGCTAAAAATAAATAGTAATTCAAAATAACCGACGGAATTGAGAGCCCAAGAAATTGGATTTGCTTTCCAATTGATGTACCCATGACACTTACCGCCTCAACCCCATTAATCCCTTTAGGGCCATTGGTTAAATTCAATGGCCGATCTAAGTTATTTAAAAATATACGGATGATTTCACCAAAGCCCAATGTAACAATGGCTAAATAGTCGCCGCGTAGCTTTAAGGTAGGAGCCCCTAATAAAACACCAAATAAACCTGCGACAAGAGCTGCTAATGGCAAGATGATGAAGTAAGTGGTGTGTAAGCCAGCGGGAAAGGCTTCACGGATGAGCGCAAACGAATTAATCAAGTGCGGTGATGCCAAAAGCCCTGCACAATATGCCCCTACCGCATAAAAAGCGATATAACCTAAATCAAGAAGCCCAGCAAATCCAACAACAATATTGAGGCCTAAGGCTAAAAAGATATACAACAATGCAAAATCAAGCACCCTTACCCAATAATTTCCGCCAGCCATCATACAAAGCCAAGGCGCAAAACACAGCATAATCGCTAAAGCCAGTAGTTGCAGACGTTTATGCTGTACGAATAAAGTCATGCGCGATCACCTTGTTTTTCGCCCAACAAACCAGATGGCTTAAAGATTAATACAAGAATTAATACCATAAATGCAAATACATCTTGATAATTCGAACCAAATACCCCGCCCGTTAATTCGCTGATATATCCAGATCCAAGGGCTTCAATTAATCCTAGGAGTAATCCACCTAACATGGCTCCTGGGATGTTGCCAATTCCGCCAAGTACAGCGGCAGTAAATGCTTTTAGCCCAGGTATAAATCCCATATAAAAATGTGCTGAGCCATAATTGGTGGCAATCATCACACCTGCTAATGCCGCCAATCCCCCGCCCAACATAAATGTGTAAGAAATAACTTGGTTCGTATTAACACCCATGAGTCCTGCCACAGAGGGATTTTCTGCGGTAGCTCGCATGGCACGACCAAAGCGAGTTCGCTTAACAAGGATGAGTAGGCTCAACATAACAATAAAAGAAACGGCAATAATGACGAGCTCTTTAACCGT
>CANFUO010000118.1 GCA_947450225.1 Burkholderiaceae bacterium | reverse complement strand
CTTGCTGACATCGATGTGACAAAATATTCTTTACCGTGTTGCAACTCTAAATTTTGTATTGCATGACTTGCAGATTTACGTATCACGTATAACTTACGTTCAAGCGCATCGGTTGTCATGATGTCACGACCACGTCCAATAAATATTTGACGTATGACAGGCTCTGATTTTCTGACGTTTGGTGACATTGGCATTTTAGTGTCAACTGGTACATCTCTCCAACCTAAGATCTCTTGACCTTCTTTTCTGACAGTTCTTTCTAACTCTTGCTCACAAGCAAGTCGTGACGCACTTTCTTTTGGTAAAAAAACCATACCAACACCGTATTCACCTTCTGGTGGCAGTTTTACACCTTGCTTAGCCATTTCTGTACGATAAAAGTGATCTGGTATTTGAATTAAGATTCCAGCACCATCTCCCATTAATGCATCCGCACCAACCGCACCGCGATGATCAAGGTTTTCTAATATTTTTAACCCTTGTTCTACGATGCTGTGATTCCGACGCCCTTTGATGTGCGCAACAAACCCAACGCCACATGCGTCATGTTCATTTTGTGGGTTATATAGGCCCTGTTCTTGTGGGCGAATAAGTGATGGATTAAACATACCAGTGTCCTAAAAAAAGAGAAAAGTATTCCTATTCCGTATAGGAATAACCCTAACTACATCCACACTATAGGTTAATATTTCAAGGACATCAAACATTACAATAACAACTCTGTCCCCATTTAGGGATTTAACGGCCTCAATTAAAGGCGGCGATGGGGACAGAGTTGTTAATCAATGGGGGCTTGAGCTTGTTGTATGGGGCTCACGCTCTAATACAATATTTTCCCATACCCCCTGCCGTTCGAATGGGGTATTTCCCAAGGCCCAAAACTGCAATACATCCTGCAATCCATAATTGGGCTCTAGCCCAACATGCATTTTATAACTGGACCAAATGTAGTCTTTTAAATGCAATGTAAGATGTTCTTTGACTGGGCTTTGTTCAATTTTTTTCTGAAATATCAGTACTTTATCTGATGTTATTGCACTGGAATAATACCGCCCAGCCCAGATACTTGATTTGCGTTGATAGACTTGGTTATATAGCTGCGTAAAACGTCTGCATAGCGACTGCATTGTTCTTGCTAGGGAATTTTCAAACAAAGGGGTTACTAAGAGTTGCGTTTGATTGGGCAAAATGACGTAGGCATGAACCGCTAACTTATAGTTTTTCGCCGCATCTCGTAACCAAGCCAAAAACTCAAGCTTTAAATCGTCTCTGTCAAAAATTGTTAAGGATGGCTGACCCCGGAGTACAACATAATAAATTTGACCAGGAATAATTTCACGCGCTTTTCTAGCCACGGGCTATTCCATGAGACTTGAATAAGATGCACGACTTGTAAACTCAGGAATAGTCCAGTCACCATCTTCACTCACCACTCCAGAGGGTGGCGATCTTGGTGATTCCGGCATTCCATTGAGCGCTTTTGCCATATAGTTGATCCAAATAGGTAGGGATAAACCGCCACCAGTTTCATTGCTACCCAAGCTTTTTGGTCGATCAAAGCCCATCCATACAACAGCGGTCAAATTAGGGTGATAACCTGCAAACCAAGCATCATGCGCATCATTGGTTGTTCCGGTCTTGCCAGCAATATCATTTCTGCCTAATTTAGCTCTTGCAGTTGCCGCCGTTCCAGATCGGGTCACCTCTTGCATCAAACTATCCATCACAAAGGCTGTTTTTTCGTCGAGGACTCTTTTTGATTCATCACCAACAATGCTTGGTAGTGCTTGAAAAATAATCTTACCTTTACCATCCACAATTTTACTAATCAGGAAAGGTTGAATGTCATATCCACCGTTTGCAAAAATGCTATAGCCCACCGACATTTGCAAAGGTGTGGTCGATCCAGCGCCTAACGCTAGTGTTAGATACGGAGGATTTTTTTCTGGCATAAATCCAAATCGCTGGATGTATTGTTGTGTGTACTGCGTGCCAATTGCGCGCATAATGCGCACGGATACTAAATTTTTGGATCTCGCAAGTGCTGATCTGACCGTCATGATTCCATCGGTGCGGCCATCATAGTTCTTCGGTTGCCATGCCTTACCGCCAGTTTCTGATCCACCGATGGATAAGTAGGCATCATTAACCAAAGTCCTTGGCATAATGCCTTTCTCGACCCCTGCAGCGTATATGAATGGCTTGAATGACGAACCTGGTTGACGCTCAGCCTGTATAGCGTGATTGAATTGTGAGACTTTAAAATCAAAACCACCAACCATGGCATTGATCGCGCCTGTATTTGGATCTAATGAAATTAATGCGCCCTGCACTTCAGGCATTTGTGTAATTTGCCAACCGCCACCATTACTCATTTGAGACACACGAATGATAGAGCCCGGTTTGATTTGTATTTTTGGCTGAGCTGTATTTGTCAACCCCTCCCTGCCTATGCGTAGGCCCTCTGGCTTGATGCGTATCGTCTCTCCCGAAGAAATAAATACCTGTACTTCTTGTAGACTGGCGCGCAGGACAACCCCTGTTTGCATGTCTTCATTACCGGGGTGCTCAATCAATGCCTCATCTAGAATACGTTTGCTTGCTTTGCTATCTATATCGGCTTTAGGTAATTCAACAAAACCTTCTGGGCCCCTATAACCATGTTTCACATCGTAGTCTAAAATCCCTTTTCTTAAAGCAACATAAGCGGCCTCTTGGTTGGTTTTATTGATTGTTGTATAAACACGCAAACCTTGTACATAAACGTTATCACCATACATACTCACAAGTAAACTTCGCGCATACTCTGCCGCGTAGTCTGCATGCACACTAAACTCCCTCCCCAATCCTTTGACATGTAACTCTTCTAGGATGGCATTTGCGTATTCTTCATTTGAAATATATTTAAGATCTCGCATTCTTTGCAAGATATAGTCTTGGCGTATCTTGGCTCGACGAAAATTAACGACCGGGTTATAGGCGGATGGCGCTTTTGGTAAGCCTGCCAGCATCGCTGACTCAGCAATACTTAAGTCCTTTACATCTTTTGCAAAGTAGATCCTTGCAGCACTTGCAAATCCATAGGACCGTTGCCCTAAATAAATTTGATTCATATACAACTCTAAAATTTTATCTTTTGAGAGATTTTTTTCTATCTTGAGAGAGAGAAGAATTTCATATACCTTACGATTCAGTGTTTTTTCATTCGTGAGAAAAAAATTCCTGGCCACTTGCATCGTAATGGTGGATGCGCCTTGTGAATATTTACCACTTAAATTAACCAGGGCTGCTCGCACAATACCCTGAATATCAACACCAGGATGTTCATAGAATCGATCGTCTTCTATCGAAATCACCGCATTTTTAAGACTCGCAGGAAAATCATCGATTGGCGTTACATTACGACGCTCTTCACCATATTCACCAATCATTTCATTATCGGCAGTAAATATCCTTAGGGGCACTTTAGGTCGATAGTCAGTAATCACCTCTAAAGAGGGTAAGTTAGGCGTCGCCAGAATCACCACATACGTGACCATGATGGCGACACTAACAAGGCCCGCCACACCAAGTATGAGTAGTCCTAAGAGGAGTTTTTTCAACACGAAAAAATTCCTCTGGAGCAATTCCAACAAAATTGAGGATGAAAGTTAAATAAAGGCATTGAGTGTGTATTTTTACCCATTCTGTGATTATAAGGAAGGCTTGCAATATATCAGTATTTTCTGACAACTAAATCAGCTATTACTATTATCAGATGGCTCTTTTTAGAGAGATTTTCATGGGAATATGGCTAATGAACTTATTTTCTCTTTCTTCTGCCCATAAAGTTGATCCACAAACAGGTGAGGTCTTCTCTCAAGACCCAACATCAATAACGCCATCAAAACATCCATTTTTCAAGGTCAAAATCTATTGGCTAGTAATTGCTTTGTTCTTCATTCATTGTCTTGGGGTAAGTTTTGTGTACTTTAGTTTAAAAAATGAAATTCAAGTGATGTACACACAATTTGATTCCTTATTTCAAGGGGTAGAAGAAAGTGATCTACGTGTCTCTGAAATGGGTAACTCTATTGATGAAATGAATAACAAAATAACGGAGGTCTTAGGTGATGATGAAGAATTTTCGAATAAAAACTTCTGGGGTGATGACCTTTCTGCAGCACATCTTCAAAGTATTAAATATTTAGGTTACTACGAACATAATAAGCAACGAATTGCCTATACCAAATCTCAGCTTGGTGATCGTTTTCTAACTCTTAATGAAAAATTTAATGCGCAGTGGCGTGTAAAAGAAATTACCGATGTGTTTTTGACACTCGTTGGGGAAAATGACAAAACATATACGATTCATAAAGTGGATTTTTGATGAACAAATATCTTCTTTGCCTTTGCTTACTTTTCCCTAGCTGGGTTTTGTCAAAATATCAATTACCTGAAAATAAAATTAATTTATCCTTCAAAAATATCGAGCTAAAGGATGTATTCAATATTTTAGGTCAGGCGGGTAATGTTCATTTTGTAGGTCATCAACACTTAGAAGGCACTACCGACCTTGTCGCCCAAAATGTCACTTGGAAACAAACTTTCGAGATGGTATTACGCAGTAATGGCCTTTATTTTATTCAAAATGGCAATATGATTTGGGTGGCGCCAAGTCATGTGATAAAAAATAGTTCGCAAACACAATGGGAACAATTCAATCACGTAGAAGAACTGCCACAACAGGTGTCCATTGAGGCTTTTATTGTGGAAGTCGATCAACGCTTTAGTCAAGAATTAGGGGTCAAACTCAATTTACTCAATAAGGCTAAAAATGCCTCTAGCGATGGCGTTCAATCTAACTTTGCTGCCGATTTAAAGGCTAGTGTCAAAAATGGTCTTCATCCAGTCACTGGCAATATCACGGTCATCTCCAAAGGGGCAAAACAAATTTTGCAAGCAGAACTCAGTGCTCTAGAGTCCAATGGTCAAGGAAAAATTGTCTCTAATCCCCGCATTGTTACCACCCATTTAGTCGGGGCGGTCATCGAACAAGGTACCGAAATTCCCTACACAACCAGCTCAAAAGAGGGTTCCCGAGTACATTTTAGAAAGGCTAATTTACGACTCGCTGTCATTCCTGAAATCCGTCCTGATTACATTAAATTAGATGTGGAAATATCAAAAGATTCTTTAGGAAAACAATACGGAAGTGGTCATGCTATTAACACTCGGGCTTTGAAATCCTCACTCATGGTTGAGGAGGGTGGCACTGTCATGATTGGCGGTGTTTTTATTACAAGCGATCGGGAAGAAATTGTTCAAGTACCCTTACTGGGGGATATTCCGATCATTGGACGACTTTTCCAACACTCTGAAAAGGTAAATGATAAAAACGAACTTCTTATTTTTTTAACCCCCACACTCATTGACTATACAGGTCAAAATTAAACAAAAATATCAGAAATATTGCTTCTCATGAAACCCTGCGTAAAATTGAGGTATGAACAGTGTTCCTAAAAATATTTTTCTCATTGGCCTAATGGGTGCAGGCAAGTCTACTGTAGGTAGAATGCTTGCCAAGCGGCTTGGTAAAACGTTTATTGATAGCGACCTGGAAATTGAAAAAAGGTGCGGGGTTAAAATCCCGACGATTTTTGAAATGGAAGGTGAAGAAGGCTTTCGCAAGAGAGAGTCTGCAGTCATCAAAGAATTAACCCAACTCGAGAATATTGTCTTAGCCACTGGAGGTGGTTGTGTTTTGTCATCCGACAATCGTACCTGTCTTCATGACAATGGCTTTGTGATTTATCTGCGCGCCAATCCGCATGAGCTTTGGATTAGAACAAGAAATGATAAAGGTAGGCCTCTATTAAATACTGCAGATCCTCAGAAAACCTTCAAGAATCTTTTTGAAATCCGAGACCCCCTTTATGCCTCAATAGCTCACCAAACTGTTGAAACAGGCAAACCGAATGTTAATCAATTAACCAATAAATTGGTAATGCAACTGGAACTTCAACCATGAGATCTCTACAAGTCGAACTAGGTGATAGGTCCTATCCTATTTATATTGGTGAAAATCTTTTACAAGATACCGCCTTGTATGCAAAACATGTTCAAGGGCACTTAAGCATTATTGTTTCAAATCCGACGATTGCAGCTTTATATGCCGATCCGGTAGAACAGTCCTTAAGAGCTATCGGGCAACAAGTCGTGCGTATTATTTTGCCGGATGGTGAAGCCCATAAAAATTGGGAAACACTGCAAATGATATTTGATGGCCTTATGAAGGCAGGAGCTGATCGCAAGAGTACGATCTTTGCATTAGGCGGTGGTGTTGTTGGCGATATGGCGGGATTTGCTGCGGCATCTTTTATGCGCGGTATTGCTTTTGTGCAAATACCAACTACCCTGCTTTCTCAAGTAGATTCTTCTGTCGGTGGAAAAACAGGGATTAATCATCCTCTTGGTAAAAACATGATTGGCGCATTTCACCAACCAGTCGCGGTAATTGCAGATTTATTAACTCTCAAATCTCTCCCTCCCACAGAATTAGCGGCAGGTCTTGCAGAGGTTGTCAAACATGGTGCAATTGCTGATGCCGAGTTTTTAGATTGGATCGAAGCGCATATCAG
>CANFUO010000117.1 GCA_947450225.1 Burkholderiaceae bacterium | reverse complement strand
TTCTTAAAGTCATGGCTGTCATCCTTAAATAGTCATTCAAAATAATACTTGGTTAGCTTTACTTAAAAAGAAACCTTTACCTATCATGTTCTTGCAGGTCAAGCCTGTTTGTTTACTTTCACAAGTGATGCCATTTTTAGCCCAAGTTGCGCCATAGGGGAGTTTAGGATAGCTTGGGTTAGCTATCGTATCACCATGGCAGAGAATCGATGCCTTGCCCCTTGATTCGACAGCAAAAGCACCACCAAACTCCACAGGACAGCTTGCAGGTTTAAGTGGTCGTGGATTTGTTTGAGTCATTAGATCACAGCGTATTGCACTGTCGATCATGTCGCAAAAAATATTCCCACTCGGGGTTTGGAAGGAGTCACTAGTCACCAAATTTTGGGAATGAGCATTTGGGATTAAGGCAATTGAAATCAAAGCGAGCATCTTTTTTAGCATTTATATTTCCTCAATTTCATGGATTTAATTAAAAGTATAATAGGTTTATCAAAAGTTCCATTTACTTCTTACAGATGAGATAAGTTATGACAGGTACAGGTAAGCTCAGTTTAAAAAGTCTTCAAGGTATTGTTTCTGCTGATGAATGGCAAGCAAGAGTAGATTTGGCGGCTTGTTATCGCTTAGTTGCGCACTATGGAATGTCAGATATGATAGCCAATCATATTACGCTTCGGGTGCCGGATGAGGAAGATGCTTTTTTGATCAATCCCTATGGCATGATGTATGAAGAAATGACAGCATCTTGTTTCATCAAAATAACGCATGATGGAGAGATACTTTTTAAGCCTGATTTTGGAGCGCTTAATTATGGCTTTAATAAGCCGGGTTACATACTGCATAGTGCCATTCATCGAGCGCGTCCAGAATTATCCTGCGTAATTCATACACATACCTATGCAGGTATGGCTATATCTTCATTACAGTGTGGGTTGTTGCCACTGAACCAAACTTCAATGCGTTTTTTAAATATCGCGTATCACGACTATATGGGCGTTGTATTAGATATGACCGAACAAGAGGTCTTAGTTAAAGATTTGGGAACTTGTGAAGCCCTTATTCTGCGTAACCATGGTTTGTTAACAGTTGGAAGAACTGTGGGTGAAGCTTTTAATTGGATGCACCGTTTAGAGCTTTCTTGCCGCGCTCAAATTGCTGCAATGTCTTGTAATTCACCCTTGCAAGAAGTCTCAGAAAAAGTGTTGCATGAGACCTATATGAATTATCAACCGCAAGTTCGTCGTCCTTACGGAGTGATGGAGTGGCCTGCATTATTACGTATGATGGATCGAATGGATCCTAGTTTTAGGGATTAGGTTTTAACTAGTCCAACAATAAAAAATAAAAATAACCGGAGGCAATATGAATCAAATCATAAAAAAATGTTTTGTACTTCTTTTGTTGGTGGGTGTTGGGCTTGTTCATGCTCAGACCTTTCCAAGCAAGCCGATAACCATCGTTGCTCCATTTGCACCTGGAGGAAACGTTGATATAGTGGCGCGGGCAGTAGCGCAGGGCTTAAGTCTTACATTAGGCCAATCTGTTTTAGTTGATAACCGGGCGGGTGCAGGGGGATCTATTGGCTCAACATTCGTGGCGAGAGCAGAACCTGATGGATACACTTTACTTCTTGCAACCACAAATACGATATCTGTTTTGCCTTACATGATGAAAGCGCCACCCTACAAACCATCCGGATTTAGTCCCATTGGCTTGGCAGCAATTTCTCCCTTAGTTCTTGTTGTTCGATCAGATGACAAGCGATTTGCTGATGTTAATGCACTGATTGCTACGGCAAAAAAAGAACCGAACCGAATTTCTGTCGGACATTCAGGACTTGGTACATCAAATCATTTAGCGATATTGCGAACAGAAGATGCAGCAAAAGTGGAATTTAATATCATTCCCTATAAAGGATCTACTCCCGCATTAACGGATTTGATGGGTGGACAATTAGATTTTATGGTTGATCAGTTGTCAAGTTCAAAAGGTTTTGTGGATACTGGTAAGTTACGGATCCTAGCAGTCCTTTCAAAAGAAAGAGATACCAGTATTCCTCAAGTACCTACTTTTGTAGAGGCAACAAAAATAGATGTTGAAGCTAATACAACATCTGGCTTATTAGCGCCACCTGGCACACCCGTAGAGATTGTAAGAATTCTCAATAACGCGTTAAATAAAGCGGTGAATGAAGCGTCGTATAAAAATCGATTAATTGCTGTTGGAAGTTTGCCAAAATCTTCAACACCCCAAGAGTGGGCTAATATTTTGAATCAAGAATCAATGAACTCCCAAAAATTATCCCAATCTGGGAAATTAAAAGCTGAGTAAATCTGATGACCCAAGTATGCATCCTGCCAAAAGTAACGAGTAGCCCCGTATTATTTACACCGCCACCGAATGCATGTGACAGTCATGTCCATGTATTTGGACCATTTGCAACATATCCGTTAAGTGAAGATCGAAGTTATACACCTGCTGAATTTTCAGCATCCGACTTTCTAGAGCATTTACAACGGATTCGTTTTTCCCGGGGTGTATTGGTCACGGCCAGTGTCTGCGGCACCAATAATGGCGCCATCCTTGCGGCACTAGAGCAGCATCCCACTATTTTTAGAGGGATAGTCGTTTGTGCAGATACGGTGAGTGACCAAGAGCTCGACCATTGGCATGCATTAGGTGTGCGAGGAGTACGATTTAATTTGTTACGTAAAAATGGACAAGCAGTGTATCGAAATGGTGTTGGCCTAGAAGTTCTTGAGAAATTAGCACCAAGAATGGCTTTAAGAGGATGGCATGCGCAAATTTGGGTACATGCACCAGATCTTCCAGAGTTGGCACCTCGTTTATTACGACTGAACATTCCGCTTGTTATCGATCACATGGGTCGGATGGATACATCTAATGGGATATCTCATCCAGGATTTGTAGAATTATGTAAATTAGTTGGACAAGGTCAAGCATGGGTCAAGATTTCTGGGGCAGATCGCATTCGGTCTTCCCCACAAACTTATGACGATGTTGATCCATTTGCGCGTGCGTTAATCAACGCCAATATTGAGCGGGTGATCTGGGGAACAGACTGGCCGCATATTAACTATTTCGATCAACAGGCAATGCCTGATGATGGAGACTTAACGAACTTATTAATGCGTTGGTTACCTGCAGAAAAAGATCGTATTCAAGTCCTAGTCAAAAATCCAGAATCTCTTTACGACTTTTAATTCATGATGACCCTAAAAAAAATTGCCTTCCTAACACCTTCTCTTCCTTCCTTACGTATTCAAATGCAAGAATTACTCCCGGAAGGTTTTTCGATAGATTTTGCCGCTGCTAATGAAAGAGAATGTCATCGTGCCATACTTAAAGATGCTGACTATGTGTTTTTAGGAGCGAGTTATTTAGATGAGGATTTAATTCAAAGTGCGCCACGACTTAAAATGATTCAGAAGTGGGGTATAGGGGTAGATAAAATTGATTTAAAAGCTGCAGCTAAAAGAGGGATACCAGTCGCAATTACAAATGGTTCGAACGCTGCTCAAGTTGCCGAACATGCGTTGCTATTAATGCTTGCAACCCTTAGAAAATTTAGCTACGCGCAAAAAAGTTTTTATGCTGGTAAGTGGATAAATACGGAATTACGTACAACATGCTTGCAGTTAACTGGCAAGACGGTTGGTTTGTTTGGTTTTGGTAACATTGCCAGGCAAGTTGCAAAGCAGCTTCAAGGCTTTGATGCACAAATTATTTACTACAGTCGACGACAAGTTGCACCAGAAATCGAAAGACAATATAACGCCAGCTATGTTGATTTTGAAACCTTGCTTAAACAAAGTGACATATTGAGTTTGCACGCGCCTTATAACGATCAAACCCGTGAGATTATTCAAAGAGAATCATTAATGATGATGAAGCCTACTGCCATCATCATTAATACCGCGCGAGGTGAATTAATTGAAGAAGCTGCCCTAGTACAAGCCCTTCAAGAGCAGAGAATCTTTGGTGCCGGGCTTGATGTTTTTGTCAATGAGCCACCAAGCATGACCAATCCACTCTTTAGTTTGGACAATGTGGTATTAACACCTCACGCAGCAGCTAGCGTTAAAGAGGCCGTCACTAAAATTGTCCAACATGGGTTTCATAACATTGCATGCTTTGAGAAGGGGCAAGCCCTAGACCCAGCTGATCTGGTTGATTAAAAGAGATTAGTTACTCGGGTTTGATACCGGCGGATTTAGCTATTCTTTGTAAACGACTAACTTCAGACTTGATTAGTAAGCCCAACTCATCAGGACTCGCGCTTGTGACCAAATCAATCCCTCGTTCAGCGAAGCGGGCTTTGAGATCAGGTTGATTAAGCGCCTTTGCCACAGCAGCATGTAATTTTTGGATAATTTCTTTTGGTGTTCCAGCGGGCGCAACCAAAAGATTCAGTGTCACATCTTCATACCCAGGATAGCCTGATTCTGCAAGAGTAGGGACATCAGGCATTAATGCTGAGCGCTCTAAACTAGTAATCGCTAGGGCACGTAACTTACCACTTTTAACATTTTGTGTACCGGTACTTATTTGATCAAACATCATGGGTACCTGCCCGCTAAAAACATCAATCATTGCTTGGGCATTACCTTTATAAAAAATATTAGTGAACTTTATACCTGCCCGATTGGCGAAGACCTCTGCGGCAATGTGTCCTGTTGAGCCATTTCCGCTACTAGCAACGGCAACACCTGGATTGCTTTTTGAAAATTGCACAAACTCTTGAATTGTTTTAGCTTGGACGCTTTGGCTGACCATCACAAACATAGGTACCTTACACGTTAATGAAATAGGTGTGAAATCTTTGACGGGATCATAACCAGCATTTGATGAAATAAGGGGCGCTGCTAAAAAGGTACTGGAATGTGCAAGTAATGTATAGCCATCAGGAGCTGCTTTTGCAACTAATTGAGTACCAACAATGGAAGCAGCGCTAGGCCTGTTTTCGATGATGACAGATTGACCTAATATTTTTGAAATCTCATTGCCTAGTGTTCTTGCCACAATATCGACGTTCCCGCCAGCAGCTACAGGCACAATAATATGAATCGGTTTATTAGGGTAATCGGAAATGCTTTGTGCAAAAGAGGGTCCATGAACAAACCCTAAACAGATGATTGCACTTCCAAGGAATCGTTTCATCGACATGATGTGCTTTCGGTTATTGATCGTAACGTGGATAGGCATTTTGATGCGCTTGTGCTTCTAAAAGTCGAATCATGGCATGCCATTCTAAAACTCCATACGGTCGTCTTGTGCCGGGTTGGTAGAGGTGAGCTGTTTTTTCTAAAACGGACGCATCAGGGATGGTTAATTTTGCGTTACCGGCCATGGCATCCACTTGAGCCCGACAGGATAGTTCTAATTGGTACATTGTATTAAAAGCTTCTTGAATGGTAGGTCCGCAGGTAAGAAGACCATGATTTCTAAAAATCATGGCGTTATGGGGGCCAAGATCTGCAACTAAGCGTTTTTGTTCATCTAAATCAATCGCAGGACCCTCATAGTCGTGATAGCCAAGATGATTAACAAAACGAATGGATGTTTGAGTTAAGGGCAATAATCCACAATCCATTGCGGAGACTGCCATACCGGCTCTTGTATGGGTGTGAAGTACGCAATTTACATCAAGCCTTGCCTGATGAATTGCGCCATGAATCACATAACCTGATTTATTAATTCCGTAGTCAGTAGGAGGTTTGGCAAGAATATTGCCATCCAAATCAATCTTTACCAGACTTGACGCGGTGATTTCTTTATAAAGTAAGCCATAAAGATTGATCAGAAGATGTTCTGTTCCTGGAATTTTGGCAGTAATATGGTTATAAATTAAGTCAGTCATGCCAAAAGCATCGATGAGACGATAGCAAGCAGCAAGTTCGACGCGGGCTTGCCATTCTTCAGGACTCACCAATCCTTGCAGTGAGGGGAAATTGGTATCGTATTTCATAAATCTCCTAATTTTTTTATTTTCTACATATTACTATTATTTGTTAAATACAATCGTAATTATTAAAACCATGAAGCAAAAGGAAGATGATGCTATCTATATTAGAACAAGACGCCATTCAATTTAAGATGCCTGAAGGCGCATGTGATTGCCATACCCATATTTTTGGACCTGTTCAAAAATATCCGTATTGGACAGATCGAACATATACACCTGCAGATGCGAGCGTTTCGCAGTTAGAACAGTTACATCATCATTTAGGTATTGCTAGGGCCGTGATTGTTCATCCTAGTCCTTATGGAATTGATAACACGAGATCGATAGATGCTTTGATTGAATTAGGTAGTAAATCAAGAGGTGTTGCGGTCATTGATGAAAACACATGCACTTCAGAGCAAATTGAAAAATTACATCGAGTTGGATTTCGGGGTGCTCGGTTAAACCTTGAGACAACAGGTATTGATGACCCTGTATTTGCTAAAAATAAGTTATTGAAAACAGCTCGCTTGATTCAAGCATTTGGTTGGCATATTCAAATATTCTCTAATATCCATTTAGTCACACAATTAGCCCAAGAGATCATGCACTGTGAAGTACCTGTTGTACTTGACCATTTCGCAAGAATTCCGATACAAGAAGGCATCAATCAACCCAAAGTTCAGC
>CANFUO010000116.1 GCA_947450225.1 Burkholderiaceae bacterium | reverse complement strand
CGCGTGAATGAGCATGTCCGGGTTGATCTCATCTATGGCAGATTAAGTAGTAGAGCCAAGGTATATGTAGATATTTTTGGACTGCTATTTTTTCTGTTCCCAGTCATCGGTTTGATGTTATATCTTTCATTCCCATTATTTTTAAAAATGTTCCTCACGCATGAAATGTCAAATAATGCAGGTGGCCTTATTAGGTGGCCAGCGATGTTGATGCTTCCCTTAGGATTTGCCCTACTGTTTTTACAGGGCTTGGCTGAGTTGATTAAAAGAGTTGCCTGGTTAAACAATCAATATCAAATGGATTTTCAATACGAAAGGCCATTGCAATGAGTATGGAGAACTTTGCCCCACTCATGTTTGCGGGCTTAATTTTTATTATGTTGATAGGCTTCCCGGTAGCATTTTCGTTATCAGCATTAGGTCTTGGTTGTGCCCTCATTGCGATTCAGATGAATTGGTTTCCAGCTAGTTTTTTAAGTAGTTTGCCAATCAATGTATTTGGCATACTTTCGAACGACTTATTGCTGGCAATTCCATTTTTTACCCTGATGGGGACCATTTTAGAAAGATGTGGATTAGCAGAAGACATGCTTGACTCGATGGGACAGTTATTTGGCACAGCCAAAGGGGGCTTAGGATATTCAGTCATTATTGTAGGATTTATATTAGGAGCTATTACTGGGACAGTTGCCGGACAGGTCATTGCGATGGCAATGATATCCTTACCAGTGATGGTGCGATATGGCTATAACATCCGCTACTCCACTGGTGTTTTAGCCGCATCTGGAACGATTACTCAGCTAGTGCCACCATCATTAGTACTTGTAGTGATGGCTGATCAACTAGGTACGTCTGTAGGTGATATGTATAAGGGGGCATGGGGACCATCCATATTACAGATACTCCTATTTCTAATTTATACATTTTTAATCACTCGCCTGCGTCCGAATGATTTGCCAGGTATACCCAAAGAAGCCAGAACACTCAATGGTTGGGCGCTATGGAAAAAATGTTTAAGGGGCATTATTCCGTCAGCGGTGTTGATATTTGCAGTACTTGGAAGCATGGGTGGAATACCAGGCATGAATATTGCTGTTGCAACACCCACTGAGGCGGGTGCAATGGGCGCTATTGGCGCGCTTATTCTAGCGGCAATCCACCGGCGTCTGAACTTTCAAGTGCTCAGCCAAGCCCTCACCAGTACCATGCGAATCACCGCCATGGTCGTCTTCATTTTGATTGGTTCCCGATTATTCTCGCTCGTGTTTCAAGGAGTAGATGGTGCCAAATGGATCGAAGATTTAATGAGTCATTTACCGGGCGGGCCGATAGGGTTTTTAATTGCGGTAAACATATTTATATTTTTCTTAGCATTCTTCCTCGACTTCTTTGAAATCGCATTTATTATCTTGCCTTTATTAGCTCCTGTGGCGGACAAATTAGGTATTAATATGGTCTGGTTTGGCGTGTTACTGTGCGTCAACATGCAAAGTAGTTTTATGCATCCACCCTTTGGATTTGCATTATTTTACTTAAGGGGTATTTCTGACACGCTCTTTAAAAATGGATCATTAACCAAAAAAATCGAATCGAAAGATATTTACTTAGGCGCAATCCCTTGGGTCATCATGCAGTTAATTTTAGTGGTGATTGTTATATTTGTGCCAGAAACAGTAACTTACTTTTTAGATGAAAAAGTAAGCGTTGATATAAATGCCATACAACTCGAGGCACCACCTGACGACACTTTAAATAAATCCGATCAAACCGATAAATCAATGATAGACGATCTCATGAAAGACTATCAGCGAAAATAAAACAACCCGAATATGAACAATCATTCGGGTTGCTTGAGAGCACAACAGTGTTAGTAAGCTTATAGTTTTACACCCTGCATATAACTATCATAAGAAGATTCCGCAAAACGGAACCACTGATTACTTTCTTTGCGGAAATTATTGTAATCAGTAAATACTTTTCTCCATTGAGGATTTTTAGCACTAAGTTCAGCATAGACAGCCTCACTATGTTTAAATGCCTCGTCCATGATGGGCTTTGGAATGCGATTCAGTTTGACACCATTAGCAACCAACTCCTTAAGGGCGCCGGGATTGCGGGCATCATACTTCGCGAGCATATCAACGTGTGCATAGGATGAGGCACACTCGATAATGGCTTTATTTTCAGCGGATAAGGCTGCATAGGCTTTACTATTCACATAGAGTGACAGTTGTGGACCGCCTTCCCACCAAGCTGGGAAATAATAGTTTTTAGCCACCTTATAAAAACCCAGTTTCAAATCATCATAGGGGCCAACCCACTCAGCTGCGTCAATCGTACCTTTATCAAGGGCTTGATAGATTTCACCGCCGGGGATTGATTGAGGGATAACGCCCATACGCGTCATCACTTCACCCGCCAGGTTTGAAATCCGCATTTTCAAACCCTTCATATCATTGATGGTTTTAATTTCTTTTTTATACCAACCGCCCATTTGGACACCGGTATTTCCACAAGGAAAATTCACAATACCGTAGTTACTGTAAAACTCACGCATGAGTTTTAGGCCATTACCCTCATACATCCAAGATGTCATTTGACGTGCATTTAAGCCAAAAGGCACTGCGCAATCAATTGCAAAAGTAGGATCTTTTCCATAAAAATAATAGGGAGCGGTATGTGCACATTCAACAGCCCCTTGTTGCACGCCATCAACAACGCCAAAGGCGGGCATTAATTCACCAGCAGCATGGGTAGAAATAATAAATTGGCCACCAGACAGTTCGCTAACTTTTTTAGCAAAGACTTCAGCAGTACCGAACAGTGTATCAAGAGCTTTTGGAAAGCTCGAGGCAAGACGCCAACGAATATTGGCATTTTGAGCATGAACAGCGGGAGCAGTGCTAGCGGCTAAGATACCCGCAACACCTCCAGTACCAGCAATAAATTTACGACGATCCATATAGACTCCTTTGTTATTAGAATTAAAAGATTGAAGCAATACCTAACTACGATACTAATAGAAATCATAAAAACCACAAAATACTTTAAAGCATCAACTGCCGATCCAATACTAGTCAATATTTTTCAGATTAAAGCGTGACGGATGTAAAACATAGGGTGCTACCCAGAGCCATATAAAGGAAGCGACCTGAATCACCAGCATAATTTGCAAGGATAGGCGTAGTGCCTCACTCTTTAACAAGCCATTTCCCATAAATAGATCAATGAGGACTCCTATACCCCATTGAACAATCATGGCGCCTAAAAAGATCAGCATATTAAAGGAGGTGCTTGCCTTGCCGCTAATTGAATTCGGGAAGAATTGATTAAATTGTGACTGCGCCAAAATAAATGAAGTAGAACAAAGGCCAAAAAGGAACAAACAAATATTTGCATAATGAATCGGAAGATAAAGAGCTAGAACTTGGAATAGGACAGCAAAGCCGCTCACCACGCTTGCATAATGAAACGTACTAATGCCCCTTTTATTAAGGAATGGTGGCACAAATAAGTTCACAAGATAACCAGCAAGAATCACCAAATTAAAAAGGAATAATTGATTAGCAACTTCATTGGTAGGCATTAAAAGTAAGTCATGGAACCAGGTGCCAAGCCAAAGTGTTTGCAGAGCATGGAATCCACCTTGATTAAAAAGACCCATTGGCATAACTTGCAGAAAATTACCACTTTTGAGAATGGGTATATATGCTTTTAACCAGCCCCCATTTTTAACGGCTTCTTGAGACTCCTTATGCGGAGTGGGGTCAGTGGAACTGGGAATACCAAAATAAATGAACACAACCGACAAAAAGAGTAGGCCCGCCATCACTAAAAAAACACCTCGCCAACCAATGAAAGGCAAAGACATTTCTACAGGAATCGTCATCAGCATGGCTCCGGCAGTACCAAACATGAGCATCCCGGATGCAAGCGTACTTTGATGCTCAGGCTTAAACCAGCGCTTAAAATAGGTTAGGGCACTCATTAAACATGCTGAAACACCAACACCAATGAGTCCTCTACCCAAGCTTAAGGTAGGAATGCTTTCCGCGATAGCAAAGCAAATGGCGCCTAAAAAACCAAAGAACAATAAAAAACTTTCAGATTTTCTCGAGCCATACTGATCTAACCAGTGGCCAAGGGGCAACTGCATCAAAAAAAATCCAACAAAATAGGCTGCCGATACTGCGCCTAACGTAGCATTATTAATCCCCAAATCTGCCATTAATGTTGGTGCGATAACAGCATTGACCGCACGCAGCCCATAAGACAAGAGATAACCAAAGGCAAAACAAAAAAATACCCGAATGGCTAACCACCCTTGCAAAGGATAATGAGGTGGAATAGTGGCTTGTGGTCTCATGGAGATAGAATATCTTCTTATAGATAGAGTATTGATATAAATTATTGAAGTATTGCTACTCTATAACTGTTAAATTCATTATAACGAAGGTAATTCATAGATATGTATTATCAAAACAAGACAACCGTAAACCTTTAATTACCATTTATGACTCAATCTTTACTCGATACTAAATATCCGCGCATTGGCACCACGATTTTTACAGTGATGTCAGCTCTTGCCAATGAGCATCAAGCTATTAATCTAGGGCAAGGCTTTCCTGACTTCTCCTGTGATCCCCAATTAATTGATGCTGTGCATCAAGCCATGAAAAATGATCAAAATCAGTATCCACCGATGGCCGGAATATTGGAGCTTCGCAACAAAGTCTCAGAAAAAGTAGCCAATTTACATGCAAAACAATACGACCCCATCCATGAGATCACGATTACAGCTGGCGCAACGCAGGCGATTTTAACGGTGATACTTGCTGTAGTAAGACCAGGTGAAGAAGTGATTGTGATTGAGCCAGTCTATGACTCGTACATCCCCTCTATTGATATGGCGGGTGGTAAAACGATTCCGATTCAAATGACGCCCATTAGAAATGACGCGGGTGTTGTCGTTCGTTATGAATTACCGTGGGATGAGCTTGCGGGTGCGATTACTTCAAAGACGCGTTTAATCATGATTAATTCGCCGCATAACCCAACTGGAATGGTGTGGCAAGCCCAAGATTTAGATCGACTCGCCGAATTGGTAGAACCCACCAATGCCTTGATTTGTAGCGATGAAGTTTATGAGCATATGGTCTTTGATCAAGCGCAACATCAAAGTGTCGCTCGCCATCCACTTCTGGCGAATCGCAGTTTCTTAATTTCAAGCTTTGGTAAGACTTTTCATGTAACAGGCTGGAAAGTTGGTTATGTATGTGCCCCAAAAGATTTAATGACAGAATTTAGAAAAGTGCATCAATTTAATGTCTTTACCGTTAATACACCGATGCAATATGGCTTAGCGAAATATTTAGAAGTACCCCAAGCGTACTTAGGCTTATCAGATTTTTATGAGCAAAAGAGAAATTATTTTCAGGCGGGACTGAGCAAGACTGGATTTTCTTTATTGCCATCACAAGGGACTTACTTTCAGTGCGTTGACTATTCAGGCTTAAAAATACCAGAAGCCAAACTCAATGAAACGGATTTTTGTCAGTGGTTAACCTCCGAGATTAAAGTGGCAGCAATCCCAGTTTCAGCATTTTATAGAGAGTCATATGATGCCAATGTGATTCGTTTTTGTTTTGCCAAAAAAGAAACAACCCTCAGCAGCGCAATAGAGCGCTTGCAACGACTGTAGACCTAAAGATAAAGAGAATACTGATGAATACGATGCAAGTAGTCACACATGGCGCCGGTGGCCCAGCGCAAATCATGCGTATAGAAGAAGTGCAAGTGCCGCAACCAACGCAAAATCAGGTGTTAATACGCGTGCATGTGGCGGGCGTGAATCGGCCTGATGTATTTCAACGATCAGGATCATACCCACCCCCACCGGGAGCATCACCATACCTAGGATTAGAAGTTGCTGGTGAAATCGTGGCATTAGGTAGCGGTGTGACACAACACAAGATCGGTGATCAGGTTTGTGCTTTGACGCCTGGCGGTGCTTATGCACAATATTGTGTTTGTGATGAGGGCAGTTGTTTGCCGATTCCAAATGGTTTGAGCATGCTTCAAGCTGCTGCAATTCCAGAAAACTATTTCACCGTATGGTCCAATCTTTTTGATATGGGACATTTACAAGCAGGTGAATCCATTCTCATTCATGGTGGCTCAAGTGGGATTGGAATAACAGCCATTCAACTTGCAAAAGCCTTTGGTGCTAGTGTGATTACAACGGTGGGCAATACAGACAAAGTAAATGCATGTAAAGGATTGGGCGCCAACGAAGTGATTCATTACAAAGAAGAAGACTTTGTGGAGCGTGTACAAGAAATCACCAACAAGAAGGGTGTGAACGTCATTTTGGATATGGTTGGTGGATCTTACATACAGCGTAATCTGAATTCTTTAGCAGTCGATGGTCGACTGTTACAAGTTGCTTTTTTAGAAGGTAGTAAAGCACCACTTGATGTTCAAGTCATCATGCGCAAAAGACTTACTTATACTGGGGCTACATTACGACCTAGAAGTGAATTACAAAAATCGCAGATTGCGCAGTCATTACTCAAGCACGTATGGCCTTTAATGCTTGAGGGTAAATGTTTACCCGTCATTGATTCTGTATATCCATTAAACGAAGTAGTCAAAGCCCATGAACGTAT
>CANFUO010000115.1 GCA_947450225.1 Burkholderiaceae bacterium | reverse complement strand
TTCAACTGACCCTTATCGCAACCCTTGGTGGGGTTATATTTGGCACGCTCTTGGCTCTCATGCGACTATCTAACCAGAAGGTTTTAACGACGATTGCAACGTGGTATGTCAATGTTATGCGCTCGATCCCCTTGGTTATGGTGATTCTGTGGTTCTTTTTATTAATGCCATCAATTATTGGTCGCTCTATCGGCGCAGAACTATCAGCCTATATCACTTTTATTGCCTTTGAGGCCGCCTTCTTCTCTGAGATCATTCGGGCGGGTATTAACTCTGTTCCTCAAGGGCAAAATCTGGCAGCTAATGCACTTGGCATGAATTACCAACAAAAGATGAGCCTCATTATTCTCCCTCAGGCTTTTCGGAATATGATTCCGGTCTTAATGACACAGACGATTATTCTGTTTCAAGATACTTCGCTTGTCTACGCAATTGGCGCCTATGATCTATTAAAAGGCTTTGAAGTTGCTGGTAAAAACTATGGCCGACCCATCGAAAGTTATCTTTTAGCTGCAATCGTCTATTTTGTGATTTGTTTTACCCTATCTAGTATTGTTAAGAAACTTCAACAAAAAATAGCTATCATTCGCTAAAGACAGAAAAACATATTTATGGCATTAATAGAACTTCACCACGTCAACAAACTCTTTGGGCAGTTTCAAGTTCTGAGTGATTGTTCTTTAATAGTAAACAAAGGGGAAGTTGTTGTTATTTGCGGTCCATCGGGTTCTGGTAAGTCGACTCTCATCAAGACTATTAATGGCTTAGAGCCTATTGAGTCTGGCACTATTATGGTTGATGGGCTTTCTTTACAAGATAACAATACCAATCTTTCCACGCTGCGATCCAAAGTGGGTATGGTGTTTCAGAGCTTTGAACTTTTTCCACATTTATCGGTGACTGAAAACTTAACGATTGCACAAATCAAGGTATTGAAACGATCACCTTCTGCCGCCCTTGAGCATGGCTTAAAATATTTAGATCGTGTCGGCTTGATGGCACAAAAAGATAAGTTTCCAGGACAACTCTCAGGTGGTCAACAGCAACGTGTGGCGATTGCGAGAGCCCTTTGTATGGATCCTAAAATTATGTTATTTGATGAACCAACGTCAGCACTTGATCCCGAGATGGTCGGTGAAGTACTTGACGTGATGGTCCAATTAGCCCACGAAGGCATGACTATGATGTGTGTGACCCATGAGATGGGGTTTGCACAAAAAGTAAGTAACCGTGTCATTTTCATGAATGAAGGCCACATTGTAGAAGACTGTAGTAAGGAAGAGTTTTTTGGCAATGTCAGCGCAAGATCGATTCGTACGCAAGAGTTTTTACAAAAGATCATCCCTAATTAGGTATACTATTTTGAATGATTTCTTTAAGAGGCTGAAAAAGAAGTCTTATCTAAAAAACTTAAACATGGAGTCCTCATGCGTTTATCTCAATCGACATTCTTAATCTGTTCTTTATTTTTTGGGGTATGTATAAATTCTTTTGCACAAAGTGCCGCATGCGAAAAAGCCATCAGTAATAAATATTCGGGCGAATTCCAAGATAAATATGGTAACGGCTCTAGCCGGAAGATTTCGATGCTTCAATACTACGCAACACAAGGTCCCGGTATGCATAAATTTGGCAATAATAATGCCTTGCTGTATGTGGCAGTTGTTGATAAATTTGAAAACGGCCAAATTCGGGATAGAGATACTGTAAAGCTCTGGTGCGTTGTCAATACCAAAGGAAATGTTTTAGGTTTAGAGAGAGATTTCAATTAATCTGACAGTGCGGTATTTTTAATTTTTAAAAAGAGAAAGCCATGAATAAAACCATTACATCTAGAAAAAAATATCACAGTGCGTTATTTCAAGTAATCACTTCGATCCTGATCCTGTCTTTTGTAAATAGCGTTGATGCTGTGTCTGCAAGTATTCCTGCCCAAGAAGAAAATTTTATTTCTATCATCAGTCAAGCTCAATCGGATGCCAAAAATGCTGACAACGATATGCAAAAAGGTGGAGTCAAAGCTCGGCGAGATAAAGCTATTTGTTCCTTAATGGCTAATAAATCCGTTAAAAATTGGGTCGGAAAAGTACGTAAAATAGGTGCCAATAGCGATGGCAAAGGAGTTCTAGAGATTACCCTGGGAAAAGGTATTACCGTTAAAACTTGGAATAATGACTTTTCGGATATGCAGTCTCGCACCCTTTTAGATCCTAACAGCAAACTTTTTCAAACCGCATCCTCCTTGAAGAAAGGAGAGTCTGTGACTTTCTCAGGAACATTTCTTCCAGGTAAAGATGGCGAATGCATTTATGAGGGAAGTATGAGTCTGAGTGGCAAATTAAGAGATCCTGAATTTATATTTAGATTTAGTGGCATTTCAACAAATTAAATAGTTCAAGCGGTACCTTAGCCTGTTGGGCCTGCTTATAGGAACCACCTCCGCCATTCAATTCTCCTTATTAAAGTGTTGAAAGAAAAAAATGCCCTCACGAAGAGGGCAAAAGAGCTAACAACACGAGGAAAAAAGTTAATCGAGTAAAGACGCCATCAGAGCAGTTGCAGCACCGGCACCAAGTGCAGGAATTCCCCAACGCTCCAATGTTGATAAAGACTTCCCAGTGATTACCTCAACCGGAATATTACTTATTTCTAATAACCTAGCCGTCGTAGAGTTCTCAAACAAGCGACTGAGTGTATTTTTCTTTGCTGAGCCTATAATAATTCGACTACATCCTAGGCGAACTGCTTCTTCGTACAACGCTACACCTTTATCGCCGGAAACATATGTAAAAGAAAATCTAACCCCAGCCCTTTCAAGAAACTCTGTAGCTGACTGAGCTGCCTTTTTAGCACCCTCTGCTTGCCAATCATTAATCGTACTTTTACTTAAAAATTTACTGATATGGCGGTAAATTTTTGGTTGCACATTACAAATATGAAACTCACTCCCAGAATCTCTGCTATACGCACGAACCGCATACTTAAGGGCTAGCATTGCATTACTAGAATTATCTACCGGAATGAAAACTTTATTCATGACTTCACCTCCTATGATATGAGACGTTTTTTGTGATGGTATTTCAGGTGTAACTGGATTTATTTCAACTGGTATATTTACATGTTCAGGTGCTAGTCTATTTTTGATATATCCACCACATAAAACACCGAGTATCACTAGGGCTTGTATAGCGTATTCAAACCCTGGGTTTTGGAATAGAGACCATTCCTGAACAAGTGGCTCTGAAGTCATCATCTTAGCGGCTGTCCAAGCCAATACGCCCGCGCCTAAATAAATTATCGAAGGATAGGACTCCACTAACTTTAAGATTTGGGTTGAACCCCATATCACGATAGGAATACTAATTAAGAGACCAAGCACGACTAAAACATAACTTCCATGTGAGGCGCCAGCAACAGCTAAGACATTATCCAAACCCATGACAGCGTCAGCTATCACGATCGTCTTCATTGCACCCCAAAAACTCATGGATGCATGATTAGACTCCCCATCAACATCTTTCACTGGATTTAATAATTTATAAGCTATCCATACGAGTAATAGACCACCGATTAACATCAATCCTGGAATTTTTAGAAGATACACTACTGCAAGCGTCATAGAACTTCTTACGGCGATTGCGCCTACAGCGCCCCAGATAATCGCTTTCTTCTGTAAATGTGCTGGTAAATGTCTTGCAGCCATCGCAATAACAATAGCGTTATCACCAGCCAAAACTAAATCTATGACAATAATTGCTAGAAGGGCTGAAAAAAACTCCGGACTAAATAGTTCCACTTGAATATCCTCAATTTATATACGTCGCTCATGAATATCATGACTTATGATATGGTAAATTTAAGCCTATTTGCCCTCTGTTAAAAGAAGATATATATTGATAATAATTTCGGAAAAACCTGACAATGAAAAATTCCTATAACTATCGACATCTATATTATTTTTGGGTAGTTGCCAAAGAAGGTAGCATGTCTAAAGCTGCTGAGCGCTTGGATATGGCTACACAAACGATTAGTGCTCAAGTTCACGAGCTAGAAAAATCGCTGGGGTACCTGTTATTTAAACCTGCTGGCCGAGGTATTACCCTCACAGAGTCCGGTCTTGTCGCGGTTAAAATTGCCGATCAAATTTTCTCAATCGGCGAGACGCTCCCTGAAGCACTTCGAGATGCGGCAAAATTCCAAAAAATAAAACTGACTGTTGGCGTCTCTGATGGCTTACCTAAGCTTATCACTAGGCAGTTGCTAGAGCCCATCCTCACTCGCAAAGATGTCCAGCTTATTGTTCACGAGGGGGAGTTTGATGACTTATTAGCAGATTTAGCACTACATCGTCTGGACATTATCTTGGCAGACCGCCCCGCTCCAAATAACAAGAATCTCAATGTTTATAGCGAAGAGCTTACCAAAACTTCTATTGCTTGGTTTAGCCCAAAGCAATTTTTAAAAAAAGCTAAAAACGATTTCCCACAATGCCTTAACGAAATACCTATCCTTATGCCAACTTCGCATTCCACCGTGCGCAATTTAATAGATCAATGGTTTAGTAAGAAAAACATTACACCAAATATAGTTGGAGAATTTGAAGACAGTGCCCTACTGAAAACCTTTGCAGCTTCTGGTCTAGGCGTGTTTCCAGCAGGCAAACTCATCGAGAAAGACCTGAAAGAAACTTACGGCATTGAGTTAATAGGTGACTGCGAAGAAATCTATGAGTATTTTTACGCCATCCGGTCCGAAAAGAAAATTCAACACCCACTGGTCCATGCCATCATTAAGCAGTTGAACTGACCCATTCCTTGAAAACTTGTCCAACTTATTAGGGTCAGTTGTTGCAGTCAGCTTTTTTCTTTCGCTATCGAGTTAAGACAAACTGTCTGCCCAAATATTGCGAGCCCAGCCCCACGCATAAATACCCTCCAGGACATTAGGCTCTGTCGATAAACCACCAGACCCCGCAACCGTTTTAAAGGTTTTTTCGGCGGCGTTATATTGATGGACACTCGCAACATGGGCTACTTTTTTGGCATCAATAAAGCTATAGCAAGTATTGGTAAGAACTGGAGCTGGATTGATATCCCAACCATTAAGCTCTGCAACAATCGCCGCTGCGGCTACTTTTGCATGCGAATTAGCCATATGCCCTGATTTGGGCATCAAAGGCGCAATTTGAATTGAGTCACCAAGAACGTGAATATCTTTTACTGCTGTTGATTCAAAGTTGAGGTAATTGACATTTGCCCAGCGGCCATTCGAGTTAGCTACACCTGAGGATACTGCAATATCTCCAGCGCGCATCGGTGGCAATATATTTAAAACATCCGCTTTCACATCATCTTGCACTTCAAATTTGATGGTCTTTGTTTTTGCATCAACCGCCATCACCTTAAATTGCGGACGATATTCAATCATGCCGGTATATTCTTCCGCCCAAGCTTTCTTAAAAAGACCCGCCTTGGAAACAACATCTGGGTTTGCATCCAAAATGAGTACTTTTGATTTTGGTTTGTGTTGCTTAAAGTAGCTAGCAACCTGACAGGCACGCTCATATGGGCCTGGAGGGCATCGATATGGTGCTTCAGGAATGGTAATGGCAAACACGCCACCATCTTGCATAGAAGCTAACTGCTGATGCAATGCCACAGTATCAGGACCAGCTTTCCAGGCTTGTATCGTAGCGCCGGATTGATTTGCTCCAGAAAGACCTTCAATACTATCCATCATCATGCTAATACCTGGTGATAAAACCAACTTATCAAACTTCATGGTTGCACCTGACGCTAGTTTGAGGGTTTTCTTCTCACCATCAATCGATGCAACACTACCCTTAATTAATTTCACACCATGACGCTTGGATAAATTGGAGTAAGTTGAAGTTAACTCAGACATCTGTCTAGATCCGCCCACGACGAGATTAGATAAGGGGCATGAAACAAATTCTGCATTAGGCTCAATCAGAGTAACTTTCGCTGTGTAATTAGAAAATAATCGCAAATATTTAGCGGCTGTTGCCCCACCATAACCACCACCAACCACAATAATCTCTGCTTTATGGAGATTAGAAGCACGTCCAATCGCTGGATACATTGCCATTGCACCTAAAGTGGCAATGCTTTGCCCTAAGAAATAACGACGATTCATATAGATTCCCTTGAATTATTTTTTGCCTAAGAAATTAGCAATGCTTTGCATTTGCTCATCGGTGTAGCCTTTAGCCAACTGAGGCATGATGGTGCCCTCACGTGCCCCGCTTTTGAATGCTCTTAGTTGAGTTAAGATCTGCTCACTATTGAGATGACTGATCACAGGCATGGTGGCATTTTCAACACCCTTACCATCAGTGCCGTGGCAATTAGCACAGGTTGCAGCAAGTCCTCGTTGGTAAAGATCCTGCGCAGTCTTTGTTTTTTGCGGCTGTGCTTGAGCCATCGCGCTAGAAATCACCCCCATCGTTGACATACTCAATACAACAAATGCCAAGCTTGGAATACTTTTTATCAGTTTCATTATTTATATACCTTAGTTACTAAATGATTACTTCACCATGCTAATGGCAATCGCATCATCCAGGGATAAAAATGTTCATTTTTATTAGACAAAATTTGCATAACCTTATAACTGAAATGATGTAGCTTTATGTCAATACATCAATGAACACCAAATAAGTAGCTGCGAAAAATTAAGTTTTGGCCTAACGGCGATGTGAATGTTAAT
>CANFUO010000114.1 GCA_947450225.1 Burkholderiaceae bacterium | reverse complement strand
TGTACCAAGGCGTTCTTGAACTGGGCTCTACAACATTATCCCCAAGTAAGGCTGCCATCGGAATCATCGTCACTGGCGGTAACTTTAATACCTGCACTAGTTCTTGAATGGCTTCACATACTTTTTGATAATGCGTTTGTTCAAAATCACATATATCCATCTTATTGATTGCAAATACCAGATGCTTAATCCCCAACAATTGAAGGATGGCACTATGTCTAATTGTTTGTGGCAATAATTGAATTTTTGCGCTGTTTAAATCAAGTCGACTGATATCAATGAGTATCACCGCCGCATCTGCCTGTGAGGCTCCTGTAACTAGATTGCGGGTGTACTGCTCATGTCCAGGCGCATCAGCAACAATGAACTTACGCTGCGCTGTTACAAAATATCGATATGCAACATCAATCGTAATCCCCTGCTCTCGCTCTGCTTCTAAACCATCAGTCAATAATGCCAAATCAATTGCAGCGTCGCTAGATGTTACGCGCGCATACTTTGTTCTTCCTAAAGCAGCTAATTGATCTGTTAGTATCGCCTTCGTATCAAATAAGAGTCGTCCAATGAGTGTGCTTTTCCCATCATCTACACTCCCGGCTGTAATAAATCGTAATAGTCCTGTGTGCATTAAAAGTACCCTTCTTTTTTACGTCTTTCCATAGATGCTTCACTGGTTTGATCATCCATACGCGTCGCACCTCGCTCAGTGACTTCAGCAATAATGGTTTCGGCAATGATGTCCTGCGGATCATTTGCAATACTCTCGACTGGACAGGTACAGCTAATATCGCCTACCGTTCTAAAACGGACTGCAATGGTTTCGCTTACGTCATTATTTTGCTTTGGGGTCAAAGGAGTTACTGGCAACAATAATTTACCGCGCCGCACTACTTCACGTTGGTGACTGTAATAAATCGATGGCAAAGCAAGGTTCTCTCTGGCAATATATTGCCAAATATCTAACTCTGTCCAATTTGAGATAGGGAAGACGCGCATATTTTCTCCCTTAGATGTTCGTGCATTATATAAATTCCATAACTCAGGCCGCTGTGCCTTTGGATCCCATTGCCCGAACTCATCTCTAAATGAAAATATTCTTTCTTTAGCGCGCGCTTTTTCTTCATCTCGGCGGGCACCACCCATTAATGCATCAAATTCATATTGCTCGATTGCCTCTAACAATGTCACGGCTTGCGCTGCATTTCTGGAAGCTAAGGGATGACTCAATTTCACGCTTCCTCGACGTATCGATTCTTCAACATGCGCCACAATTAATTGTGCTTGTGTTTTTTTGACAATTTCATCACGAAATTGAATCACTTCTGGGTAGTTATGTCCTGTATCTACATGCAACAAAGGGAATGGTAACTGTATTTGACGTGCACCAAACCAAAAGGCTTTTCTTGCCAAGTGATACATCACAATGGAGTCTTTACCGCCAGAAAATAATAGCGCAGGATGGCTACACTGCGCCACTACCTCGCGAATAATATAAATAGATTCTGCTTCTAAATAATCTAAATGTTGGTTTTGTATGTTTGTTGTCATTTTTGCAAACTCTCTGTTACATGTAGTCCACACTCTTTACTGTCTTTTTGTAACCACCACCAACGACCGGCGCGAACGTCTTCACCTTCTCGAATAGCCCGTGTACATGGCTCACATCCAATGCTTGGATAACCTTGTTGATGCAATGGATGGATCGGCACTTGTCTTGTTTGAATATATGCCCACATTTCTTGTTCTGAGAAATCAAAAATGGGGTTAAATTTTGCAATACCTCTTGCAATATCTTTTTCTTCAAATAATAATTCTGTACGTGTAACGGACTGTTCTTTCCGTTGTCCTGTTAACCATGCCTGTGCTCCGTCTAATGCTTTTTGTAATGGCTTTACTTTACGGATATCACAGCAGGTTTTTTTGGCATCTTCTGATTCATAAAAAGCATTCAATCCAACATGTTCGATAAATTGTTTGACTTGCTCCTGATTGGGCTCAAGACTGTGTATCTTAATCTTGTAATGACTCTGAACAGCTTCATACATCTTGATGCTTGCTTCATGCAGTCTTCCAGTATTGAGGGTAAAAATCTCAATCTTGATATTTTCGCGAGCAATCGCATCGGTAATGACCATATCCTCTGCCGCTAAACTTGTGGCAAATCGCACGCGTTGATAGCGACTCGATATTTCAATCAGGCGCTGCTGGAGTTTTTCGTAGAGTTGGTCTACTTGCTCGCCGCTTATCTGTACTGGGGGGATTTTCCATAACTGCGGCTTCATCACACCGCTCCTTGAAGTAAAGTTCTAACACCACGCCAGTCGTTTTGCATTTTTACCGGAAAACGTTGTAACTGTGCAATGGCTACATCAAGTTGTTGATCTTCGCGCAATACAAATGCATCAAAGCCAACGCGGGCCATTTGGACAAGTTGATCAATTAAGACATCACCTATCGCTCTGAGTTCTTTTTCCCAGTGGTATTGCTCACGTAAGATGGTTGCCGTGCTAAATCCTCGTCCATCCCGAAATATTGGGAAATCAACAGCAATTAAGCTCCAATGTGACATACCATGTTGAATAATTGCTTGGTCTTGCACCACATCATCCGTCACGCTAAAAAATATACCCAATGCCATATTAGTACTTTTTTCTTGCAGTTCTTCTTGATGATTTTTCCAGTATGCATACGATACGATCACAGGTCCAGGCAAGGAAAAATCTTCAGGTAACGCATCATCTCTTAATAAAGTCCATTCGTTATCACAAATCTTCGGTGCCACATTTTTTGGGTATGCAATGTATTTAGACATACTCAGTTTCCTTCTGGTCTTTTTGATAAACAGAGTGCTTAAAGGGCTCAACGCCGAGCCTTTGATAAGTCTGCAAAAAGCTTTCTTGATTGATACGATGTTGTTCAAACACAGAAATAATCTGTTCAATCACACCTGGCACTTGCTGTGCACTAAACGATGGTCCTATCACCTTGCCGATCGCCGTCTCATTACCTTGTTCTCCACCTAGAGTAATTTGATACCACTCAGATCCATCTTTATCAACGCCGAGTATGCCAATATTAGCGACATGATGATGGCCGCAGGAATTGATACAACCAGAAATATTAATGCTTAAATCACCTAAATCAAATAAATAATCAAGATCTTCATACTGCTGGGCAATGGCAGCTGCAATTGGTAATGACTTCGCATTGGCAAGGGAACAAAAATCTCCGCCAGGACATACAATCATATCGGTCAGTAAGCCAATGTTTGCTTGCGCTAAACGGTGTTCTTTGAATGCTGTAAATAGCGCATATAAATGCTCTTGTTCAACATGCGCTAATACTATATTTTGTTCGTGTGTGACTCTGATTTCTGAAAAACTGTATTGTTTCGCTAACTGCGCAACTGCCAACATTTGCTGTGAGCTAATATCACCCGGTGCAGTTCCTTGATGATTTTTTAAACTAATGACAACACTCATGTAGCCAGTAACTTGATGTTTTTGGGTGTTTCTTTCTAACCATTTTGAAAACGCTTTTTGATCTTGACTAGGCGCGGTGGCAATGATTTCGAATAAGGATAGATTGGTAAGCTTTTGATAGGCTGGCCTTACAAAACTTTTAGAAACTCTCTCCCATTCTTGCGCTATAAACTCTGCACCTTTATCATTACTTGCCAACCATTGTTGTTCAACCTCTTTAGCAAATTGCTCCGCACCAATGGCTTTGATCAAAATTTTAATGCGTGCTTTATACAAATTATCACGTCGACCATACAGGTTATAGACCCGTAAAAGTGCATTTAAATAACTAGGCAACTGTTGCCATGGTAAGTCCCTCTTGACTAGGCTGGCGATTAATGGAGTTCGCCCCATACCGCCCCCCGCATAGACATCGACAATGACATTTTCTTGTGCATCTTTTTTCAGAACAAGTCCAACATCATGCGCCAAGATCACCGCACGATCATTTTTTGCGCCATTGATTGCGATTTTGAACTTGCGTGGTAAAAATGCAAACTCAGGATGCAATGTTGACCATTGTCTGAGTAACTCACAATATGGCCTTGGATCGACTAACTCATCTTGCGCTACTCCAGCAAATGGATCACTAGTAATGTTTCGTACAACATTTCCTGATGTTTGAATCGCATGCATCTGAACTTGAGCTAAGTCCGCTAGGATTGCCGGACTATCTTCTAATGTAAGCCAATTAAATTGAATGTTTTGACGTGTCGTAAAGTGTCCGTAACCACGGTCATATTTACTTGCAATCATTGCGAGTTGCTCTAATTGCATTGCGCTTAGAACGCCATATGGAATTGCGACACGCAACATATAAGCATGCCTTTGCAAATACAATCCATTTTGTAATCTTAATGGACGAAACTCTTCTTCAGGCAAGGTACCTTGAAGTCTGCGTTCGACCTGATTTTTAAACTCATCAACCCGCGCATCTACTAATGCTTGGTCGATCTCATCATATTGATACATGTATAAATTCCTTATGAAACTAGCTTTAGGCCTACAAGCGTTAATACGCCAGCCAGAATACTGCGTGTGATTTTTTCAGGAAAAGCTTTTGATAAGCGGGCTCCAACCCAAATGGCTGGCACAGACCCCAGGAGAAGCGCAAACAATAAATCAAAATTTACATTGCCTAGCCAAAAATGCCCAAACGCTGCAAGCGCTGTCAATGGCACTGCATAGGCGATATCTGTGCCCGCTACTTCTGAAGGTTTCAGCGCTGGATAAAGAAACACAATTAAGGTCGCACCAATTGCACCTGCACCAATGGAGGAAATCGTCACTAATACACCAATCACTATCCCAGAGATAATAGTTGCTATACCCAACTCTTTCCCTTTTAACTCATATTGAGGATGCGCACTTATCCACGCTCTCATGCGTGATCTAAAAATTAAAGAAATTGCTGTTAAAAGTACAGAGACTCCGATCGATACCTTAATATAGTATTGCCACTCTGAAGAGACACTTCCAATATGCTTAAGAAAAAAGATACTAGCTACAGCCGCCGGTAAACTGCCGATGCAAAGTAAACGCACAATTTCCCAACGCACATTGCCGTGAAGTCGATGTGCTGCGGTGCCAACACCCTTGGTTAATGCAGCAAATGCCAAGTCAGTTCCGACGGCAATACTTGGTGAAACCCCAAATAAAAGAGTCAGCAAAGGCGTCATAAGTGAGCCTCCACCAACCCCGGTAAGCCCTACAAGAAGGCCTACTAAAGCTCCTGCCACAATATAGAGATAATTTATTTCCAACATATTTTTTTGATTTCAAAACGTTATTTTTAAGAAGAAGTAATTATCAATTGGAATAATAAGATTCACAAATAATATAAAATCGCACTGTTATACTATTTTTGATATATAGAGAGGCACTTAACTGATATGAACATCCATCAATTTCGCTTTATTCGGGAAGCTGTCCGCCAAAATTTCAATTTAACGGATGCTGCCAAAGCTCTTTTTACATCCCAACCTGGTGTTTCTAAAGCCATTCTCGAGTTAGAGGATGAGCTGGGGGTTGATATTTTTCGTCGTCATGGCAAACGGATTCGGGAGTTAACCGAACCAGGTAAAAAAGCCTTAGTCAGTATCGAGCGGATTCTTAGTGAAATCGAGAGTCTTAAGAAAATAGGTGCTGAGTACGCCGCCAGCGATCAAGGTAATTTTGTTATCGCCACAACCCATACCCAAGCCAGATACTCTTTACCTCAGGTGATTGCTGAGTTTAAAAAACGCTTTCCCAAAGTGCGGGTCAGTATTCAACAAGGCAGTCCTGAGCATTTAGCCCATTTGGTTCTCAATGATCAAGCAGATATTGCAATTGCAACCGAGGGCCTGTCTGGTATTGCTCAATTAGTTTCCCTACCAGGATATCAATGGCAACACGCTGTGGTCGTACCCCATGGTCACCCCCTTCTTGCTAAACGTCCGCTATCTTTAGAAGATTTAGTGGAATATCCCATCATTACTTATGATGTCGCCTTTGCTGGTCGCACGAAGATTAACGAAGCATTCGCAAAAAAGAACCTTCGCCCTGATGTTGTTCTTGAAGCCATTGATGCCGATGTCATTAAAACATATGTGGAAACCGGCCTAGGGGTTGGAATCGTCGCTGGCGTGGCATTTGATCCGCAACGTGATACAAATTTAGAAATGCTCCCCGCAGGACACCTTTTCGGGAATAACACAACTCGCATTGCCATTAAGCAAGATGCTTATCTGCGGTCGTATACCTATACATTTATCGAACTCTTTTCGCCAAGCCTGAATAAAAAACTTGTCGATCAAGCGCTGCAAAATCCAAATACGCAGCAAGATGAAATCTCGAGTTACGATATTTGATATCAACGCTTGTTGAGAACCGTGATACCAATGACTAAAAATAGCAAACGTATGAAATTGAGATTAATTTTCACAGTTGTCATTTAAATATATTGCTGATTCTTTCTACCTTTTTATTGAGCCCTGATAAATAAAGACGAATATTGTAGCGGGAAGGACTCCAACTGACCATCTAGATTTATCAAGATTTAAAATGTCATAAGCGAATAGATTTATACATCAATCAATGATGAAAGATATACTTCAAAGTATTACAAAATTTACTTTATGAACATCAACTCAAGGAAAAAC
This sequence comes from Burkholderiaceae bacterium, assembly GCA_947450225.1. Classification (GTDB taxonomy): domain Bacteria; phylum Pseudomonadota; class Gammaproteobacteria; order Burkholderiales; family Burkholderiaceae; genus Polynucleobacter. The sequence goes on along the minus strand of CANFUO010000114.1, from coordinate 137 downwards.
ATGTTACCGAATATTCCGCTCATTGACCTGCAAGGAAATACTAAAAACCTGCAAGATTTTACAAACAAGAGTTTATTAATTGTGAACGTTGCAAGCAAATGCGGGTTTACAAATCAGTACAAGGGTCTGCAAGCTCT
>CANFUO010000113.1 GCA_947450225.1 Burkholderiaceae bacterium | reverse complement strand
GTATTTGTCCGCATTTGCTATCCCGTGCTCATTCCCCATTGCTTGGATACTGACTATCGGTGAAATTAATGTCGGGCTCTGTTTTATTAAATCGACTAACTTTCTATATACTAATCTAGCAGCAATTTTTATTATTATTAATATTGGGCTAGGCGGATACTCTAGCTTAACTTTATTATTATTTTTATTTCTACCGATTTTGCTGCTGATGTTACGTGTATCAGAAAAGTATCAACCGATGATGCGTACCAAATTTTTCTTTTAAATACAGATCCTTTTTTTAATTCTCTATAAAGATATATATGACAGACAATGAAAGCTTCTTACTCATGGGTTTTTTGAGATCTTTAAATCAAACCAGATTTAAATTTATAGATCCATTAGCCAATAAATACATCAGAGAATCTATTGATACGCAACCAAATGCAACGTATCTTTTAATTCACCGCGCTATCACTTTAGAGGCGGCATTAGAAGCATCTAATACAAAAATTAAAGAATTAGAAAAACAACTAAATATCACTTCATCAGAACTAGTCCCTCAAGAATTTCTGAATGCCAGTATGAAAGATTGGTCGCTCAATCTGGAAGTTAAATCTGGCAACTCAGTTCCCTCAGAGAAAAAAGCAGAACCCTTTTATTTGATGTGGGAAGAAATGTCGATTAAATTTTTAGCTAAACATCAACTAAAGCTATGGGCTATTATTTTTATCATCTCAGGGATCTTGGTTTATATGAAGGCACATAAATAAACAGAAATCCTTCAATTTCGCATCTATAAAATAATTAAAGCAATAAACAATTAGATGAGCTCCAATGTATCCATTAGTTACTTATGGATACATTGGTTACGAATTACTTTTATTCCGTATCGTTTCCCGGTTTTAAATCTTGGCTTCTTCAACTCGAAGAAGTAATCTCAATTAATCCGATTTAAACCTATCTAAAATCAGATTATTTTCAGGATGGTGGTATATAAAATTACTATAATTTATAAAATATTAATATAAATCAATTACTTATTAAATCTTAAACCATTACATCACATGTGTAACTAATTATTGACATATTCTTGTGTCTAATTTAAATTACTAGTAGGAGTGGTTAAAAATTATCTTTAGATATTTTTAACCACGAATAGCCCACGTGCGGGCTTTGCACGAAAAGATCTTTCAAAAGGAGATATCACAATGTCAGATCCAAATAAAGTTTGGCCGACAGGTCTAACTGAGGCAGAGTCAGAAGAGATCCACAGACACTTAATTCAAGGAACTCAGTTCTTTGGTTTAATTGCTGCGTTAGCTCACTTGCTGGCTTACATTTATTCACCTTGGCTCAAATAACGGAAGGAACACAAAATGATTTACGGAAAATTGTGGTGTGTAGTTAAACCTTCTGTTGGTATTCCAATTATTATTGCTGCTGTTGCATTTGGTTCATTCAATGTGCATCTGCAATTAGTTCAAAATACCACATGGGTTAAAGCTTTTTTAAATGGAAGTGCTCCTGCTGCTGTGGTTGCAAAAGAAGCGCCGAAGTCGCAGTAGATGGCTCGAAAGAACAAATCAGGATGAAATTCATCCTGATTTGTTACTCAGCTTTCAAAAAATATAAAAATAAATAATGACATCAATCCGCCATAAATTAATGAATAATTGGTCTAGGCTTGGAACGCGTTTTTTGCCTTTCGCAGATGCCGCAACTCCTGATGTCCCTTTATCGCGCTTACTTCGATTGTCGCTTTTTCAGGTGTCAGTTGGCATGGCCTTAGTCATGCTAATTGGCACCTTAAACAGAGTTTTAATTGTGGAACTTAATGTACCTGCATCGCTAGTCTCCATCATGATTTCAATTCCCCTGATTTTCGCTCCATTTAGAGCAGTGATTGGTTTTCGATCTGACACTCATCGTTCAGCCTTAGGTTGGAAAAGGGTCCCCTATATTTGGATGGGAACTTTAGTTCAGTTTGGTGGCTTTGCAATGATGCCTTTTGCTCTCCTAGTTTTGTCTGGAGCAGGTCAATCTAGCAATGCGCCACAATGGGTCGGTCAACTTGGCGCTGGCATTGCTTTTTTGTTTGTTGGGGCAGGACTACACACAACGCAAACTGTTGGCTTAGCTCTTGCTAATGATCTAGTCCCTCCAGAGTCTCAACCTAAAGTCGTTGGACTCATGTATGTCATGTTGTTAATTGGAATGATTCTTAGTGCCGTCATTTTCGGTAATTTATTAAGTGAATTTAGCCCAGGTCGATTGATCCAAGTTGTTCAAGGAGCAGGGGTTGCAACCATTATTTTGAATGTTATTGCGCTTTGGAAACAAGAAGCTAGAAAACCTGCGCATTTATATCCTGCCCCACCAAAAGAAAAAACATTCAAAGAGTCTTGGAATGCTTTCTTAGAAGGTAATTATGCAACCCGCCGTTTAATTGCGGTTGGTCTTGGCACAATGGCTTTCTCGATGGAGGATATTTTGCTAGAACCCTATGGCGGCGATATTCTCAAACTGACCGTTTCACAAACCACAAGCCTTACTGCTGCTCTCGCCGGTGGTGGTCTTCTCGGCTTTGCTTGGGCTTCTCATATCCTTAGCAAAGGGGCGGATCCTTTTAAAATGGCTAGCTTAGGCGCTTTAATTGGGATTCCAGCCTTTATAGCTGTGATTATCTCTGGTCAAATCAACGAGCCTATTTTATTTGCACTAGGGACTCTTTTAATTGGATTTGGTGCTGGCCTATTTGGGCATGGCACTTTAACGGCAACGATGAACCTGGCACCTAACGGTCAAAGTGGCTTAGCCCTTGGAGCATGGGGTGCCGTTCAGGCCTCAGCCGCTGGAGTAGCAATTACGTTGGGAGGAATCATTAGGGATCTGGTTGCACATCAAACCAACTCTTCCTTAGTGGGATACAGAACTGTTTACATTATCGAAATTTGCATGCTGATCATGACAATCATTGCCATGATACCCCTCATAAAAGATCGTAATAAATTTCAATTATTTAAGATTTAGTTTTAAAATAGTCTCAGGATTTAAAAAATAAGTACCGGTTTTAAAGTATGATTTATTTATATTTATTTACTTAGGAGAACAGAATTGAAAACTTACCAACTATTTCTCATGATATGGTTCTTGGTAGTATTTTTTTTGCTAGCTAATTATTTTAATAAAGACAAAACACCAAAGAAGTAAGTGGTAGCAAACAAAAGCGGTATTAATTGATGAGATTGATATCATTTGCTTGAATTAATTAAGGAGGTACATATGAATTTTGGACGCTTAAACATTAATCAATATATCGGCTTAGCTATTGTCGGCATTATTGCTGCTGTTCTATTTCGTTTATTAATGCCGGTTGGCTCCTTAGGCTCTTTTGGCATATGGGTTGCCGCAATATTTTTCGGTGTCCTGATTGCGGGCATGTTGGTACAGAACCCCCTCAAGAAAAAATAATATTGCTATTGCGGTGGTTTACTCAATCAATAATGAAAGCTAGCCACCAGCAGTCAACCGAGCTGACTGAACAACTACGTAATTGGCGTCAAAAAAAAAGACGCCTCACTTGAATCATCGCGCTAGATATCGTCTGGCTATTGAATCAATTCAATGGCACATCAGGCAATAACTCTATAAAATAAATCCATAACTTTAGGAGTGTTGCATGATTATTTTTATCATTGGAATCATTGTATTTTTAGGCAGTCACTCTGTTCGTATTTTTGCTGACCCCTGGCGCACTAGGATGATTCATCAGCTCGGTGAAAAAAAATGGAAAGGACTCTATTCACTTTTCTCATTATTTGGATTTATTCTTCTAATCATTGGATATAGTCAAGCTAGACAAAATACGATCCTTATTTGGCAACCACCCATTTTTATGACACACCTTGCTGTGTTGCTCAATCTCTTTACTTTTATTCTCTTAGCTAGTAGCGCACCGAACAATAACGCAATTCGGCTAAAACTAAAGCATCCGATGATTTTAGGTGTGAAAGTCTGGGCTTTAGCCCACTTGCTTGCCAATGGAAGTCTCATCGACTTGATTTTATTTGGGTCTTTCTTGATCTGGGCAGTACTTGATTTTCGATCAGCAAGAAATCGTCCAAACTCCTCAAATGAAACTCCAGTCATCAGCTTAAAAGCAACCCTCATCGCTATCTTTTTCGGAATAGCTGTATGGCTTGCCTTTATTTTCGGATTACATCAATGGCTTATAGGTGTCGCACCGTTAGCTGCGATGAGTCACTAATGCGTCACAACTCTTTACTCATTCTTCAAATCTTCTTTATATTATTTTTAACTGCCTGTAATGAACAAGCTCCAAAATCAGTGTCCATCGAAGATCATAGTAAAACGATTCATTGCATACTCAATGATCAAACTCTTGAAATACTGATTTCAAAAGACTCTCTCACTGCGAACTTCATCTATGATGGAAAAACAAGTTTAGTTAACTTACTAAAATTTAAAGACACCTATCAAATCTTAATGAAATTTGACCCTCAAATTGGGCAATTAAAGATTAATCAAGACGGCACAGAACTGACACAATTCATTAATCAGCAAGAAAAACGTACCTCTTGCAAAACAATCACTAGGGATTAATCACTTATTTTTCTCATCTTGCCAACATCCTGCAATAAGATAGCTAACAAAGTTCAAAAATAACGATAATATTACTAATGACAAAAAAAAATCTATCTAATATCGGCTCTCTAAAGGTCCTTCTCCCATTTGTAAAGCCTTATAAAACACAATTATTGATTGCTTTATTCAGTTTGGTTTTAGCTGCTAGCGCAACGCTAGCCGTTCCCTTTTGCTTTCGTGAAATCATTAATCTTGGTTTTAGTTCCTCGAGTAGTTCTCAGATTAATTCAACGTTTATTAACTTATTTTTAATCGCTTGTGCAGTGGCTTTTTCTACTTCATTACGTTTTTATATGGTCTCTTGGCTTGGAGAAAGGGTCACCTCCGATATCAAAAAAGCAGTCTATGACCATGTCCTCTATCAAAGCCCAGAGTTCTTTGAAGTAACGCAAAGTGGTGAAATTCTTTCTCGGCTCAACACAGATACAACACTCATTCAAACCCTAGTTGGTACAAGCGTTTCTATGGCTCTTAGAAATACTCTTTTACTTACTGGTGGCCTTGTCATGATGTTTATCACGAGTGTCAAATTATCTATTCTGATCTTTACCCTACTCTTACTTACTGTCATTCCTACTGTCATTCTCGGGCGACGGGTTCGTAAATTATCAAAAAACTCTCAAGACAAAATCGCTGATGCCTCTGCACTTGCTGGCGAAAAACTGAATACTGTTTCGACCATTCAATCTTTTACTCAAGAAGCCTACGAATCAAAATTATTTAATCAATATATTGAAACTTCATTTTTAACCGCTAAAAACAGAAATCTTGCACGATCAAATCTTACATTTATCGCAATTTTGCTTGGATTTTCCAGCATCATCTTGATACTTTGGTTAGGTGCCTACGCGGTTACACGTAATGAACTTTCTAGCGGTGAACTCACTCAGTTTATTTTGTATACCGTAATCGTCGCAGGGGCTATTGCAGTTGTTGCTGAAGTCATTGGCGATACGCAACGGGCAATCGGGGCAAGTGAGAGACTCTTAGAACTTCTGCAACTTAATTCGAATATCAAAAATCCTAGCTCACCAAAATCTGTAAAAGTAGTTCCAGCCCAAGGTATTCAATTAGAGATTAAAAATCTCTCGTTTCATTACCCGTCTAATCAAAATCCAGTTCTATCTGAGGTTAGTTTTCTGATCAAACCTGGGGAAAGAGTAGCTATAGTTGGTCCATCTGGGGCGGGTAAAACCTCTTTATTTCAACTTCTGTTGCGTTTTTATGAACCGCAACATGGTGCAATCAAATTAGAAGGCGTCGATATTGGAGATTTATATCTGCATGATTTAAGAAAATTAATAGGTATTGTGCCCCAAGATTTTGTCATCTTCTCAAACAATGCCATGGAAAATATTCGTTATGGAAAAGCAGATGCGAGTGATGAAGAGGTATTTCATGCGGCAAAGTTAGCAGCCGCTGATGAATTTATTACTCGTCTTCCCAATGGCTATGATACTTTTTTAGGTGATCGTGGCATGCGACTTTCCGGTGGTCAAAAACAACGGATCGTCATTGCAAGGGCCTTACTGAAAAATCCCCCACTTTTATTACTTGACGAAGCCACAAGTTCCCTGGATGCTGAATCTGAACACCTTGTACAACAGGCTCTGGATGTGGCGATGAAAAACCGCACAACCTTGGTGATTGCTCATCGTCTTTCGACCGTTATAAAAGCAGATCGTATTATTGTTTTGGAAAACGGCCGTATTATTGAAACTGGTACACATGCTAGCTTAATCCATCAAGGTGGTCTGTATTCCAACTTGGCTAAATTACAATTTACGGATAGTGAAAAACTTCTTTAATCTAATGAAATACATATGTTGATTAACCTTTGTATCAACATACGCATATGGAACTTACATCTAATGCGCCTCTTATCTTTAAAATCAACTCTTCAAGCTTCTACTACTTAGCCTAACATTTGGGTCTAACTAAGCCTTACCCTTCTTTTTAGTAGCTCTTATGGCAACAGCGCGCTCAAAGCTTGACCTAGGTCAAATACTCGTAGCCTTTATGAGATCTGCAAGCTACTTTTATCCCTTTCTTATATATCATCGGTCTCAAGTTGTTTAATGCTGGTGGAAATAATCAATTAAGGTATAAATGAAAATAAGAAATGTGGCCTACAGTTGTCTCCTGTCTTCATTATTGTT
>CANFUO010000112.1 GCA_947450225.1 Burkholderiaceae bacterium | reverse complement strand
GTAATCGTATTGATAATCGTGGCCTCTAGTGTAGATGCCACCTGATTTTTATACAAAATATCGTTAGTACCATAATCTAAAACGACAACTGAGGGATTCAATGTCCCTAATTGTGTTTCAAAATAGGATTGTGCTGGGATTGCACCATAATTCGCGCCACCAACTCCAGCATTATGGTAAACAAGGCCGCCGCTATCAATGCTCTGTATATTCACGCCATAAATTTCTATGAGGTTTTTATCTCCTTGCACATTCTCAAAAACCACATGTAGAGTATCTCTTATATCTTTTACATCAATGGTAAGTAGATTGGGTACGCTGTTATTAGCGGAAGGTACGAGGACATCTGAATACTGATAATTATCAACATAAAAAGTCACCGGCACCTTGCCTGACCGCACACGATACAGTAACTGAATGCGATTATTCTTCTTCGGTAATGCGGAATTAAAACTCATCGTAAATGATGATTGCAGATCTTCTGTTTTGGCAACAAAGCCCCCAACACCTAAAGGAATTTTAGGGTACTCTTGAATGCTACTGGCATATTGCCAATTACCCGTAAACCTAGAGACATAATCATTTTGTGAATATGTCTTAGCAATAGAGTATGGAAAAATCAGTCCTCGCCCACCATCACCTAAAATACCTTGAAGATAGTCTCTAGTGATTTGCTGTGAAACTCCAAGTTGGACATGAGAGTCTCCAAAGTGAACAATCGAAACTTGTGAGGACTTTGTTGACATGAAGACATCTTTTAATTGCTTAAGCAATTGTGGGCTATTCGATTCAAAAACATTAATATTATTTGGAATAGCTTCTTGCAATGAGGCCTGGTCAATATTCATATACTGAAGAACATCACTTCGAACATATGATTTTGCTGCTTGCTTTTGTATTCGATAAGAAGTGGTATTTACTTGCACTTCTTTTTCAATAACAACTGCAGGCATGATCTCTTTTAATTCTGCTGATGGCGTGATCTCTTTTACTAAATGAGCTGAATTTAAAGAAGTGCCACAAGCCGTCAACAAGAAACTGCTGAAAATCACAGAGAATATTTTATTATTTACAGAAATGTTATTAACATTCATTATGGGATGATCAATCGTTTTAATGTAAAAACTGTCTTTCTTGCTTAGCCGTGTATGAACTCTGGATGACATAGGTATTATGCGCGAAGATAATGCTTTGTATACCATTATCTTGTATCAATTTTTTGATATTGCCATTGAAATACCGATAGTCAATGATATATGTTTCTTCATATCTTGAAGCTAAATAAGGCGCAAATGCATTACCGTAAGAATCTTTGATTATGAGAACTTTTTGGCCATTTTTAACATCGCTTGTGATTTTCATTAAAGGAAAATCTCCTCCTAAAAATACCCCATACCCTAATGAGCCTCTTGCATACTCGGCATATAAAGAGGCCGCATTTCCGGAATCATTCACATTATTATAAATTTTAGATGTGGTCACATTCGGAATTTTAAAATACTCAACAGTATCTCCAGATGCCTTTAATGCCGTGGATTCAGTGCGTTGATACAGCGAACCCAAATAATTAGGAATCACTTTTTTGGTTAAAGTACTAAGGGGAAGCGGTTCGAGTTGAGCCACCTTAGTAAAGGCATCAAAAGCATAATATGCCCCCAAACCAGTCCAATGATGGTCTGTTTTAAAGTAAATGTATTCATCTTGATGCGGCACTAAAGCGTTATATACATCAACCTTGACAATATCCTCAGACAGCTGGGAGTGCATAAAATCAATTAAGATTCGCTCCTTCTGTGTACCACGGGTAATTTTTGTAGGTAAATAAAAATCTGCTCCAATCGGAAAAGCCATAAAGTAAATTTTTACACTCTTGCCAAACTCTTCTTTATATTCATTAATTACCTTTGATAAAAGACGCATATTATTTTCAGACATACCAATCATCTGAATAGCTCGACCCTTATAAATAATGACAGATTCAATATTCTCATAAGGATCATTGTCTACTTTATCCTTGACTAATTGATCAGGCGCCAATTGAGCCTTTAATTTATTTTTATCCAATGCGCTTACTTCAGGATTAATCACTGGCTTTTTTTCTTGATCAACAACTTCAATATCATCCATGGGTTTACCCCTGAAGGACTTCATGAATGCCGCAATTTCCGTGAGATGCTTTCTGAAAATAAAATTATCTGATACATAACTATCAATATTTTTAAAATAAGTACCCTGAAAGATTGCCTCACGAGATACTTCAGGCATCTGTGCTAGCTCTCTTTTTTCATCAACAGAAATTTTCTCTTTTGGAGTAGCTATAAATAACAAACCGCCACTCATCAATATGAGAAAAAATACTCCGATCGTAAGGCGCTTCATTAAATTGTCTTTATTGTGTATAGGCATCTCAAAACCTAAAATAAATGAATGGATTATAAGTTTTTCCAACGAGTAAAACGACACTGACACCTAATAAGAATATATTCTGAAGAAAAATAACTCCTTGAGATAGATAGACATCCAGTTTAGATAAGAAGTACTCATTCAATCTCGAAGGATATGGCGTTGAAAACAAAAGAGCCAAAATGAACCAATATATATTGGCAGATAAGGCAGAAGTTACCCTGTAATCGTAAAGAGGATTATCCAACACATGAAATAAGAGTTGATATGATTGAACTAAACGATTTAAATCCGTATAGAAAAATATATCCCATCCTAATACGATCAATATAAGAGCATAACTATGTTGGATCCAACGTGGCGTAGTCTCTAAAATTTTCATTAGCAGATGTTTTTCAAGCAACAAAATAATTGCAAAATATAGTCCCCAAATCACAAAGTTCCAACTGGCGCCATGCCAAATACCAGTTAATCCCCAAACAATTAAAATATTGCGCGTGGCGTGGCTTTTATTGCCTCCCAAGGGAATATAGACGTAATCTCGAAAAAAAGATCCCAAAGAAATATGCCATCTTCTCCAAAAATCAGTCATCGATTTTGATGTATAAGGATAATTAAAGTTCGGTTTATAGTGAAACCCAAACATCTTACCCAACCCAATTGCCATGTCAGAGTATCCAGAAAAATCAAAATATATCTGAATAGTAAACATAATAAGTCCAAGCCACTCGCCCGCAACGGTTGCATCAGTGATTGGTTTATTTAAAAACTGTAGGGCAATTTCTCCGGCTGTATTGGCAATATAGACTTTCTTAAACAAACCCTTACAGAAGGTATAAACCCCTTGATAAAAATCGTCTAAGTTAAATACTCTACCCTCAATCTCTTTGACAACATGAGCATAGCGAATAATTGGTCCAGCAACCAATTGGTGAAAACATACGACAAATAAAAAGAAATTACAAAAGTTATGCTGTGCTTTGACTTCTCTGCGATAGACACCTACCGTATAAGAAATTGTTTGAAAAGTGTAAAAAGAAATACCAATCGGCAATAGGATACCCGGCTGCGTAAATGCTAATCCAGTTAAGCTATTCACAGTCGCCACCACAAAATCAGCATATTTAAATGTAGCCAATAAACCCAAATTGACTGAGAGTGAGGCAATAATGCCAATTTTTGCTAGGAAAGGCCGATTTAAGTTTTTTTCAATCCAAAGGCCCGCAAAATAATCCCAAGTCGCCGAGATAATGAGTAAACAGATCCAAATTGGCTCTCCCCATGCATAAAAGAACAAAGAAAAAAGGATGAGTATGAAATTTCTGACTTGTCTTTGCGGAAAAGAATAATAGACAATTAAGCAAGCCGGTAAAAAAAAGAAGAGGAAAGTTAGACTTGCAAAGACCATCTAATGTTTTAGAATTATGTTTAATAAGATGTAAATTATTATAACTATAAGTAATATAAGCCGCCAAATGAGCTAACCTCCATAATACAAAGCCATTGGTGCAAACCCTAGCCCCCACCCCCACAAGCAGTAAAAAGGCTTTTTTTAGCAAGTCAACATTGCTAGTGAATCACAACTTGCTCAGCTTTTATTAGCTATAAGTACTAAAATAAATTGCAAAATTAAAAGTAATGACTGTATCAATATATGTACATAGGAAATAACGGCCAATTAATGTTTGCAACGGAAAGTCTGTTTCCGGTGCTATTCGCTATCCACCTGATGGTCGGACTACTGCTATTTATCTTATTTAGAAAAAATAAAAATCTCTCGGTTAAATATTGGGTTACAGCCTGCTTCCTTTTTTGTACAGGCTCCTTCTTAATTGCTACTCGCAATTACCTCCCAGCATTTATAGGGTATAGCCTTGCAAACTTCTTGCTCATTTATTCTCATTATCTATGTTACCGAAGTATTGAATATTTCAATAAAGGCACATACTCAAACAATACGGGGATACAGCTATTTTGTATCGCCTATGCTCTAGGCTATCTTCTGATATTGAATTATCAATTTACAGACTTTATTGGAGCCTACGCAGGCTTATTTAATTTCATTTTACAGTTCTGGATATTTTTCAAAATTTACAAGATGAACTCAGTAGCAAGTAATCCATTCTCAAGGGCTTTAGCCTATTGTTACTTAGCTACTTCTTTGATTTGGTTTACGCGAATGTTCTTATCAAGTATTTATCATTTTCAAATGTATGGTGATCATACTTTTGCAGATTGGCTCACCTTATCCTTAATTACCCTTTGTATTTTATTAAAGCATTTCATGTATGGTGCAATGCAATTAACGCAATCTAATACAGATCTGGAAAGAATTTCAGAATTATTGGCGGAAAGGGAAAAACTCATCACTTTATTAGAAGTAGAAAAAATAAAAGCCGATCAAGCAAATACAGCGAAATCACAGTTTTTAGCGAATGTCTCCCATGAGATTCGAACGCCCTTACATGGATTAATTGGGTTGGTATCGATTATTCTAAAATCCCCGATGTCTAATGACATCAGAAAATCTTTAGACAAAGTTTTCTTCACTTCAAAAGCACTTTTGTTGATCTTAAATGATATTTTAGATTTTTCTAAGATAAGCTCAGAAAAATTTCAAGTTGTTAATGAGCCATTTTTATTAAAAAACTTATTTGAAGACTCCTTTGAATTGTTTTCCAACTCAGCGACAGAAAAAAATATAAAACTTCAGTTCCATATCGATAAAAATATGCCCCAAGAACTGATTGGTGATTTTTATAAACTGCGCCAAGTCATCATGAATTTATTAGGAAATGCGATTAAATTTACTAATCAAGGATCTATTCAGGTAAGCGCCGAGGTTGACCGAATTGAAAAAGATTGGGTGAATCTAACGATTCGAATCATTGATACGGGTATCGGAATTTCTGAAGAAAATCTAAAAAGCATCTACGAACCCTTTCATCAAATTGATAACTCGAATACACGTCAATATGATGGGGTAGGCCTTGGTCTTCCGATATGCCAAAATATCTTATCTCATATGGACTCTCATCTCAACATGAGAAGTCAAATGAATGTAGGTACTGAGGCATCCTTTCAATTGCGCTTAGAGATCAACCTTAATCATTCACTCTCTAGTCCCTCAAAAACCACTCCTTTACCGGATGTAAATAATCCAACCTTGACTGCCATCGCCAATAAAAAAATTCTCGTGGCTGAAGATAACTCAATTAACCTAGATGTTATTGGACGATACTTAGATTATTTAAATATCAGGTTTACCTCTGTTACTAATGGTCAACAATGCTTAGAGGAATTACAAAAAAATCCTTATGACTTACTATTAATCGATATTCAAATGCCCATTTTGGATGGCATTCAAGCCACACGTAAAATTCGACTTCTTGATGCAATAAAAGATCTTCCAATCATAGGACTAAGTGCGGGAGTTTCAGATAAAGAACAAGAAATATGTTTGCAAAGTGGTATGAATGATTTTTTAGGCAAGCCATTTGAAATGGAGGACTTAGCCCAAAAACTATTCAAGCACTTATCCCCGCAAGACAAACCTTAGTCTTCTTCAAAAAAATTAATGCCTTATCCTGTTGTGCCAGCTGAGGATGAGACCCCCTATAGAATCTCTAGAAGCGCTTCTCATCGTCTTATTTGATGAGGTGATAAGATACTTACAGACAATCTAGCGTCATCATAAAATACTATAAAAAGGGACAACTTCATGAAAAGAACTATCTTTTTCTTCATATTTTTCATATTTACTCATTTAAGTTGGGGTCAGAATTATCCCAGTCGACCTATAACCCTAGTTGTACCTCATGCCGTAGCTGGTACCAATGATATTGTCGGGCGCATTCTTGCACCCTCCTTTGGTGAAATGTTGGCTGGCTCTGCTCTCATCGAAAATCGTCCGGGGGCGGCTGGCAATATCGGCACTCAATCAGTCGCCAGGGCCCCAAAAGATGGCTACACTCTGCTTCTCACGATCAATAGTAGTCAAGCCATCAATCCTTCTCTTTACAAAAATCCAGGTTTTGATACTCAAGCTGATTTTACTTTTTTATCATACATTGGCGCTACTCCCTATGTGCTTGTGACACAACCCAATTCAATTTATAAAACATTAGCTGATGTTGTGAATGAGGCAAAGAAGAAGCCTGGTGAAATTGCTTATGGCTCAGGTGGGAGCGGCACACTAAACCACTTACTTGGCGTTATGTTGGGTGTGAGTGCGAATATTAATTTATTACACATACCGTATAAAGGTGCATCACCTGCGATTAATGATGTGTTAGGGGGGCAGATTCCTCTTGCCTTTGCTAGTTTGCCATCTGTCCAGGGTTTTATTAAAGCCGGTAAGTTACACCCGATTGCGATTAGTTCGGCAAAAAGATCGTCTAGTGTTCCTGAAATACCCACCATGGCAGAGACCTACCCTGATTGTATCGGTGAGGTATGGGTCGGATTATTCTCTCCAG
>CANFUO010000111.1 GCA_947450225.1 Burkholderiaceae bacterium | reverse complement strand
CCAGACATCCAAAGAAGATGTCGAAATAGAAAATATCAAAGCCCCTCCGCGTGATATTAAAGACATCCTTAAAATTCTAGAACAAACCAAACAAGACCAATCACAATTAGAAAAAGCAAAAGCAGTTCTCGCTCTCCCAGTCCCGAATTCAGCAGATGCTGAAATTCTGAATAACTTCTTCTATCGCCGTGCTTATGCCGATGGTATTTTAGGGAACTCTAAAGACGCTCTTGATAATATGAGAAAAGTTGTATTCGATTACCCTAGTCGTGAGTCAAATCTTCGAATAGACGAATTAGTTACTCTAGCAAATTTTGAAATGCAGCGAGGCAACCGACTAGCGGCTAATAACTTGTTAGAAAAAGGTAAAGAATATGTTTCAAATCAGAACCGCGGACGTCTAATTACTCTTGAACGTTTCATTGGTTCTAATTGTTTACGCTTGGGAGATATAGCTTGCGCAAAAAACTCTGTCTCCAAAGTTCAAATGGCGCTTTCAAATTTATCAAACGCTCGAAATATCAGACAAGAATATACCTTGGTTTGGGAATCGAATAATGAATGGGCGCGAGCACAAATTTTTAGTTTTGAAGGTAAATTCATCGAAGCAGAGCGTGGACTGCGTCGTGCTCTTAAATTAAATGCAGATATTCTTTCTATCGTTAAAGACTCCGGTAAAGATGCCATTAATAATGAAGTAAGAGTTGTTCAAGACGCCTCAACTAGCTCAAAATTCATGTATATGCAACGTATGGCCATGATGGTTGAGATGTCTGCCGCATTCTTAGGCCAAAGGAGATTGATTGATGCGGAGTATTGGTCTAGGGAAGCTGTACTTTTAGGGATCAATCAATTTGGCATTGACTCTTCCTATACAACATTTGCACTCCTCTCTCTCACCCGTGTCATCTCTGAGCAAGGAAGATCCTCTGAAGCACTTCTTTTGGCCAAATCAACATTAAATTCCGCTCAAAAATCCACGGACTTTCAGGGATCTACACTCATAGCTGAAAGTCGTAGGGCTCTAGGAGATTCCTTAGTAACTGAAAAAAAATATGATGAGGCTGAAAAAGTTTTTACTGATTTAGTGAAGGGTATTAATACTGATCCGGAAATCGCCGCCCTCTATCAAACTGCTGATTTAAATTGGGCTTTAGCTTTAATAAAAATGAATAAAGGTGCAGAAGCTGAAGCAATGATGGCGCCTTTTCTTGAAAAATCACAGCAAAGGTTTGAGAAAACCTCTCCACGTTTAGCTTTAATTCGTGCTTTTAACGCCTCGGCATTGCAGTCCGCAGGGAAAACTGTCCAAGCGAATGCGGAATTTCGAAACGCTATCCCCATCCTATTGGATCAAGCTAAAAATGATACTGAAAACTCTACTGAAAGTATTCGACAATCACAAAGATTGAATTTTGTTTTAGAAGAATATCTTGATGTTTTAGCGGCCCAGTACAAAGCAAATCCCACTGAGGACATTATCAAAGAATCTTTTCAAATGGCTGATTTGGCAAGGGGTAGCGGTGTTCAAAGAGCTTTAACAGCAAGCGCGGCAAGAGCCAATATTACTGACCCGCAATTAGCAAACTTAGCCAGAAAAGAACAAGATTTACAACAAAGGATAAATACCCTCACTGAGTTATTGACCGGTCTTTTATCAGCACCTCCTGCGCAACAACTACCAACGGCTCAAGCAAAGATTCGTACCGATATTGTGAGCTTTAAGTCAGAGCGTGATTCGATCAAAAAAGATATTGCTAAGAAATTTCCGGAATATGCTGAACTTGTATCTCCTCAACCAGCATCTATTGATCGCGTTCAGAAAATGTTGAAGCCTGAGGAGGTGCTTATCTCTTGGTATTTTTCTGACAAAGTTTCCTATGTATGGGCTATTCCTAAAGATGCCCCACCTAAATTTGCACAATTAAATATTGGCCGTGAGCAAATGGCTAAAAATGTTACTGACCTTAGGAAATCACTTGACCCTGGCGTCTCGACGATTGATGAAATCCCAGCCTATGATGTTGTTCTGGCACATAAGCTCTACGAACAAATATTAGCCCCTGTTGCTAGTACTTTTCAAAATAAAAAAGTGATGCTCACCGTTCCTCATGCTGAGTTAGGTCAATTACCACTGTCTTTATTAGTAACTAAGCCAACCATCCAGCCAGCAAAAGGTGGGGCGGTACCCTTCGCCAATTACAAATCCGTGCCATGGTTGACTAGAGAAATTGCAGTATCGCAGTTGCCCTCAGTTACGTCCTTAACCTCCTTGAGGGCTTTGCCGGTTGCTAACGCTAATAGGAAAAATTTCATTGGCTTTGGTGATCCTTACTTCAGTGCACAACAAGAAAAAACCGCAGAAAAACAACTAAAAACTACTCAATTAGCCACTCGAGGAATACCACTTAATTTAAGGAGCGCTCCTAAAACATCTGGGGTTAGTTCAGCGGAATTAGCACTACTCCCGCGCCTTCCTGATACAAAAAATGAAATCGAGGATATTGCTAAAGTTGTCGGCGCCTCGAATGAAGATATTTACTTAAACCAAAAAGCAAGTGTTAAACAAGTGATGAACACTGACCTTTCTAACCGAAAAGTGGTTATGTTTGCAACGCATGGATTAGTGCCCGGAGAGCTAGATGGTCTCACTCAACCCGCCCTCGCCTTATCCTCTCCAGAAGTAACTGGGGATAAAGATGATGGTCTACTTACTATGGATAAAGTACTTACCCTAAAACTTGATGCTGATTGGGTTGTTTTATCCGCGTGCAATACCGCTACAGGGGAGGGCGCGGGATCTGAGGCTGTTTCTGGTTTAGGTAGGGCTTTTTTCTATGCGGGAGCAAGGGCTTTATTAGTGTCAAATTGGCCAGTAGATTCTGCGGCATCTAGAAACATGATGACAGATCTTTTTACTCGTCAACAACAAAGTAAAGATATCAGTAAGGCGGAGTTACTTAGGCAAGCCATGCTCAATCAAATTGATCAAGGTGGTATGAAAGAAGGTAATACATTAAAATATGCCTATGCACACCCGCTATTTTGGGCGCCATTTATTGTTGTAGGTGATTAACAAAGGAATTTATACATGAAAATGTTAAAACTATTGTCTGTGGCTATTTTTTGTTGTCCATTAAGTTATCAAGCTCTTAGCGCAGCACCACTTGTTACTGCTAGTGAAGCGGCTCTTCCCGCAGCATCTGGAACTATAGCAACAAGAGGAATTTCTAGAGGTCCGGCTGTAAAATTAAACTCACCCGAGGCAGACACCCCGATTCAATCGCCATTTGACCTTAAGTTTAGCTTTGAAGCTAGGGGCGACTCTAAGATTGATCTTAGTTCTGTTAAAGTTGTTTATCTGAAAACTCCTATCGTGGATTTAACGCCTCGCCTGAAAAATGCAATCACCCCTACTGGTATTGATTTTCAAAAGGCTGATATGCCCGCAGGAACTCATGTCCTTAAGATTACAGTAAAGGATTCCGAGGGTAGAGAAACAAATACTATTATCAATTTAGTGGTCAATAAATGATGAATTGCCCCTACTGTATATCTGAGATTGCAGATGAGGCAGTAGTTTGTAAGGTTTGTACTAAAGATATCTATCTGTTCAAGCCGATGATGGCACGCATCGCCGAGCTTGAGTCAAAACTATTAGAGTCTTCACCACCTGAAAATTATGAGCTTCGCATTGAGGCCCTTGAAGCCCAATTGGCGGGACATGAAGCAAGAAAACATAGCAATCGTGGATTAAAGGCACTTTTTTTTGATGCCCTTATCTATATCTTATTGCCATTAGCTATTTTATTAGCATCCCATTACCTGATTACTATCGTCTATGACGCAAAAATGCTTTATCTGAGAATTATTTCCATGTTGGTACCTTTGCCATTCGGATATTTTTTATTTAAGTCTATTCGTCGACAAATTTTTTCTTGGGTCATTAGTGTATTTATTCTTGCTGTTTCAGCAGTCATTGGCATGAGTTGGATAACGAGTCTTATAGATCACTCCCCGATTCTTCCTCAAAGTAATTTTGAATGGCGAGAAATGCTTGAGTATGCTGCAAGCATTAGTTTTAGCTTTTTAACAGGCATGCTACTTGGGAAAATCACTTACTCTAATAAACACATCAATAAATCAACCCGCATTGGCCCATTCACTAAATTTGTGTTGAGTCTTCTTGGGGAAGAAAAGCTATCTCCACAAGGGATTCATGAATTGATGAAGAAAATAAATGAATATTCTGGGACTATCATTGCCCTAGGAACAACCGCTCTTTCAATTTATACCGGCCTCAAGCATGTTTTGTAAAAAACAACTTATTAATCTCTTTTAAAAATATATCCCATCGATATATTTTCCGAAATTACCAAATCCTTTAAGCAGGTATATTGAAATGCCAGCTTCACACATACAATCACCTGAGGTTACACATCATGAAGCAACTACATTTGTAAAGGCGCTCCTATTGCATGAATACTACTTATAGATTTAAGGAGAGTAAAATTGATATATCTTTATTTTTATTCATTTAGATGAAACTCTATAAAGTAATGCGCCCACTGCTATGTATCTTTATTTTCTTCTCGATAAATATGTGCTCGGCTGCTTCTTTTTTCTTTCCAGATATCAATCCTACTTTTTACCCAAGAGAATCACCCGCTTATCTCATCGATGGATCTGGTAATGATGGCTACATAACCATCACATCTGAAGTTGTGCCCATCTCAAGTTGTGTCTCTATGGCCAATAAAAGCTTTTGGGGTAGTGAAAAAACTCAGTTACTCATCTCGATTACGCGTAACGGCTTTTTTGGTCAAGCTGAAGAAATCGAAATCCCCATCGCTACATTTGATGGGCGAGACAAGGGTAATCAATGTGCATCGCTCAGTACGATTCCGTTAAAAATTGTTTCTAATTCCCTACTCAAGCCCTTTTCTAAACTGAATCCCGGTCATCTTTCTCTGATTGTCAATGTGAAGTCCTCTACTGATACAAATAATGACCTTGTAGGTTCTGCGCAATTTTTATTAGGAGCTGCCGCTATCTTTGCCACCGGAGGAGTCGCTGCAACTTCAATTGCCGGTGCCTCTACAGCATTGTCTAATCCAGTTATTTCTGATGCGCAAAAAAGAACCCAAGACATGCTCAAAGGGAGCCTGAATGGTAAAGTTCCTCTGACTTTTGGTTGGCCTGAAATACGTAATGGTATCGAAATGATTGAGATTCCAGTTTTTCGCGCAGAAGGCTCGCTAGGTAGTACGCCAGATAAAAAAATTCAGGCTTTACAACTTGACCCTAAAGCTGATAAAACGCAATTGCTTACTGTTAAATTAAGCTTTAACTATACCAAGTCTATATTTGATCCTTCAGCCTCTGGCATTAATGATTTCCCCAATCGTGAAGGTCTTTCTTCTGGAAATGTTTTAAATCATCCCACACTAACCGGCAATCAGAATTTCCTGCAATTACTCAATGATAAGTCCCCGAGCCTTCTCCAACTCATTAGTACTGCGGAAGGAAATTCATTAACCAACACTTGTAGTATCGCTTTTGAAAAATTAAAAAATTCTGGATTAAATAACTTAGACACTGCAATTGTGATGAAGTCTTTTTTAGATGAGGCTAAAAAAGGGAGTGATTGGTATTCCAAACCCAATTTAGTAAAAGCTTGCTTTTCTCAAGCGCCTAATGTGCAAGCCTTTTTGCCAATCGTCTATGGTGATGGCGAACCCAAATTTGAAATTGGCGACGTTCAAGATGGCTTTGGTAATGCCTATCAAGGATGGCGAGATACTATCGGCCCGGTACTCAATAATCTACGTCATGCACTTCTGGCCAAAGAAGATCGCTTTAATGCACTAGCCCAAATCAATGGAGGGTCTGACATTGATATGAGTTTTTCGAATGCCGTCACCCCTTGGCTAAAGACGTCTGATACATCAAATACCTTAAGCGGAATTCGCTTACTTACTGACAAACGTTTTTCGAACATGGGTTGTTTTATTTATAAGGATTCGGCTAATTTGGCTCTTAAAAATATGAGCTCTTACGCCATTTTAGTTGATGAACACCAATATCATTGGCTAGCATTGATTCAATTACATCCCGATGATAAATCTAAAATCAGTAAGATTAAAATATCAGAACTTAGTGCTGATTGGAGATCTTATTTCAAAAGGATTCAGTTTCCGGGCGGTGAATGCCCAAAAATCATGGGTCAATTTTAACGCGAAACATCCTCGATAAAATGCCCGCCAAGCGACTGATGTAAATCTACACGATTACGTAGCCTATCCGCTGAAATCTTAATCAAATTACTTTTCGTGTTTGCAAGCATAATCTCTTGTTGCAATACTTGGAACTGATCTGACTTGCCTACTTGAAATTTTTGCTGTTCATACATCAATGCTTTACTCATGTGATTTGTCTGCGAAGTGATCGATGCTTGTCGATCTTTTAATTTGCGATCATTATCTAAGGTGTACTCAACTTCACTGAGGGCCGTTAATGATATCTTCGCATACTGGGCTAATACCTCTTCTTGTTTAGCTGTCTTAATGTCTTGATTGGCTTGTAATTGTCCACCCATAAACAGTGGTGCAAATATAGACCCCGTCAAACTGCTAACCGGATTATTGATACCCGATGACAGTGTTATGGCTGATTCTTGAATATATCCAACACCACCAGTTATTTTTATAGCTGGTAAACGTGCACGTTTAGCGTCCTCAACATCATAAAAAGCAGCGTTGTAACGTTGTTGAGCCGCCAATACATCAGGTCTTCTTGTAATGATCTCCGAAGGAATCCCTGAGGGTATTTCTGTAATTGGACTTGGGTACTCATTACTGGCGTCTAATTGCGCAGCGGGATATCTGCCTAATAAAATCTCCATCGACCGTTTTGCTTGATTAAGTTGTGTTTGATAACT
>CANFUO010000110.1 GCA_947450225.1 Burkholderiaceae bacterium | reverse complement strand
TATGGCATTGTTGCATTACACCTGCTCGCTATTTTTTATTATCAGTGGAAAAAGAAAAATAATATTATTGGGCCGATGGTCTATGGCGATAAACAAATTGATCAAAAAAATCAGCCAGTAGATCAAACCATGGCATCTAAAGATGACGTCAAGATTCGAGTACTGGCTCTGGTAATACTGATACTGCTTGCAGTTCTATTTAAGTATGTTGTACTTGCTTAATTACTTCTTTTTGAAGTCATCATGACAATTCTTACAAGCGCCACCAACTGCTGCTGTCGCTCTTTTCACGGCTTCTAAGTCACCGGAATTAGCTGCTGTACTTAAACTAGCAGTCGCTGCAATTAATTTTTCCTGATTGGATTTAAATTTTGACTCATCAGACCAAACTGCTGGCAATGCATCGCCACCTTCAGTGCCTGGGCCAAAAGCTTGCCATGGAAGACTCGACATTGCACTGACGATAGCAGCATTTTTAGCGACTTCATCTTTATTAAAAGGAACTTCACCTTTAGCAACTGCACCGATTCTAGCGAAGTGAGTACTCATCACAGTAAAAGCAGCTTTACGGTATTTAATGGCAGCATCAGGTCTAGCAAATTGCGCAAGTGCTGTACCAGCAATAACTGAAGTGGTCAGTGCAACGACTAGTACTTTATAGGTATTCTTCATGCGATCTCCGAGGTAATAATGATTAATAAATAGCAAAACAATGGAAATATAGTAACAGTTTTAGAAGACATATGTTTACTAAGAAGATGCCAAAACTTCTTCTTTTAGCCGTTTTTGCCATTTACGCTTCCATAAATCCCAAGAGCGATAGTATTCCTGCCATTTCACATTAGCCGCAACCTCTTCATCGTCCATATAAACAACCTCCATTGGACTGCCGGCCATCATCATTGCTTGATATTGCATTTTTGCATTTTGATCTAAATAGATGGTTCTACCAACAGCGACTTGTATTTTTTCGCCAACAACAACAGAGCCATGACCACGCATGAGCGCTGCAGGATGTGGCCCGAGCTTATCAGCGAGAGACTTCCCTAAAAAGCTATTTCTTACAAGCATGTCAGTGCCTTGTTGAGCATCCCGAATATCCCAGTTGGGAACACCCAGGCCTATAAAGGCAGACATATGAAAGATAGGGCGTAATACGCAGGTGGTACAACTAAAGGGAACCACCGAATGGGAATGGTTGTGAACGATGGACATGACATCCGGCCGCGCCTTGTAGATCTCACTATGAATAAACCGTTCGTTATAACTTTTAGGACTATCTTTACGAACGGGATTGCTATCCATATCCATTTCTAGAATATCGGATTCGGTGATAAATTCAGGGGCAAGGTCACGAGAAATAAAATACGTATTTGGATTGTCTGGATTACGAGCGCTCACATGACCATAGGCATCAATAACACCATGCTCAACGCACACGCGGGACGCGATCACTAAATCCTCAATAATTGTCATACTTTTCCTTTATTCGCCTTTGATATTGCCATTTTTTACAACTAATTTCCATTTGGGTATTTCGTTTTGTAACTGTAATTGCATTCTCTCAGGAGTTCCGCCAACACTGATTAGACCTTGTTTGAGCATCAAATCTTGTATATCTTGGGAATTGAGAATCAAGTTGATTTCAGCATTCATTTTTGAAACAATCTCTTGCGGCACCTTGCTCGGAGCTAGTACACCATACCAAGTATCAATGATTTCGTTAACGCCTTGTTGTTTAAGTGTTGGAATCGCAGGAAAGGATTTTGAGCGCTCCTCGCTTAAAACCGCCAGCATCCGCAGTTGCCCATTTTGTATAAAAGTACTTGCAGCTTGTAATGACACGATCCCAGCTTGAACATGACCACCAATAATATCTGTGATGGCACCAGAAATACCTTTATAAGGAACATGCAGTATTTCCATACCTGTTTTTTGTTTTAAAAGTTCCATCGCTAAATGTTGTGTAGTGCCAGTCCCGGGAGATGAATAGCTATACGTATTCGGGTGTGACTTCACATAGGCTTCGAATTCGGAAAACTTCTGAAAAGGCAGACTTGGTTGAATCACAAGTCCCATGGCACTATTGCACAATAAAATGATTGGCGTAAAACTTTGAATAGGGTCATAAGGAATCTTAGTTTTAATCGCTGGTACTGAAGCATGAGAGGTGGCTGTAAATAAGAAGGTATAACCATCGTTGCTTGCTTTAGCAACTGCATCGGTCCCTATGACTCCTGCAGCCCCCGGTCGATTATCGACAATGACAGGCACACCCCATTTAACCGAGATCTTATTGCCGATGTTGCGGGCCAACAAGTCTGCGGTACTCCCTGTTGTATAAGGGACAATAAAAACAATAGGTTTGTTAGGGTAAAGACTTTGAGCATCACTGAGGATAGCAAAAAACCCAAAAAACAAAAAAAGAATACGTTTGCAAAAGCATAACAAATCCTGAAAAACAGGCATCATTTTGGTCGTCTCGTTATTATTTATATAATGGTAGTATAAATTTAAACACACTTTAAGGTGATTGTTAAAACAGCCTTAAATAACAGAAAGAAAAAATGAGACTAGCTAGATTTAATGAAGGTCGGATATGCATCGTTGTTGACGAGGATGTGATTGATGTCACTGATTTAGTTGCGCATGATTTACAAGCTTGGCCACAAGTGGCGATGAACCGGTTGATCGCAAACTATGAAAGTTACAAGCCTATTTTGGAAAAAGCCATGGATAGGCCCCGAATTTCTCTATCCAAGGTTAAATTAATAACACCGATTCCTGCAAGTTCGAAGGTGATTGCTTATCCAATCAACTACCATGATCACGCCGCCGAAATGGGACGTGAAGTCAAAGCAAATAATTTAGGTTTCTTTCTAAAACCACCTTCATCCCTCAGTGGTGCAAGTGATCCGATTGTATTGCCCGATTTACCTGATCGCAGAATTGATCATGAGTGTGAGTTGGCGGTCATTATTGGCAAACGAGGTAGAGACATCCCCCGTGAAAATTGGCAAGAATATGTTTTTGGTTACTCTTGTTTGATGGATATTGTTGTTCGAGGTAAAGAAGAGCGGGTTGCGCGCAAAGCATACGATACGTTTTGCCCAGTAGGACCGTGGATGATGACTGCAGACGAATTAGGAGATCCAACCCAGTTGCAAGGGCGTTTATGGGTTAATGGTGAACTCCGACAAGATGCCAATACACGAGATTTAATTGTTGATATTCCAGGCATGATTGAGATCGCATCCCATATTATGACCTTGGAGCCAGGAGATATTATTGCGGCAGGAACGCCAGCAGGAGTCGGCCCAATTAAAGGTGGAGATCAAGTAAAGATTGAGTTTGAGCGGATTGGGTCAATGACCGTATCCGTAGTCCAAAGCCGTGGTGGCAAAGCCTCTATCTTTGCACCACCAAATCCTTAAAGGAATCATGACGCTAAGATGAGTGCTCAAATAACAGAACTACAACAGTTCAAACAAGCCATTGACCCTGATAACCTCCTCCCACTATGGGAGCGTAAGGTGAAGTTAGTGCCAGGCTCAGATTGTGTACCAGCCCATTGGCCATATCAACTTGTAAAACCACTACTCGAGCGCTCAGTAGAGTTGATTAGTAAAAAAGATGCGGATCGCCGCGTTTTAGTGATGGAAAACCCCGCCTTACGTGGTACATCATTTATCGCACAATCCTTATTTGCAGGACAGCAAATTATTCTTCCAGGAGAAATTGCCCCATCGCATCGACATACCCCAAATGCATTTAGGTTCATTGTTGAAGGTGAGGGTGCCTATACGAGTATTGACGGTATTCAGATGATGATGCGCCCAGGTGATTTTATTGTCACCCCCAATTGGGCTTGGCACGATCACGGCAATATTGGACAAGAAGCGGTGGTATGGATGGACGGTTTAGATACGCCTTTTACGAGTTTGTTTGGAGCGCATTTTCGGGAAAATTATCCCCAAGATACATACCCAGTCAAACACGTGAGTCATGAACCAGATGAGCACTCGCAAGTATTCCTGTATCCCTTCGAAAAAATGGCGCATGATTTAAAACAATTGCAGGGAACATCAATGGATCCCGCGATGGCATACAAACTTCGTTACACCGATCCCCATACAGAGCAAGACCCATTAAAAACAGTGAGCGCGTTTATGCAATTGCTGCCAAAGGGTTTTATTGGAAAAAGCTATCGTAGTACAGAAAATACAGTACTTAATAATTTTCGTGGATCTTGCACCATTGAAGTAGATGGCGTTAGGTATGAACTTCAAGAACATGATGTCTTTGTAGTCCCTTCGTGGAAGACCTACCGATTTGAAAGTGGTGAAGATACATTCATCTTTAGCTTTACCGATCGTGCTGCACAACAAACTTTAGGTTTTTGGGTTGAGGAGTATCTTTCATAAAGTAGGTAATTGCTTATTGAAACATCGTATTTTTTGGATTACTCTAGATTAAACCTAAAAATAGTGGAGATAAAAATGAAAAAAACGATCAGCCTCGTCGCTAGCTTATTCAGTATTTTTTTATTATTTCATCTTTCAGTATCAAGCGCTGCGGACAACAGTTACCCTAATCGCCCTATTCGTATCATTGTGCCTTTTCCACCAGGTGGGCCAACGGATAACTATGCAAGACTCATTGCCAGCAAAATGCAAGAAGGCTTTAAACAAGCAGTAGTCGTGGAAAACCGTGCTGGAGGTACTGGCACCCCCGGTACCCTCGCCGTCATGAATGCTCCAGCAGATGGATATACCTTAATTTTTACATCCAATAGTGCCCACCTCATAGGCCCGCTTTTAAAGAATCCTGTGCCGTATGACTCTGTCAAAGACTTCACGCCCTTAACGATGGCAATTAAATACCCCATGTATTTATTGGTTAACCCAAACTTGCCAGTAAAAACGATTCCTGAATTTATTCAGTACGCTAAAAGTAAGTCTAATCAATTAAATTACTCCAGTGTCGGCATTGGTAGTGGGGGACATTTAGCCTGCGAATTATTCAACATAGCGGCTGGCACGAATATTGTTCACGTCCCCTATAAAGGTGCTGCGCCAGCACAAGCTGCGCTTATCGGCGGGGAAACCCAAATGTTTTGTGATAGTGTGGGAAATTCACAGGGGATGGTAAATGCTGGCAAGATGCGCGGTTTGGCATTATTTTCAGATAAGCGATCAACTGTTGTTCCCGAAGTCCCGACGATGGGAGAGATGGGCTTACAAGGACTTGCCGCTTATATTTGGCTTGGTATGTTGGCGCCACCTAATTTACCCTTAGATATTCAAAATAAATTAAATGCAGAGCTAGTCAAAATTATGGCGATGCCTGATGTGGCTAGTTTTGCATTAAAGGGCGGCAACGATATCGTTGCCAACACACCCGTGCAATTTGGCCAAATGATGAGAGACGAAAAAGAAATTTGGCTGAAGGTTATTCGAGAAAAAAATATAAAAGCTGAATAAACTAGCTATCTAATACAATGTATAAAAAATAATACGACAGCGAACAATGACAAAGAAAATTCATGGTGGAAAAATATTAGCCAACGCATTGGTGCGTCAAGGTGTGGAATACGCATTTGGTGTTCCTGGAGAAAGTTTCTTAGCCTTACTAGACGGCCTCTATGAACACGAATCACGCTTACGCTTTATTACCTGTCGTCAAGAGGGTGGAGCATCTTATATGGCCGATGCCTATGCAAAGTTGACGGGCAAAATAGGGGTTTTAATGGTCACAAGAGGTCCTGGTGCATCCAATGCAATGGTGGGAGTACACACAGCTTATCAAGACAGTACCCCAATGGTCGTTTTGGTTGGACAAGTTGGAACGGATATGGCAGAGCGTGAAGCTTTTCAGGAAGTTAATTTACATAAAATGTTTTCTGAGTGTGCCAAATGGATTGGCAGCATCGATCGTGTCGATAGAATTGATGAATATATTTCTAGGGCATTTCATATTGCACAGGCGGGTCGAAAAGGTCCGGTTGTTCTTGCATTGCCAGAAGATATATTATTTGAGCTAGGTATTGAGAAGCCAACCCTATCAGCGCACATTGTCCAACCAGGGCTGAGTCCATTAGTTTTTGCACAGGCAATGACCGCTTTTGATGAGGCTACACAGCCAATGGTGATTGTTGGAGGTAGCTCATGGGATGCGCAAAGCTGCAAACAACTTCAGGCGTGGGCTGAACTGAAAAACATTCCAGTAGTGACTTCATTTCGGTATCAAGACCTCATTGATAACCAAAGTCCTGCATATGCTGGTCTTTTAGGTTTGGGATCAAATCCAAAATTAATTGAGCGGCTGAAAAAAGCCGATGTTGTGATGGTCATTGGCGATCGATTAGGAGAAGTGACTAGTCTGGCATATACCCTCTTTGATGTCCCACATCCAAAACAAACCCTAATTCATGTTCATCCTGGGGCAGAAGAAATTGGTATGGTATACCGGCCAACTTACGCCATTAACTGTGCTCCTAAGCTCTTTGTTGAGGCATTAGCAAGGCATACGAAAAATTTACCTGCAGATATAGGTCATTACCAACAGGCAAGACAAGATCAAGTTGAATATATGCAGCCAGTTCCCATTGTGGGGAATATGCAATTAGCCGAAGTGTTTGCGCAACTTCATCAGTTCATTCCTAAAGATGCCATATTAACGAATGGTGCGGGAAATTTTACGACATGGCTACATCGCTTTTATCCTTATGGCGGATTTCGAACACAGCTTGCTCCTGCAAATGGATCGATGGGATATGGCTTACCAGCTGCCATTGCCGCAAAACTAACGCACCCAAATAGGGTAGTGATTGGGGTGACGGGCGATGGCGATTTTATGATGAATTGCCAAGAGTTAGCAACCGCAATGAAATATGACGTCAAGCCGATTATTTTGATATTAAATAATAGTATGTATGGCACGATTCGTATGCATCAAGAACGAGAATTTAAG
>CANFUO010000109.1 GCA_947450225.1 Burkholderiaceae bacterium | reverse complement strand
ATTACAAAAGGAAGACTATAAAAAGCTTATATATGAAATACATCAACTTAACTTAGATATTACAAAAGAATTAGTGCCCGTAGGATTTGAGAGCGAATATTTTCAATTTATGCTGGCTGCAGAGTTATTGGAAAATAAAATTCTAAAATTAACCATTAAAGAAGAATAGTACATCTCCAGCATTATCTTGTTTTATACCGGCTTCATTTATAGCTGAGTAAGTCTCTAATTAGTTGGATGATATAAGAAGCTATCACTTCATTGAACGTGCTTAGCGCACTATCTTTGTAGGTTATGTTTCAAATATGGTTAAAACCAAGATGCATGCAAAGTAAGTTCTGACATCCTTAAGCCGTGGTTTGACTCGATCCCAGGCCACCAAGAAACTCAGAAAAAACTTTCGGGTGGTTTTATTCTGTCCTCGCCTTATGTGGTGGATTTTTTTTGTATATAATTTTTCTATGACAAATCTAAACCAGCTACCTATAGACCTACCCATACCTCAAGATGATGGCTCAACTAATCATTTGAGGGGAATGAAACTACCCAATGTTTCTTTAATTGCCACCAATGGTAAGACAGTTAATCTTGGAGATATCAACGGTAAATTGGTTATCTACTGCTATCCAATGACAGGGCAACCCAATGTTGCGCTACCAGAAGGTTGGGATCAAATTCCTGGGGCAAGAGGTTGTACTCCCCAGAGTTGTTCATTTAGAGATCACTATCAAGAGCTTCAATCATTGGGCGCAGGGGTTATAGGTTTGAGTGTTCAAACCACAGATTATCAAAAAGAGATGGCCGATAGGCTTCATCTGCCATTTCCTGTTGTAAGTGATGTGAACTATCAATTTCAAAAGGCATTGAATATGCCAACCTTTGTGGCCGCTGGAATGACTTTATTAAAGCGAGTCACGCTCATTGCGAACAATGGTGTGATCGAGGCAGTTCATTACCCCATCTTCCCAAGCGATAGTGATCCAACCTGGGTAATTGATTATTTGAAAAGACATCAAGGTTAGACATCCTTAGCCCTGGTCGATTTCGCCCTTGGCCACCAAGAGTCCAAACAGGCGCCTTTTGGCGGCTGTTTTTATTTCTAAGTATCAAGTCACCCTAGTTATTTGTCTCTAAGTTAAGAAATGGTGCATTCACCTAGACTCAGGGTAGATTATCTGGGGTTAGAGTGTTGACCTTACGAGTGGCGATGCCAAATCCTATTAACCGCTCTAAATATGGGTGACTGGCGAAAGTGTCCAGTAGATAGCCGTTTGATTGCCGTGCTCTAAAGTGTTTTTTAACAAATAATTAAATTAAAGTAAATTCGTAGTAGGGTATTACACAGTAGTTTTAGTTTGAAATAAGAGAAGAATAACGTTTAGAACAAATCAAATTAATCTTAGCCAATTTGGTAATTTTTGTAAGGTAACCCATGATCAAAAGAATCGGTTCATATTTAGTGGTGAGCTTAGTTGGATTAGTCATGACCCTGATCTTTACTTGGATTATTTTAGATTATTATTTACCTGCTCCACCGACAAAAATAACAATTACAACAGGAACTAAAAATGGTGCTTTTGAATCTATAGCCAAACAATATAAAGAAATTTTGGCAGATTCAGGCATAACTCTAGAAATAGAAAATTCAGATGGTACGGGAGAAAACCTTGCGCGACTTTCAGACCCTAAATCTAATTATCAGATTGGATTCTTCTCAGAGGGCTCTTCTGATAATGCTGATATAAAAAATATTATGTCATTAGGACAGATATCGTATTTACCATATTGGATTTTTTACCGGTCAGAAAATGAATGGAGTGACCTTGATTCCCTAAAAGGTAAGCGGATTGCAATAGGCGCTGAAAGTACTGGACGACACAAATTTGCGAAAGCACTGCATTTAGATATTAATACGCCAATGGCCGATTTAGTTCTGTCTGGTGAAGAGGCCACAAAAGCCTTGAGAGAGGGGCGGGTTGACGCAATAATCATTACCGGCGCATTTAGTATCCCCCAGATACAAGAGTTATTGAGAGATTCATCAATTCGCTTGCTTAATTTTCCAAGGGCGGAAGCATTAACAAAGATTTTTCCACAATTAAAACATTTGGTTTTGCCGGCTGGAATTGTTGATTTTGAAAAAAATATCCCGCCACATGATGTCAACATTATTGCTACTTCAATCTCTGTTCTAGTTCGACACGATTTACATCCTCGCATAGTCCATCTTCTCGCTCAAACTTTAGAGAAAGTGCACAGCGGTGTCGGACCCTTTCATACGGTTGGCACTTTTCCAACGCAATACGATACGGTATACCCAATATCTAATGAGGCTCGAGACTATTATAAAAATGGGCCATCATTTATTAATCAATTTATACCATTTTGGGCAACAAACTATGTAGTTAGGTTGTTGGCTACTCTAGCAACAATTTTTGCTATTGTTATTCCATTGATTAAACTAATTACAAAACTATATAATTGGTTTATCAAGCGCTATACAGATAATCTATTTCAAAAAATGCGTCTTATGGATATAGAGCTACGTAATACCATTGAGCCTGAAAGATTAGAAGCCCTAAAAAAGAATTTAAACAACATTGAACATACGGTTCATCTTCTACCTATGCGGCATACGGATCTGTATTTTTCACTCATCAGTAGAATTGATAACGAGCGAAAGATAATAGAAAAACTATTGATACCTTAAAAAGAAGTAATGCAAAATCACAGCTTAATTAATATAGGAAAAACATGACTATTAATTTTGATCGTCGCCGATTACTTCTCGGCATAGGAGCTTTAACTGGCGCTACTGTTTTGGGTTGTGCCACACGTCCTATGCGGACAGATATTTTTGATGCCCATTGCCACATTATTGATCAACTTTATCCAATAATTCCTAATCAGGGGTACACCCCACCCGCATATTCATTAGAGGATTATCGTCAACAAACTAAACCTTTGGGAGTTACTGCCGGGGCGATCGTCTCGGGATCATTTCATGGATATGATCAAACTTATTTGAGGGCTTTACTCCCTGTGCTAGGGCCGCGTTGGGTAGGTATTACACAAGTACCACCTGACGTCCCAGATACGGAAATTGCCAGTCTGTCTTCAATTGGTGTTCGAGGACTACGATTTAATATTTATCGAGGTCAAATTGACTCTGTAGATGATATTGTTTCCCTAGCAACTCGAGCCAATATTATTGGTAAGTGGCACGCTGAAATTTATGCAGATGCATCTGCATTAAAACCTCATGTAGCAAAACTTTCGAAACTTCCTCAAATAGTAATTGACCACATGGGAATGAATGAGGCGGGTTTGCCTGTGATACTAGATTTAGTGGATGCTGGTGCCAAAATAAAACTTACGGGATTTGGTCGAGTTAATATGAATGTTCCTAAGGCAATTGAGCTAATTGCGGCAAGAAATCCAAATGCATTAATGTTTGGTACCGACCTTCCTTCGACTCGTGCAAAACGTCCTTTTGAGGCTTCAGATATTGACCTTATTAAAAACATATTGGGGCCTACTGTTGCAATAAAAACATTATGGAGCAATGCGGTTAGCCTCTATAAACCTACGGTGTAAGTCAAACACCACTTTAAAAGAAAAGCCTAGAAATAGAATCGATTATTTTCTAGGCTACCAATAAACAATAAAAGACCTTCGGGACTTTTTTCATTTAGTACCCAGACTATTTAGGGCCAATAGAAAAAATTCTCAAAAACAACTAAAATGTTGTTATGAGCAATTTCTTAGATCCAGCAATTCTCTTTTTTGTTTTTGGCGCTTTTGCTGGTGCTGTGAAATCTAATCTAGAAATTCCTCAGCCTATAGCTAGATTTTTATCTTTATATCTTTTAATGGCCTTGGGTTTAAAAGGCGGCTTTGCCCTTCATAAATCAGGCTTTACTCTTGAGGTTGGTTTAGCTCTTGGATTGGCGGCTTCTCTAGCAATCATCATTCCTTTAATGGGATATTTGATTTTAAGAACCAAGCTGAATAACTACGATGCCGCTGCCGTTGCCGCTACTTATGGCTCCGTTAGTGCCGTTACTTTTATTACGGCAACGCAAGCACTTGATCAATATGGTATTGCGTTTGGTGGGCATATGGCCGCCGCAATGGCTTTGATGGAGTCACCTGCCATTATTCTGGCAATCTTGTTAGCAAACAGAGCAAGAGCGTCAGCCACGAATTCTAAGCAGTCCGCAGGGGTGTCAAAGATTCTTCATGAATCCTTTACTGATGGAGCACAGCTTCTTTTATTGGGCTCAATGATTGTTGGTTTAGTGAGTGGCGATAGCGGACAAAAAATAATGGCCCCATTTTCAATTGATTTATTCAAAGGCATGCTTGCCTTCTTCTTACTTGATATGGGCTTGATGGCTGCTAAGAACTTTGAAGGATTAAAAGGCAAGCCATCAATCACTTTATTTTATGCAATTGGGGCGCCTTTGGTTCACGCCTCCATCGCATTGGGTTTTTGTAAATTGCTGGGCTTGCCACTGGGCGATACAGTTTTATTAATGGTGCTTGCCGCCAGCGCCTCTTATATTGCTGTTCCAGCGGTATTAAGGCACGCACTTCCAGAAGTAAATCCTGCTTTATATATGGGGATGTCATTAGGTATAACCTTCCCCTTTAATATTATCTTGGGAATCCCACTTTACGCTTTTGTTGCAGGGCTGACTTATTAGATAGGATCAAATATCTTGGGCCCTAGTCGATTCCACCTTGGGCCACCAAAAATCTTAGAAACCCCCACTTGTCGGCGGGGGTTGTGTTTTATGTACTTACTGTATTGAATAATGGGAGAATTTGATTCCATTGATATTTAGGAGTCAAAATCATGATTGACTGTTTGGACTCTGAGTAACTTTCTGATTTAGGGCAAGTGTCTAATTACGTAACGGCTGTATCCAGCTTCGCCAATTGTCCTTTAAAACGAAGGTTTGAGAGGCCAACGTTTGCTTAGTTATTGATAAACTTCAAAAAGACAATTACAAATCACAATAGAAATATATGTCTAAACCCAAGCATGAGCTTGTTGTTGTCCACCGCAGATAAATCTAAAATAAAGCCAAAGATAGAAGGTCTCAAAAATCCACCACCAAAACCCAACATAGAATGTAATCCCATTACCTCAACTTTTAAGTGATCCGAGATGCTTGTCACTAATCTGATTAGTCTAATTTAGCCCCAGCTTCTTTTACCGCCTTAGCCCAACGTGGCATTTCTGTCGTGAGAAATTTAGTAAATTGATCTGAATTAAGATAGGCGGGGTCGGCACCCTGATCTATCATTTTCTTCTGAACTTCAGGTGACTCGAGCACATCCCTAAAAGCACGACTCAATTTGTTTACAGTCTCTAGCTGCATACCTTTAGGTCCCAACACTCCATAAAAGCCTACAACTTCTATGTTGGCAACACCTGTTTCAATTACCGTAGGAGTATTTGGTAACACAGGATTACGCTTTGCACTAGTTATAGCCAAAGCTTTCAATTTGCCTTGTTTGGCATAGTTTGCTGCTTGAGGTAATGATTCAGCCATAAATTGCACATGCCCTGCTATCAAATCAGTAAAGGCTGGTGCGCTACCTTTAAAGGGAATGTGTGTCATCGAAATACCAGCCTCACTTTTGAGCATTTCAGGAACTAAATGACTAATCCCGCCATTTCCTGCAGACCCATAATTTAAGTTATTTGGATTGGCTTTTGCATAAGCAATAAATTCATTTAAGGAATTGACTGGGAGGTCCTTATTCACAATCAATGCTAAAGCCTGCTGAGCTGTACGTGCAATTGGTTGAAAATCTTTTAAAGTCTCATAGGATGATTTGGAATAGACGGCAGGATTAATCACCATGGTCCCAGTATTAGCCAACAAAATAGTATATCCATCAGGTGGCGATTGTGATACAAATTGTGCTCCGAGTATTCCACCTGCCCCGGGCTTGAAATCTATAATTACCGGCTGCCCTAAGATAGATTGAAGTTTGTCTACTAAAAGTCGCATATGAGCATCTAATGGACCACCAGCAGAAAAGCCAATAATGACTTTAATGGGCTTGTCGGGATAGGTCGCTTGTACGGAATTGATATTAAGTATCAGCATGGAACTGAGCAGCAATATCCTGATAATTAGTAAGCGCATATAAATAGATTTTAGGTTTTCGAATGAGCTAGAAACGCATTACGATGATGCCAAAACAGTTTAGTACATTTAATCAGTGACCACAATGGTTGATTAGGGTCTAGCATCCTCAGCTCTGGGCCACTTAAATCAAATTATGCCCTGCTTCATGCGGAGCTTTTCTTTCTAGGTATTAGTCACCTTAGTTATTTATCTCTAAAGTAGTTGATGATGCTATCACCTAAAGCCAGCGTTGTTGTCTAGTCAAAGATATCAAAAACTAAGGTACTTTTACGGATTTTATTCTTTCAGTTTTTCGATATGCATCACTGGAAGTATTTTTATGCCGCTAAATTTTCAATAATTAAGAATTAATTGCCAACGTAATTACCGATTGAATTGAATTAAAGAATTGCATATACTCACACTTAGTGAGCAACCGTTTTGTTCTAAAAAATCAGTGGAAAAATATGTCAAAGGGCGCAATATGCAATTTATAAAAACAAAAGGGTTTTGGATCTGGCCACTGATATTGCTCTTGTCAGCCTGTGCAAGTTTGCCGGACCAACCTGTGCGCAGCAGAAGTTTTTTTTATGTCGGCGGTAGTTATGTCGGGAGTCCCGGCAAAGAAGTCATGCAAGGACAAATGTATGTTGAAAAACTGCAGCCCCAGCAAGTCAAGCAACCATACCCATTGGTGTTGATTCACGGTGCAGCACAAACAGCCACCAATTGGATGATGACACCTGATGGTCGAAAGGGGTGGGCTGAGCATTTTCTAGAGTTGGGCTATGTGGTTTACATGGTGGATCAACCAGCGCGGGGACGCTCGGCGTGGCAT